>CAZXXB010000001.1:0-3659 GCA_964644185.1 uncultured Myxococcota bacterium
CATGAATTTGACGCCCGCGGCGAGGGCGCGCTCGATTGCCGCTTCACGGTCGTCGGTGAAGTGGTCGAGGTCGAGGTGGCAGTGTGAGTCGACGAGAATCATGTGGGTGGCTGGGGTTACCCGACCGTCCAGCCGCCATCGACGACGATGGTCTCGCCGGTGACGTAGCTTGAGGCGTCGCTTGCGAGAAAGAGGGCGACGCCTGCGATGTCGTCGGGGTCGCCGATACGTCCGGCGGGGGTCTTTTCGACGACCATCTGGCGGAGGGTGGGGTCTTGTGTGATGGCCGAGGCGAACTTCGTTTCGATGAGGCCGGGGGCGATGGCGTTGACGCGTACGCCTGACGGGCCGAGTTCCATCGCGAGGGTTTTGGTCATCGAGATGACGGCGGCTTTGGTCATGGCGTAGACGCCCTGCATGGGCATGCCTTTGAGACCGGCGACGCTGGCGATGTTGATGATGGCGCCTTTGGCGTTGCGGTCGATGAGGTGGCGGGCGACCTCACGGGTGGCGACGAAGTAGCCTTTGGCGTTGACCTCGAAGGTTTTATCCCACATGGCCATGTCGATATCGAGCATGGGGCCGAAGTAGGGGTTGGTGGCGGCGTTGTTGACGAGGATATCTACGGTGCCGAACTCGCTGGCGACGCGGGCGACGAGGGCTTTGACGGCGTCTTCCTGACCCATGTGGGTGGCAATGGCGAGACAGTTGCCGCCTGTCGCGCGGATGTCGGCGGCGACACGCTCGAGGGCATCGGGTTTGCGGGCGGCGATGGCGACGTTGGCACCTGCCGCGGCATAGGCGCGTGCGATGGCCTCACCAATGCCACGGCTTGCGCCGGTGACGATGGCGGTTTTGCCTTTGAGGCTGAAACGTTCGCTGGGTGCGCTGGCGGTGGCTGCGCTCGTGGTTGTTGCGCTCATCGGTTGTACCCTTTCGGCTGATGGGGTGACGCGTTGACGCGCCGCTCATACCGCCGTGTCGCCGTCGGCGTCAAAAGCGGCGACCAGCGCGATGCGCCTTGTATGGGGGCGTCGCACGCGCTAGCGTCGCGCGCGATGCAGGCAGAAGCACTCGCCGTCACGAGGAGACGCGCATGACCGTTGTACTGATGAATCCCTTCGACCCGTGGTATCCGGAAGGGCCGTATAACGTGTGGCAGGCGCCGCTTGGCATTGCGTACCTTGCGGCGGCGACGCGGGCGGCGGGGCTGCCGTTTCAACTGATTGACGGGGTGTCGGAAGGGTGTGGGAATCACTGGCTGCATGAGCGGCGGTTTGGGGTCAACGGGCTGACGATTGGCGAGCTGGTGGCGCGGGTCGATGCCGAGGCGACCGTGATTGGGGTGACGTGCAAGTTCAGCCATATTTATCCACCGACGAGGGCGCTGGTTCACGCGCTGCGCAAGCGGTTTAAGAAGGCGACGATTGTGCTGGGTGGCGAGGGGGTGTCTGAGATTGCGGGGTATGTGCTGAACGATGCGCCGGTTGATGCGGTGGTGACGGGTGAGGGCGAAGAGCCGTTTCTGGCGATTTGCGAGGCGGTGGGTGCGGGGCGGTCGATTGCGGGTCTGCCGAACGTGGTGACGAGCACGCACGGGTATGAGGTGGCGCACGACACGAAGCACAAGGGGCGGTTTGACGAGGCGGATGATCTGCCGTTTCCGGCTTGGGATTTGATCGACTTGCAACCGTACTGGGATGACCCGAGCGGGTTTGGGATACGGACGACGCCACGGTATTTGCCGGCGCTCGCGTCGCGTGGGTGTCCATTTAAGTGCAAGTTCTGCTCGGCACCGGGGATATGGAACACGCAGCGGTATCGGTCAGTGGACAATGTGGTGGAAGAGCTGCGCGAGTTTCGCGACCGGTTTGGCGTGACGCAGTTCATTTTCAATGACCTGAGCATGACGACGAACATCAAGTGGTTCACGCGGTTCGTCGAGGCGCTCGATGCGGCGAATCTTGGGATTCACTGGACGGTGGCGGCGGGGATACGGGCGGTGCGAATCAGCGCACCGCTGTTGCGGCTCGCGAAGAAGACGGGGCTGACGTATCTGGCGATTTCGGCGGAGACGGGGTCGCCGCGGATCATGGAGTGGATCGACAAGCGGATGACGCTCGATTCGCTTGAAGAGACGGTGGCGAATGCGCGCGAGGCGGGGTTGAAGTCGAGCGCGAACTTTATCGTTGGCTACCCCGATGAGACGTTTGACGATTACCTCGACACGCTGCGGTTCATGCGGACGTTGATTCGGCGGGGGTTGACCGAGATTGGCATCACGACATTCATGGCGGTGCCGGGCAGCCCTTACTACAACGATTTGATGGCGCGCGGAGAGATCACGCTGAACGACGATTATTTTGAGGTGCTGAACCTCAACGATTCGAAGCGGCGGCTTTCGCATAATCCGAGATTTACCGGGCAAGACCTTAGAATCCTGCGGGTGTACGGGCATCTGTGGTTTTTCTCGTCG
Source organism: uncultured Myxococcota bacterium (assembly GCA_964644185.1). GTDB lineage: Bacteria > Myxococcota > JAJVIH01 > JAJVIH01 > CAZXXB01 > CAZXXB01. Next base: position 2,477 of record CAZXXB010000001.1, read on the forward strand.
CAGTTTCGCGAGAATCCATCGCTGTATCTGGGGGCGTTGTCGCGGGCTGCGCGCGACACGCAGTCGATGAAGCTCGACCGGTATTTGCGGCACGATTTTGGGGCGCTGGTGCGCACGCTTTCGCCGGCGTTGACGCCACGATCTGCGACGATGTTGTATCGGCTGGGTAAGCACATGCTGGCGAGCGAGCGGACGTTGTCGCACGCGGCGGCGTAAGAGGCGCGGGTGCGGATGGGGCACGTGAGCGCAGGCGACAATCTTCCGACGATGCGCGAGGTGGCGCGGGTTGATGCGCCGAGTTTGATCGCGTTTCGGCTGCGGTATGTGATGACTTCGACGCCGGTGATTGTGCGGGGGCTTGTGACGGGTGACATGGGGCGATTTGCGCCAGAGGCATTGGCGGCGCGGGCACGGGCGCAGGGTGTGGCGGGGGTTCCACTTTCGGCGATTGTGACGCGGGGGGGTGGGTTTGCGGTGGATGCTCGGACGGGGGTTGCGGCGACGACGACGACGCTTGAGGCGCAGGCGGCGCGGCTGGCGGCGGGTGGTAGGGGTGATGGGGTGGGGGATGCGGGTGTGTATCTGTCGGCGACGCTTGGTGAGCTTCCAGAAGTGGTGCGGGGTGAGTTGGCGTTGCCTGAGTATGCGGCGCGGTCGTGGTTTGTGCGGCGCAAGTTCTGGGTGAGCGCGGCGGGCACTGTGTCTCCGTTGCATTTTGATGTTGCGCACAACCTGCATACGCAGCTTTTTGGGGTGAAGCGGTTTGTGCTGTTTCGCTGGGGTGACCGGCGTTACCTTGAGCCGCATGGGTTGTTTTCGAGCACGCCGAATTTTTCGGCGGTTGATTTGCGGAATCCGACGGTGGCGCAGCGTGCGGCGCTGATGAAGACGACGCCGTATGTGGCCGAGTTGATGCCGGGTGAGACGCTGTTCATGCCATCGCGGATGTGGCACCACGTCGAGACGGTGGAGGCGAGCGTGACGGTGAATACGTGGTTTGCGGCTGGGCTGAATGTGGTGACGGCGGTCGCGGCGGAGACGTTCAAGCGGCTGCGTGGGGTGAGTCGGTGAGGGGGCGCAACAGAGACGTCACACGAAGATCGTTGACGAGACGCGGGCGTTGCGTGGTAGTCGCAGGCTGGCACCTTTTGACGCCGGCGTAATTTCTGGATTGCCGAGGGAA
>CAZXXB010000001.1:3669-11110 GCA_964644185.1 uncultured Myxococcota bacterium
GACACACCGCGACACCGTAGTTCGGCTTTTTGCCGTGATTGGCGCGCTGACCCTTTTTGCCGTGCAGATGGCGTGCGGCGATGACGACGACGATGACGCCGACACGGCGGATACGGGTGAAACGGCAGATACGGGTGAGACGGGCGTCGGTGATGACGACGATGACGACGAGACGGGAGACACCGGTGAGACCGGCGAGACCGGTGACACGGGTGAAACCGGAGACACGGGTGAAACCGGAGACACGGGCGAGACCGGCGAAACGGGAGATACCGGTGAGACGGGCGCAACGGGGGAAACTGGCGAAACGGGGGAAACTGGTGAGACGGGTGAGACGGGTGAGACCGGCGACACGGGTGAGACCGATACGGGTGACGTTTCGCGTCCGTATCCGGAGCCGGGTGATTATACGCCGAATCGTGGGCCGGGTATTGGCAAGGTGAGCTTTACCGAAGAAGAGCTTTACAAGAACTGCGCGTACCTCGATGGGGGCGAACTCGACACGGCAGATCACCACAACCTGCTGGTGATGTACGACGGGTATTTGTTGATGCCGTGGTCGCCCGAGTTTGGCAAAGGTGGGCTGACGTTTTTTGATATTGAGAATCCATGCACGCCGACCGTGGCTGGGAGTGGGTATTCAGAGACGATGCGCGAGACGCACAGCATTGGTTTCTCGCCAATGGGTGGGCGGTATGCGGTGGTGGATGCGCTGATTGAGTGGCTGTTTCCGGGTGGGGCGGGGATTGAGTTTTGGGATGTGAGTGACCCGACGGCACCGAAGCAGGTGTCGGCGCTGGGATTGCCGGGTGCGGGCTACCCCGATGCGTATGTGCGGGTTCCGCTGTCGGTGTTCTGGCAGGCGCCGTATGTGTATGTGGGTGGTGCCGACAAAGGCGTGCATATCGTGGATGCGACGGACCCGAAGAATCCGAAACATGTGAGAACGTATGAGTTTGACCCGGTGTTGCGGGTGGGCCAGGTGCAGGTGATTGGCAATTTGTTGATAGCGACGCAGACGGAAGGTCCGCGGGTGGCGTTGCTCGATGTGAGCAATCCGGGTACGCCGACGCCGATTAGCGAGTTCGAGATACTCGATGAGAATGGCGAGACGCGGGATTGCTATTTTACGAACGTGGCGAACGGGCATTTGTATTGCGCGAACAAGAAGCAGGGTGGCGGGATACAGATTTACGACATCAACGACCCGAAGAATCCGGAGCGGATCGGTGGTTTGAGGAGCAACGGGAACGGGGGGTACGTGTTTGTGCATGAGAATCTGGCGTTTGTGGGTGAGTCGAGCTTTGCGGCGATTTACGACATCGAAGACCCGGCGTCGCCGACTGAGGTGGCGCGGCTGAATCTTACGGGCGACCTCGATACGGTGACGCCGATTGGGCATCTGGCTCTTCTGAGCGTGGATGACAAGGCCGAGAAAGATAAGGCAACGGCGATAGCGCCGTATGCGACGGGGCCGGATGTGAAGGCTCCGCGGGTGACGTGGGCGTATCCGGCGGATGGGGCGACGGGGTTGGCGGTGACGTCGCGGTTTGGCGTGGGGTTCAATGAGATGGTCGACCCGAACACGGCGTGGGAGGGGTCGGTGCGGTTGTATGAGACGGGGACGGACCCTGCGGTGACGCGGGTGGATGGGGTGGTGACGAGTCAGGAGGTGCTGGTGAACTTCTGGCCGCTGGCTCCGCTGAAGCCGAACACGTCGTACACGCTGGAGATTCCGGCGGGGGGCGTGACCGATTTTGCGGGGAACGCGATTGAAGAGCCGTTCGTGGCGACGTTTACGACGGGTGAGTAGCGATGGGTGAATGGCGACGGGTGCGCGTCGCGTGAGGGAGAGCATGATGCGGGTGCGTGGGGAAGCTGTGGTGAGGCTCGTGCCGGGGCTGGTGCTGCTGGCGATGTTGGGGTTTGGGGCGGCGGGGTGCGGTGATGGGGGTGACGGTGGCGATACCGACGGTGGAGAGACGAGCGGCACCGATACGGCAGCGTCGGCTGGTGACGATGATGACGATGATAGCGATGACGATGATGACGATGATGACGTGACGGGTAACGCGACGGGCGATGAGACGGGTGGGGAGACAGGCGACGAGACAGGTGGGGAGACAGGCGACGAGACAGGCGACGAGACAGGCGGGCAGACGGGCGGGGAGACGGATACCGGAGAAACGGGTGAAGAGACGGGGGGAGAGACGGATACGGGGGAGACAGACGGAGAAACGGAGGGAGAGACGGGGGGGGAGACGGGGGAAGAGGTGGCGGCGGAGATTGAAGGTCCGCGGTACGTCGATGTGGGGGCGAATGTGACGTTTCGCGCGGTCGAGACGGCGGGGGCGCTCGGGTATGCGTGGGACTTTGGCAACGGCACGACGACCGAGAGATCGACAAACCCCGAAGCGACGGTGAGCTATGCGACGCGGGGGCGTTTTACCGTGACGCTGACGGTGTTTACGCGTGAAGCGAGCGACGCAGGGGCGGTGATCGCGCGGGCGAACGTGACGGCGATTGAGCCGGTGACGTTTGCGCCGGTGTCGTCGTCGTCGGTCATCACGTTGCCGCGCTACAACATCGGCATCGAGGTGATTGGCGTTGCGGCGGTAAGCCCCGACAGCGATGAGCTTGTCGCGGTGAATGCGGCGGGTGGATTTGAAGGGTTCGACACGCGCGACGACGGGGTAAGCGGGGTGACGCGCCTTGCCACGTGTGATGGGCCGCGCAGCGTGGCGCGTTATGACTACGCCGAGCCCGCGCCCGATTGTGTCGAGGTGTGTCCGGTGCCGTATTCGCTCGTGGTGGCGTGCGAAAACAGCGACGAAGTGTGGCGCTACCCGGTGTGGGGCACGGCGGGCGAGCCGGAAAAGTTTCAGTTGCCGTATGGTTCGCGTCCATTTGGTGTGATTGCGCACGGGCAGAAAATCTACGTGACATTGCAGGCGACGGGCGAGGTGGCGGTGCTTGAAAACCTCGACACCGACGCGATGCCGGTGACGCGGCTATTGCCCGCCCTGCCCGACCCGCGGGCGATTGCGCTGTTGCCATCAGATGGTGGCGGGGTGCGGCTTGCGGTGGCGAGGTTCAGATCGCCCGAGACGGGTGCGGAGTTGATTGCGCTCGACCCCGCGACAGGGGTGCGGACTCCGTTTTCGTTGCAGCTTGACCCGCAGCGGGCGAGCGACACCGAGATTGGCGGGGTGCCGAGTTATCTCACGCAGGTGGCGGTGTCGCCGACGGGGCGCGATGCGGCGGTTGCGTCGTTGCAGGCGAATTTTGGGCACGGGCCGTTTCGCAACGGTGAGGCGTCGCGCAACGATTTTGTGTTGCGGGCGACGGCGTCGTTTTTTGACCCGACGACGCTTGCCGAGACGTTTACGCGGCGCAAGCAGTTTGACAACCGGGGTTTTGCATCGGCGGCGACCTACTCGGCGCGGGGTGATTACCTCTATTTGACGACGCGCGGGGCGCGGACAGTGGAGCGGTTTGACGTGCTGCGTGGTGCGCAGGCGGGGACGATACTCGACGTGGGGTATGCGCCGCAGGGGGTCGCGGTAGCGAGCGATGCCGATGGGCGTGACCGCTATCTTTTCGTTGATGCGTATCTGTCGCGCGAGTTGAGGGTCTACGACATTACGACGTTTGGCCCCGATGCCGCGCTTGTGGCGGCGATTTCGCTCGTGACGAGTGAGCCGCTCGACGCGACGCTGCTTCTGGGTAAGCGGTTGTTCAACGACTCGTCGGATATGCGGCTTGCGGATGACGCCTACCTTGCGTGTGCCCATTGCCACCTTGACGGCGAGAGCGACAACCGGGTGTGGGATTTTACGGGGCGTGGTGAGGGGTTGCGCAACACGACGAGCCTTTTGGGGCGCGCGGGCATGGGGCACGGGCCGGTGCACTGGTCGGCGAATTTTGACGAGATACAGGATTTTGAGAACGACATTCGCGGGCATTTTGGCGGGCGCGGCCTCATGAGTGATGTTGAGTTCAATGCGGGTACGCGACGTGATCCGCTCGGTGATGCGAAGGCGGGGGTAAACGAAGAGCTTGATGCACTGGCGGCGTATGTGGCGTCGCTCGACACGTACCGTCGCAGTCCGTATCGCAACGACGATGGTTCGCTGAGCGAAGCGGCGCTGCGCGGCAAGGTGCTGTTTGAGACGCCGGGGCTTGGCTGCGTGACGTGTCACACGGGGCCGAACCTGACCGACAGCCAGTTTGTGGCGGGGGTGACGCCTCTCTTGCATGACGTGGGTACGCTGAGCGCGGGTTCGGGTAAGCGGCGTGGCGCGACGCTCACGGGCATCGACACGCCGACGCTGTATGATCTGTGGGCGACGGCGCCGTATCTGCATGACGGCAGCGCGGCGACGCTCGTTGAGGTGCTGACGACGCGCAACGCGAGCGACCAGCACGGCATCACCTCGACGCTTACGCCGGAAGAACTTGATGACCTCGTCGAGTACCTGTTGTCGCTCGACGGCACGCCTGAGTGAAACCAAAACGCAAGGGGTGGAAGTAGAAGAGAGGCGGCCTGTTTTCGCGGAATCTGCCCGAACCGGGAAGGAGATGCGGCGAAGGCAAGCAGCGAAGGCAAGCGGCGAAGGCGAGTGGCGAAGGCAAGCAGCGAAGGCAAGCAGCGAAGGCAAGCGGCGAAGGCAAGCGGCGAAGGCAGCGGCGAAGGCAGCGAAGAGACAGAAAAGAAGAATGCTCTGAAAGAAAAGCGCTCTAAAGAAAACCGCTCTGGAGGGGGTCTCCAGAGCGGTTTGTTTTTGGGGTGCGGCTTGGGCGACGAATCGAGAGCGGTTTGCGGCTGACCTGCCTGATAAGCTGGATGAGCTTCTCTGGGCTGGTGAGCTTTCTCGTAACCCGTCTGCTTAGTTGCAGGCGGTGGGGCTCCAGGGCTTGGCCGAGAAGAAGCCACCCTCACGCTTGATGCTGAGAATCTCTTTGCGGTCGGACTTGCGCCCGAGGGTGATGGTGTGGGTCATGACGGCGTTGCCGTTGACGAACGCGGTAGCCGTCACGTTGGTGCTGCTGGTGCCGAGGCAGGCGCCCGAGAGGTCGAGTCCGCCGAGTCCGGGGATACCGATGGCGCCACCGATGGCGCCGGTGGCAATGCCGAGAATCGAGGCGAGCAGACCGCCGACGACTCGCTCGCAGTCTTGCAGGTAGGCGCCGACGACGTTGAAGCAGCCGTCATCGATGATCGGGTCGAGGTGGGTGACGCGGAAGGGGTCGGGCTGGCCCGTCGCGGCGACGCGTGGGTTGCCGTAGTTTTTGCCGCCGAGGTTGGTCCAGTTCGCGGCGGGGTTGCCCTGATTGACGCTGATGAGCGCGCCGCTCTTGGCCTCTTCGTATTGAATGTCAACGACGCGGAAATCGACGAAGAAGCTGTCGGTCGAGCCGTGCTCGTACTGGGCATCGACGCGGAGGATATCGGTTGCGGGGCGCTCGACGGCCTCGCCAGCGATTGGAATCTCGTTTTGCAGGCGCTCGGGGTCGTTGGTACCGATGAGCAGAATGCCTTCATCGGTGCCCGCGGCTTGCGAGAGGTAGACGACCGAGACGGTGCTGTTGCCACCGGGGGGTAGTTGAATTGTGGTTCCGGTGGGGTCGAGCGAGAAGTCGCTCGAAGAGAGGGGGGCGAACGCCAGCGAAAATTCGCACTGCTGATCGCTCTGGTTTTGCAGCACGATGGGTGAGCGGCCCACGTCGCCGACGAGTACCTGGCCGAAGTCGATGGGGGTGCCGGGGTTGATGACGCAGACGGGGTCTTTGTTGGCGCGGGCGTTGAGGACGACGTTGTTGCCGTCGCTTGGTACATCGTTGGTTTGCACGACGAGGAAGTTGTTGTGTTTTTTCTCTTCGAGCGGCTTGTAGGTGATGTCGATGTCAACGCACTCTTGCGGGTTGAGAATGGGCAGCGTTTCGAACTTCTCGATCTCGAAGTTGAAGGCGTTTTCTTCGTCGCGCATCTTGATGGCTTTGATTTCGAGGGGCTGGTTGCCGGCGCTGAGTTGCAGGCAGTTGCAGACGCGGGTCGCGAGGGTTTTGGTTTTGCCAGCTTCGACGTAGCCGAAATCGAGGGCCGAGAACTGCGCCTGCTCTTCTTCGGTGAGGCCGTAGCATTTCTTGGCTTCGCCCTTCACGCCTGAAATGAGTCCGATGCGAATGGCGGGGTTGGTGACGTCGCTCGAAACAATTTGCAGTTCAGCAACGTCTTCTTTGAAGTCGCTTGGGCTGTAGGTGAGGTTGACGCGCAACGTATCGACGAAGGGCGCGAGCGTGATGGGGTAGACGGTGCCGGTGCCGGTGCAGACGTCGCAGCTGATTTCGTCGGTCGCGAGGTTGAGAAACTCGACCTTGCTCACGACGAGCGGGCACTGGCCGACGTTGGTGATGGTGACGGTTTTTTGCGAGATTTCGCCGATGGCAGCGAAGCCAAAGTCGACCGAGTCGTCGGGCGTGACCTTGATGATGGGGTTGCCGCCGCCCGCACAGGTACCGCCGGTGCCGCCGGTGTCGGTGTCGCCGGTGGTCGCGTCGGGGTCGATGCAGAATCCGCCGATGCACGACTCGCCAAACTGACACTCGAGATCGGTGGTGCAGGGGATTGGACCCACCACGTCGTCGTCGTCGCCGAAGCCTCCGTCGGTGTCGTCGTCGCCGATGCCGGTGGCGTCGCTGGTCTCACCGCCGGCGGTGTCGGGGCCCGCTTCGTCTTCGCAGCTCGCGGCGAATACGGCGACGAGCGACGAGATGACGACGAGGTGCAGCGCGCGCAACGAGATGCGGCGGAGGGGGCGACCCGCGAGGGACGGGGACGCGGAGGTAAGGGACGCCACTCGAATTGCTTCTACACGGTTCAACATCGCAGGGGACTCCACTCTTTGCACCGGGGGGTGCAGTTGCGCAGCCACAAAATGGTGTTCGGGCCGAAAAGGCGCACGAAGAGGCATTCTGGGGTTGTCGCATCCAGCCAAGCGGGGGAAACGTAGCGTACACCCCCCGCGCGGTCAATCACCGATTTTTGTGGCGGGGTGGTTTCGGGTCGAATTTTTTCAGGCGTGGTCGCGCGTTCAGGCATCGGTTGTCCGAGGTGGGTGTCGTGCTGGCGGTGTGTGAGTGGTGTGTGCGGCGTCACTGGCATGTGGGGGCAAGATTGCTTAGTCTTGCCGAGCGTGCCGTTGAGTTTGTTGCAGCAGCTACCAGTCAGCGCAGGCGCGCGCTGTGCTGGGTCTTCGCCGGAGGAATTGCCGATGCCGGGTCGTGTGGGTGTAATCGCGCTGATGGCGCTTGCCGCGGGTGCGGGTTTGGTCGCGTGTGACGATGGTGCCGAGGCGGCGGGTGAGTTTTCGCTGACGTTCAACTGGCCGGGCGGTGTGAAGCCGTCGATTGAGTTGTTTGCGACGGCGCGGTTGCAGCG
>CAZXXB010000001.1:11159-19911 GCA_964644185.1 uncultured Myxococcota bacterium
GGCGGATCCGACGCTGGTGTCGCTGACAGAGGCGACGGTGCTCGATTTTGGTGAGCTGACGTATGGCGACGGGCGGGTGATTGTTGTCGAGATGCGTGATGGCGAGGCGGCGACGGCGCGGCTCGTCTATTCGGGGCGGTCGAGGCCGTTTTCGTTTCGGGCGGGTGAGGTGGCCGCGGTGGAGGTTGATCTGGCTCCGCTGCGCGGGATGCGCGTCGTGCTGGGACGATTGCGGAGGATGCGTTTTGGGTCGAGCGGGGGGGTGCGCGGGTTGAGGCGACGGCGACGAGCGAGGTTGAGCTTGCGCTGCGGCCCGACGAGGCGACGGCGACAACGGTGCGGTTTGCGAATGACGTGGCGTTTACGCAGGGGGTGAAGATTTTTCGCGTGGCCGAGATGCGCAAGGGGGAGGATGGGGCGTATCGGCTGCCGGAGGGTGAGTTGTGGGACCTCAACGGGGGGGTGAACGAGGGACAGGCGGTGGAAGGGACGCGGACGGTGTTTGCGGTGATGACGAATGCGCTGGGTTTGCCGGGTCCGACACTGAGGGCCGTGGTGACGCTGGATACGCTGGCGCCGGAGTTGCGGGTGGGGTTGAACGGGGCGGTGTTCAATCGGGGTGCGGAGGTGCGGCTGGTGGTGAATCCGAATGAAAGTTTGCCGGTGTCGCCAGAGGTGACGGTGACGGGGCCGATTGAGAATGAGACTCAGCGGACGTTGACGTTGACCGAGGGTGAGCCGCTGGGGTTGTCGTGGGTGTTTGCACGTCCGGTAAGTGAGATTGCGGCGGCGGATGCTGAGTTGGTGAATGGGACGTACACGGTGAGCGTGCGTGGTGTCGATGCGGTGGGTAACGCGAACGAGCGGGTTGATGCTGCGCGGTTTACGCTCGACGTGACGACGCCGGAGATTACGGTCGTATCGCTTGCGAGCGACAACCCGTTCGATACGGGTCAGGCGACGCGGGGCAACGTGGTGACGGCAGTGCTGGTGGTGTCAGAGCCGCCCGATGGTGAGCCGCTCGTGACGTTTGGTTTGCGTCCGATGGAGTTGGCGGAGGAGGTTGCGGCGCCGGAGGGGGGGACGCGGTTTACGTTCACGACGGCGATTGAGGGCGACGAGGTTGAGGGTGCGCGTCCGGTGCTGGTGTCGTTGAGTGATGCGGCGGGCAATGGGGCGGTGAAGAATCTGGGAACGATCACGGTGGATAGGACGGCGCCGGACATTACTGCGTCTGCGCTGACGCGTCTGCCGTTTTATGCCCCGTCGACGAGTGATGGGGGGCGAACGGTGCGGCTGGCGCGGACCGACCCGGTGACGGGTGCCGATGTGACGGTAGAGTTGCTGGCGTATGCGAACGAGCCGATTCGCGACGATGCGACGCTGACGTCGCCCGAGGCGGTCGGGCTGGCGCTGAGCGCGACAAACATCGCGGGGCAGCGGGCGCTGTTTACGTGGGGACTCGCGGGGGGCCAGGTGACGCTTGCCGATGGCAGCTACACGATGGCGGTGACGGTGACCGACTTTGCGGGCAACACGAAGGCGACGACGCTCGACTTGTCGCTGATTGTCGATACGACACCACCGCCCGCGGCTGCGACGGGCACGCCCGACAGCATCGTGTATGTGCGGGCACCATGGGGTAGCGCGGCGACGGGGGGGCAGAGCCGACAGGCGTTGCGGGCGATTGCGGGTTCGTTTGAGCCGTTCGCGACGGTGCTGGTGGCGCGCGAAGAGGGTGAGGTGCTGGCGCAGGCGACGGCGGGGGCTGATGGGGCGGTGGAGGTAGCGCTTCCGCTCGATGTGACGGGGCTCGACGTGCTGCAGATTGACCGTGCGGGAAATCTTTCAGCGCGGGCGCCGGTGCTCGATGTGGTGACGACGGTGACGGGGGGCAATGTGCGCACGTCGCCGATGCAGGTGTTCACGTCGCCGACGTTTGCGCCGAGCTTTGAAGATTCGCGGCGGACGCAGGTGAAAGACCTGTCGGGGGTTGCCACGGCGGAAGATGGGCTGGTGTTGACGACGAGCGCGGCGGGGGCGTGGTCGCAGCCCGCGACGATGAGTGAGAGTCCATCGATTCGCGAGGGTTACGGGATGGCGTTTGACCCGATTCGCGGGCGGACGGTGCTGTTTTCGGGGGCGGTGTTGACGAACGACACGTGGGAGTTTGATGGCGAGCGCTGGTTCGAGGCGCGGGTTGTGGGTGATGCGCCGCCACGGCGTGACGCGAGTCGCATGGTGTTTGACGAGAAGCATGGGGTGTCGCTGCTGTTTGGCGGGTATGCTGATCGTCCACTGAATGAGTTGTGGTCGTTTGACGGTGAGCGGTGGGAGTTGGTCGAGGTGAGTGGCGAGAGCCCACCCGAGCGATTCTACGCGCCGTTTGCGTATGACCCGGTGCGGGGCGTGTCGCTGATTGTGGGTGGAGAAAGTTTTGGCGGAAGATTGAACGACACGTGGGAGTACGACCACGCAACGCGCACATTTACGCGGCTTGTGACGGCGACGCAGCGCACGAGCGAGCTGTATGCGCTGGGGGTCGATTACGACCGGGCGCGCGATGTGTTTGTGTTTTACGGGCAACTCTACGATTTCACGACCGACAGGGTGACGTATGAGGTGTGGGAATACGATCGCACCGACTGGCGCAATGTGTCGCCCGACCCTGCCCTGCCTGGGCCGAAGTTTGGCAGCGGCGCGTTGGTTTATCACGGGGCGCTTGAGCGAATCGTCTATTTCGGCGGGTACGATGGGGTGCCGCGCAGCGATGTGTGGGCGTGGGACGGGGCCGCGTGGGAGAAGATCGAGGTCGCGGGTGACGTTCCACCGGGGCGGTATTTTACGGGGTTTGCCTACGACTCGCTGCGCGAAGAGGCGGTGACGTTTTCTGGTCGGTTTGGCGCGGCAGATGCGTTTGCCGACACCTGGGCGTTTGACGGGGCACGGTGGCACAACCGTACCCCACAGCGGCGAGAGCCGGGGCGACGCATTGCCTCAACGCTTGCCTATGACACCGCGCGGTCAAAGGCGGTGCTGTTCAGCGGGGTGATTCAGGGTCAGCCCGACAGCGAAACGTGGGAGTTTGACGGGTTGAACTGGACGAAGATTGAGACGGCGACACTGCCTCAGGGGCGGCTGAACGCGGCGACGACGTATGACGTCGAGCGGGGCGAGGTGGTGATGTTTGGTGGGCAGACGGGGCAGTTTCTCAACCAGACGTGGGTTTATCGCGAGGGCGACTGGCATGAGCGGGCGACGAGCGGCACGCGTCCTGATGGGCGCGTTGAACATGCGCTCGCTTATGATCCGTTGCGAAAAAAGGTGGTGATGTTTGGTGGCGTGTCGCGCGTTGACCCGACCCCGGGCGACGAGCTTGGTGACACGTGGGAATGGGATGGGGCGGAATGGAAGCTCGTCGCGACGGGCGGGCCACCCGCGCGGTTTGATACGGCAATGGCGTTTGACCCGCGCATTGGCAAGATCGTGATGGGTGGCGGCACGCGCATCGTCGAGGCGACGCCGTTTCCGCGACGGGTCGATCAGGACGACCTGTGGGCGTGGGATGGGACGACGTGGGAGCAGATCGAGTCGGGGGGGATGCCGGCGACATCGCAGCATCTGTTTGCGTTTGATGATCGCTCGGGGCGCATGTTGCTGATACCGGTGAGAACAAGCGATGTGTGGGCGTGGGATGGGGCAACGTGGGAAAAGGTCGCGGCGACGGCGTCGACGGCACCTCCACCTTATAGCGACGTGCTGGGCGTGTACGATGCGGCCAAAGGGGCGGTGTTCACGTATGCGGGGCTGAGTGATTTTCGCGAGAGTGAGGCGTTTTATTTTCGTATGGGGCAAGAGACGCGTCCATCGCACCTTGTGCGTGTGCCATTTAGCGCGTGGGGTGCGACGTCGCGTGATGAGATCGAGTCGGTACGGGTGACGTGGTCGGCGACACGCGCCGGTGGTGAGGCGGTCGGCGCGCGTGGGGGCGAGGTGGCGATGTACCGGTGGGAGGAGGCATCGTGGCAAGAGGTGACGAGCAGTCAGGCGCGCGACGGGTTTGCACAGCTCTCGGCGGTGTCAACGGATGCCGACGACGCACGTGGTTATTTTGGCACCGCGGGCGACACGTTGAGCGTGCTTATCGCACCGGCGACCAACAACGGCGCGCCATCGTCTGCGCCGTTTTATGGGTCGCTCTCGAGTGATGCCATCGAGGTGCAGGTGAAGCACCGCCGCGTGGTCGCGCCGTGACGCGCGCTACGTGAGCTTGATTTGAAATGCGCGCACGTCGCCGCTCTCAAAGCCCTTGAGGTCGAGGTCGCGCATGTCGCCTTGCGGCGGGGTGGTGAGCAGTGCGAGTGACGGTTCGCTGATGAGAACGCCACCGGGCTCGCAGGCGCTTTCGAGGCGGGCGGCGAGATTTACCGAAGGTCCGATGGCGGTGTACTCGATGTGTCCCTCGCCGCCGATGTTACCGAGAAACATGCTGCCCGACGCGATGCCGATGCGTATCACGAGCGGTTCACCGGTGATGGCGACCCACTCGTGTTGCATCGTGCGGACGCGACGGCGCGCTCGGCGTGCGACGCGTCGTCGCGCGGGGCGCCGAAGAGAATCATCATTCCATCGCCGTTGATCTTGTCGACGTAACCGCCGTGCTTGACGGCGATGGCGACCATCGCTTCGAGATAGAGTCGCAGCGAGCGCATGACCGCGCGGGTGTCGATGCGGTTAGAGAGGCGCGTGTAGCCCTTGATGTCGCTGAACATGACCGAGACGACGCGGGTGGTGGCGGCGTCGGGGTCGAGCGGCGCGCCGCGGGTCTCTTTGAGCCAGCTTACGACGTCGTCGGAGACGTAGTTGCCGAAGGCGTCGGTGATCATGCGGTTGAGTTTCCACGCGCGGTAGGCCGAGTCGGCGAGCATCGCGACCATCATCACGACGGCAGGCAGCAGAATGAATGATGGGGGGACGAAAACGAGTGTCGAAGCGAAGACGGCGATGGTGACGATGGCGGCGAGGGCGAGGGCGGCGGCGAGCGCGAGCAGCCAGCCGACGGGTTGCGCGACGAAGAGTGACGAGGCTGCTGAGGCGAGAAAGGCGACTGCGCCGACCGCGGTGCCGTTGAGCCAGCGTAGCGAGATGTCTTTGCGCAGGGCCTCGATGCGGTTGGCGTGAATGACGCCGAGGGGTTCACGAGGGGCGAGCGCGGTGGCGCCGAAGTCACCCAGTGTGGGGTCGGTGAGCAGCACGACGACGTCGCGGTCGCGGACGGCTTTTTGCAATCGCACGCGGCCATCGTCGGTTTCGCTGTCGAGAATAACGCGGGCGAGTGAGACGACGGGGTAGGCGTCGAAGCTGCGCAGGGCGGGCACGTAGTGTTTGTCGCAGGGTGGGGGTGTTGCGCCGCCGTGACGGCTGACTGCGACGAAGCCGAGGTCGCGAATGCATCCATCGCGGACGGGGATGCAGCCATCGATTTCGCGAAAGCGTCCATCGCGCGAGACGGGTGTGTGAACGTGGCCGACACCGATGCCGGTCTGGGCGAGAGGGGGCAAGAGTGGCTTTGCGAAGGCGTCGTCATCGGGCGAGACACGGCAGTTGGGGTCGCGTGCGCTCGCGGGGGTGGCGGCGTCGATGCGGGCGGCGACTTCGCCGATGTGGACGACGTAGGTGGCGAGGGTGGTGCGGGTGCGTGCGGCGACGGTGGCGAGCAGGGTCTCGGCGGCGAGGGCTTCGCGCTCGGCTTCGGAACCCTGGGCGACGGCACCACGATCGGTGAAGAAGATGTCGAATGAGACCGAGCGGGCGCCGGCGTTGCCGAGGGCGTCGAGGGCTCCGGCGTAGATTTCTTTTGAGAGGGGCCAGCCGAGTTGTTCGACGGTGAAGGGGTCGACGGCGACGATGGCGGCTTCGGGTTCGAAGCGTGGCAGAAAGCTGGCCTGCACGGCATCGAAGGCGCGCAGGTCGAGGGTGTGGCCGAGGCCGAAGAGAGCGAGGACGAGCCCCGTCGCGGCGGCGAGCAGCGCGACGAGCCGCGACCCTCGGTGGCGTGTCTGGGTTTGAACTTGCATGGGTGCCGGTTCACCCGCGCGCGGTTTAGAACGCGCGATAGAAAAACATGAATGCGGTCTTGCGGGGTTCGAGCACGGGTGCGCCTTTTCTTCCGCCGACGGCTTCGATGCGAATGACGGGGCTATTGGTGACACTGGTGCCGCGCTCGCGCAAGCGTTCGCGTGCTTTTTGGAGGGCGGACTGGATGCGGCGGCGGGCTTCGGCTTCGGGCGAGGCTTCGCTGGCGAGTCCGGTGCCACCCGCGTCGGCGAGGGCGAGGGCGATGTGGGGTGGCAAGACCGAGAGGGCGGTTTCGGCGAGGGTGGCGCGGGTTGCGGCAGAGGCGGCTTCACCGCTCGCCGGGTCGGAAGCGGCGGCGTTGTCGGTGAGGGCGGCCATTACGGCGAGGTTGTAGCAGGCTGAGGCGACGCGGCCTTCGCAGAGTTTGCGTGAGGCTTCGATGGCGGCGGCGGTGTCTCCGGAAAGGTATTGGAGGGCGGCGACGGCGACGGGGTTGGTGGCTTTGGCGGCGGCGGTGATTTTGTTGGAGATGGTTGGCGAGGTGCCGGTGAGGGCGGCTTTGAGTTCGCGGGTGAACGGTGCGGTGGCGGGGCCGGGGGGGCCCTTCACGGCCGCGTCGCGCGCGGGGGCGAGGGTAAGGCGGTTTGTGTTGCTCTCTTCGTTGATGCGGCCAAATGCGCGCCATGCGTCGCGGGTGCGAAACGCTTTGAGGGTGCCGCTGGGGGCTTTGCGAGCGGCGGAGGCCGCCGCGGCCCACGCCTCGTCGAACGATTTGCCGATGGCGGTTGCTTCGATGGGGACCATGAGGAGTCCATCGACTTCGATGAAGGCTTCCTGCGGGAGCGCGAAGAGTAGATTTGCACCGGCGAGGGCACCGGCTTCGACAGCACCGAAGACGTGTCCGGGTACGGTGACGACGGCGGTAGAGAGGCCGACGGATTCGTAAAGGGCGAGGAGCAGTGCGGTGAGGTCGTCGCAGTCGCCGGCGAGACGGGCGGCGGTTTGCAGCGGGGTCTGTACGGTGTCGATTTCGTCGCGGAACTGGGTTGCGACGGGGTCGCGTACGTAGGCGAGCGGGGCGTGGAAGAGGCGCTCGAAGATGGCGGCAGCGTCGTCGAGTTCGCGGGTTGGTGCGCGTCCGCGTGATGCGCCAGAGAGTGCTTCGCTGGCGAGGGTGCGCAACACTTCAGAGCCGGTGACGAAGCTCGCGAACGAGGCAGGGTCGCGCCAGTCGATGGCGGCGCGGGCGTGAATCACAATCGGCGCGTAGGCGTCGGCGGTGTCGATGACCTTGTCGCTCGTGAAGCGAAACTCGGCTTTGAGCTGGGTGTAGGGCGATGCGCCGAGCGCGGGGGGAAGGTCTTGCAGGGTGATGGTGGCGCTCGATGCGGCGCCGGGTGGCAGGGGTGCGAGTTTTTGTGTGCCGATGACGGTGTCGCCGATGGTGTAGCGCACCTCGACATCGTTGAGTTGCATGGTACCGGCGTTGCGGTAGCTGATGGTTCCGAGCCCGTGCTGGTTGTAGTGGGCGATGCGGGCGGGGAAGATTGCGGCGACGTCGATCTTGTCGATGAGTAGCCGTGGGGCGGCGGCGACGCGGGCGGCTTCGCGGGCGGCGGGCTTTGTGAGCCATGCGATTCCGGTCGAGGTTTTTGCGGCGCGTTGCACGTCGGCATCGGCTGCGCGAGCCGCGAGTGCGAGGGCCTGAGCGAAGTCGCGGTCGGTGGCTACGCCAGCGCCGGCGGGGCGTTTGTCGAGGGTCATGAGTTCGATGCGCGCCATGTAGCCGGAATCGGTTTTGGTGCCGGTGGCGAAGGCGACGAGATCGGCGGTGCCGGTGAGTGGTTTGAGATCGCTTGCCGCAAGCGCGGCAGCGTTGCGTGCAGTGGTGGCGGATTCGCTCGTGATGACGAGGTAGCCCATGTTGCGCAGGGCGGCGGAGGCGAGGGTTGGGGTGGCTTCGGCGAGCCAGCGTTCGCTGTTGTCGGGTGCGCGGACGAAGAGGGCGGCGCGGGCTGCGATGACTTCATCGCGGCTGTAAGCGGCGTGGATGACACGGGCGGCTTCGTAGTTGACGGTGAGTGGCGCGCGGTCGCTTTCGTCGAGCAGGCGGGGAAGGTCTTTGAGGGCGGCTGGGTCGGTGCCGGTGAGTTCGTATTTGGCAAGCTCCTGATTGAAGACGAGCAGGCGCGCGGCGGTGACGCCGGGGTAGGTGGCGAGGGTGTCGGCAAGTTTGGCGGCGTCGTTGCGCGAGGTGAGGCGGGTGACCATGAGGTCGAGCGACCAGGGGCCAGAGGCGACGGAGGTACCACCAACGCGGGATATCCACTCTTTGAGTTTGGGGGTGAGTTGTCCGCGAATGAGGGCTTGCGCCGCCATGGCTCCGTTGAGTCCATGCGAGGTGAAGTTGACGGTGTCTGAGATGGCGACATCGCCGTTGCTGACGCGCAGCGCGCGCGTCGAAGCGACGCAGTACCAGCCTGAGATGTCGCTGCCGAAGAGTTTTTCGCCCGACTTGTCGCAGGTGAGGCTGAGGGCCATGACGATGTCGGCGTTGAGGGCCGAGAGTTCGGCGGGGATGCGGCCTTTCTGGACGTCGTCGTTGAGGGCGGCGGATTGGGCGCGGAGTGCGGCGCCGGGGTCAACGATGCGGTGACCTGCGTCGCGGGCCTCT
>CAZXXB010000001.1:19972-20210 GCA_964644185.1 uncultured Myxococcota bacterium
CGACGACGACGAGGCGCTGGGGTTCGGCGTGTGCGTGCAGTGCTGGGAGGAACGCGACGCAGCATGTCGCAAAGAGCGCGGCGCAGCGGCTTGCGGTGTCGGCTGCGCGGGGCAACGGGCGATGGGCAGAAGCGGGCATGCTGAGTCTCCTCGATGTTTCGTCGACGGGTTCGCTCGCACGGAAACAGATGTGGTATCTCGCGAAGAAGCTATCCTGCGATATGACGTAAGTCACGCG
>CAZXXB010000001.1:20242-20990 GCA_964644185.1 uncultured Myxococcota bacterium
CGCGACGATTGAGGCGAGCGTACCCTTTTGGACCCCGACGCGGATGTTGAAGGCGCGCGAGGGTGAGCTGCACGAGGCGATGGCGCGGGTGCTCGAAAGTGGGCGGTTGATACTGGGGCCCGAGGTGGCGGCGTTTGAGCGTGAGTTTGGGGCGCTGACGGGGTTGCCGCATGTGGTGGGTCTGGCGACAGGGACGGATGCGATCGTGCTGGCGCTGAAGGCGCTTGGGGTTGGCGCGCGGACGAACGATGAGGTGATTGTGCCGTCGTTCATACCGGTGCCGACGGTGTCGGCGGTGGTGACGGCGGGGGCACGCCCCGTGTTTGCGGATGTGGAGGCGGTGTCGCGTGCGCTTGACCCCGCCGCGGTCGAAGCGGCGTTGACGCCAGAGACGCGGGCGATTGTGGTGGTGCATGTCGGCGGCACGATGGGCGACGTGACGGGGTTGCGGGCGCTTGCGGATGAGCGGGGGGTGGCGCTCATCGAAGATTGCGCGCAGGCGACGGGGGCGACGCTGAACGGTGCGGCGGCGGGTTCGTTTGGTACGATTGCGGCGTATTCGTTTTATCCGACCAAGACGCTGGGTGCGCTGGGTGATGGGGGTGCGGTGGCGACGCATGACGAGGTGTTGGCGCGACGGGTACGACGGTTGCGGTCTTACGGGACGGACGAGGGGCACGGACCGGCGAAGAGTCACGGGACGAACTCGCGTCTTGATGAGCTGCAGGCGGCGTTCTTGCGGGTGCAG
>CAZXXB010000001.1:21000-29306 GCA_964644185.1 uncultured Myxococcota bacterium
CGGCATTTTGGCGACGATGTGGGCGAGCGCCGTGCGATTGCGGCGCGGTACGCGGCGCGGCTTGCGGGGTGTGGCGCGGTTGAGCTTCCGGGTGATCTGCCGGGGGTCGAGCCGAGTTATTACACGTACACGGTGATGGCTGAGCGGCGCGATGCGCTGGCGGCGCATCTTGCGGCGCATGGGGTGGCGACGAAGGCGAACTACGATTTACCCGTGCATCGGATGCCGGCGTACGCGGCGTTTGCGCCGCGCGACGGGGCGCTGGCGGTGACGGAAGGGTTGGCGGGGCGGGCGCTTTCGCTGCCGGTTTTTGTGGGCATGACCGAGGCGGAGCAGGCGCGGGTGTGTGATGTGATTCACGCGTTTGGGGGGTAGACAACGGCGGGAGGGATTGGGGTGGCGCCGCTTTGCGTTCGCCGGAAAGGCGCGGTTGGGCTATGATGGCGTTCTGGCGCGCGCGGTGTGACGGCTTCGTTGCACGCGGGGTATGCACGCTGGGCGCGCACTCAAGGTGAGCGCGCGAGGCAAGAGTGCGAGGTGTGAAGATGGCTGATTCTGGTGCCGCGGGGGCAGGTGTGCTGGGTGACACGGAGCCGTTTTATCAGCGGCTGGAGCGCGAGTTGCCCGCGATGCGGGCGACGTTCAACGCGGGGCGTCCATTTCGGCACATCGCGATCGATAATTTCTGTGACCCTGCGTGGCTGACGAGGATGCTGGACGAGGAAGAGCCGACGTTTGGCAATCGCGACTGGTTTTATCACCGGCACTACGACCAGAAGACGTACTCGAAGACGATTGTTCCGGCGTTTTCTCCGGTGACGCGCGCGCTGCTCGATGTGCTGGGGTCAGCGCGATTTCACGGGTTCATGGAGGGGCTGACGGGGACAGCGGGCTTGCACCTCGACAAGGATGTTGAAGACGGTGGGCTTGCGTGGACGGGGCGGGGCGGGTTTTTGGGGGTGCACACCGACATGTTGGGGCACCCGAAGCACGAGACGTGGCGGCGGCGGTACAACCTGATTTTGTATCTCAATCGCGACTGGAAGCCTGAGTACAACGGGCAGCTCGAGTTATGGGACCCGAAGGTGACGCGGTGCGAGGCGAGCATCGAGCCGTTGTTCAATCGTGCGGCGATCTTTGAGGTGACGAACACGGGGTATCATGGGGTTCCGAAGCCGATTGCGTGCCCCGAGGGGATGTATCGCAAGACGTTCGCGCTCTACTACTTTACGGAAGGCGCGGCGCGGAATGAGCAGCGGTACTTTTACTTCAAGCCACGCCCCGGCGAGCCGTTGCGGCGGCGTGTGCTGATTGCGGCGAACAACATTGCACTGCAAGGCTTCGAGTGGAGCCGTAAACGCCTCGGTGTGACCGATGCGGCGGTGGATCGCGTGCTGTGGTGGTTGCCATCGCGTGCGCGGCGGAAAGACTGACGTGCGATGACGGCAGGTTCAGCCGCGGCAGAGATGTCTCAGGGCGGGGCCGGGTATCCGGTACCGGTGGCGTGGCTTGCGCGGGGGGCCGCGGAGGCGAGTCTCGCGCGGTTTCGTGCCGAGCTTCACGCGAGTCGCGGGGTTGAGGCGAGCGATGATGCGGAGGTGATGGCTTGGCTTGATGAGCAGCGGGCGGCTCAGCGGGCGCGCGCTGAGGTGATACCTCTGCGTGAAGTTTCGGGTTGGAAAGTGGAAGCGGCGACAGGCAACGTGCGGCGCGACGACGGGGCGTTTTTTGCGGTGCAGGGGCTGCGGGTGAGCGACGCGACGGGGCGCGAGAAGAGCGACTGGGAGCAGGCGATCATCACGCAGGACAAGGGCGGGATACTGGGGTTTGTCGCGCATCGGCATGCGGGGGTGATGCGGTTTCTGTTGCAGGCGAAGTACGAGCCGGGCAACCACCATGGCACGCAGCTTGCGCCGACGTTGCAGGCGACGATGAGCAATCTCGAGCGCGACCACGGCGGTGAGCGTCCGCTGTTTGCCGAGTATTTTACTGGGGAGCGTGAGGCGACGCTGGTCTATTGCACGTTGCAGAACGAAGAGGCGGGCCGGTTTTATCGCAAGACGAATTGCAACGTGGTGGTGTGGGTCGAGGGGGAAGATGCGTTGTTAGAGGGTGCGCCGCCGCAATTCATGTGGGCGACGCTGTCGCAGATACGCAACCTGTGCCTGCGCGACTATACGGCGAATCCATTTGTGCGGACGGTGCTGGCGCCGTTTTGACGCGGCCAGAAGTGACGCAGAGCGAAAGTCGCGTTGATGCAGACGAACGAAGACGATGAAGTAGCGAAGGGGCGGCGGGTGGCGGTGACGACGCTGTCGGTGGTGATACCGTGTTATCGGAGTCCGCCGGAGCTGGATGAAGTGGTGGCGGGGCTGGTCGAGCGGTTTGGTGCGGGGTTGGCGGCAGGTGAGAGGCGGCGAGAAGAGGCGGGTGGGGGCGGCGAGATCGCGCTCGTAGAGATCGTGCTTATCGATGATGCGTCGCCGGATGAGGGCGCGACGTGGGGGCGTGTGCGCAGGTTGGCCGCGCGGCACGCGGGTGTGGTGCGTGGATATCGACTTGCCACAAATGTGGGCGAGCACGGGGCGTGTCTTGCCGGGCTTACGCAGACGCGTGGTGACGTGGTGGTGACGATGGATGACGACGGGCAACATGCGGCGGCTGACGCAGCGCGGCTGGCGCTCGCGTGCGACGGGGGTCATAGTGTCGTTTACGCGAGTTATCGGCGGGTACAGCAGGGTGCGCTGCGGGTTGCGGCGGGTCGCACGTTGCACTGGGTGGCGCAGACGCTGGGCAATGAGCCGTCGGTTGACTTGACGACGTTTCGCGCGATGGGTCGTGCGGCGCTCGATGAGGCGCTGAAAGAGCCGTGGCACGCGCGCAATGTGGATGGGCTTCTGGCCCGAGGGCGCAACGCGTATCGCAACGTGGGGGTGCAGCATCTTCCGCGACGGCACAATGCATCGGGGTATGATATTGCGCGGTTGATGCGGGCGGGGTTTGTGACGCTGACGGCGTTTGGGGTGCTGCCCGCGGTGAGGCCTGCGCGTGCCGCGGTAATTGCGGAGATGACGAGCGAGTGATGACGAGCGCTGCGCAGCACGGTGCAGACGAGACGGCCCAGGGTGGGCGGTCGGCGGGGGTCTACGCGGGTGGGGCGCGGGGCGACGGGGCGGCGCGCGAGTGGGTCGAGGTTCTGGTGGCGAGCATCGTGGTGTGCGCGGCCTATTCGCTGGCGTTTTTGAAGCCGCTGCACGTCGATGCCGACTGGCCCGCGTTGAAGGCGGCGGCGCTTGCACCGGCGTCTTTGCCGTATGCGTCGTATGGGCTGTGTTACCCGATCAACTGCGGGGTGAGCGCGCTCGACACGCTGCTCTATAACAATCATCCACTGCCGTATGTGTTTGTGACGCGGATGCTGGCCGATGCGGGGCTTGGCTACGCGTTTCTGGCGCCCGCGGCGAACGTCGTGGGTGCGGTGTTGTATGACTTGGGGTCGGTGCTGTTGATTCGCGAGGTGGCTCCGCACGCGGCGCGGTTTGCGCTGGTACCGCTGGCATCGCCGATTGTGCTGGCGACGTTCATGAATGGGTCGGTGGATGCGATTTTTAACGGGCTTTCGCTCGTGGGGGCGGGGCTTTCTCTCGTCGCGTTTCGGCGGCGGGTGATTGCGCTGGCGCTGCTTGCGGGGGTGGTGGTTGGGGCGGCGTGGCTGATCAGATATCGGGCGTTTGTGCCGTTTGCGATTGCGGGGTTGGTGATGTTGTCGGGGCGGCATGGCAGGCGAGAGGCGGTGATTTTTCTGGCGGCGAGCGCGAGCATGCTGGTTGGCTTTCAGGCGGGGTACATGGCGGTTGCCGAGTGGCCGCACCCGTATGCGTCGGTGGTGAATTTTCGGAATATTCCGGGGTCGGTGTCGCGGCGCACGGGGGGTATGTTTGAGCGGGTGGCAGCGGTGCTTCCATCGGTGGGTGGGGCGCTGTTTTCTCCGCTCGCGGCGCCGGCGTTTTTGATTGGGCGGTTCAATGGGTGGGCGGTGGTGGCAGCGATCGGGGGCGCGGTGGTGACGGTGGTGTTCGCGTCGTTGCAGGGTGACCCGACGACGAGTCTCGTGGTGTCGGCGGTGCTGGGGGCGTGTGGTGCGCTGGTGCTTTTGGGGGCGACGCGGATGGGGCGTCTCGTGCGCGATGAGCCTGCGAGCGACGAGGCGGGTGCGTTTGAGAAGCGGGTGGCGCGGGCTTACACGCTGACGCTCGTGGCCGCGGGTGTGCTCTTGCTGGCGCTGACCAATTTTGTCACGGCGCGGTATTTCATTGATTTGATGCCGATTGGGGTGGCGTTGCTGGCGCGGTACGCGAGTCGTCACGGCGAGGATGCGCGTGCGTGGATGCGCAGGCCGTTGACGCTATTGTTTGCGACGCTGCCGGTGGGGGTGCCGGTTGCGATTGCCGACTACGAGTTTGCGCGGGCAGGGGCCGAGGTGGTGGCCTATGCACGCGAGCAGGCACGTGCGCTGGGGCCGAAGACGACGATCTGGTTTTCGCACGAGTGGGGGCTGCGCTACGAGTTAGAGCGCACGCCACGGCTGCGGTTTCTCGGGGGCGAAGAGAATCTCTATTATCAGCGGGAGAACGACTTGCCGGTCGTGATGCGCGTTGAACGTCCGCGACGGGGTGACCTGCTGCTGGTGACCGAGAATCATTCGGTGGCGTGGAGCACGAGTCAGTGTACGGTTGAGGCGTCGACGCGGCGGGAGTTTTTTTCGGGGTTTCCGGTGCGGGTGATGAATTTCTGGGACGGGGCGGGGTTGTATAGCGGCGGCTGGGGGGCGGCGCCGTACACGTTGACGCTGCACCCGCGTGAGACGCCGATTGAACGGGTGGGGCTGTGTCGGATGAATGCGGGTGTAGAGTAGGGGAGGCGTGTCGAAGAATCGCCATTGCCGCAGTGGGCCAAAGTCGTTAGTTTGAGGCTCTGGGGCGCATCTGGAAGGGTGATGAGACGAGTTCCGGTCTATATTGTGAACCAGCGGTGGAGGTACTCGCCGCTAGGGCTCGGCATGGTCGTCGCGAACGCGTATGAGGCCGACGGCGGCGCGTTGCGCGAGCGGTTCGAGTTTATTCCGACGGTGTTCACGAACTGGTCGACACTGGCACCGGTGCTGCACGAGAAGGGACCGGGGCTGGTGCTGTGCTCGACGTTCATGTGGAACGAAGAGTTGCATCACGCGGTGGGTGCGGCGGTGAAGCGCGCGAGTCCGGGTTCGCTTGTGATTGAGGGTGGGCCGGCGGTGCCGCGCGACACGCTGATGTGCAGCGAGTTCATGTCGCGCGAGTCGTTTATCGATGTGGCGGTGCGGGGCGAGGCCGACGGGACGCTGACCGAGATGATGCGGAAGATTGAGGCGGCAGGCGGCGCGCTGACACCGGAGGCGCTTTACGAGGTGCCGGGTTTGATGCTGCGTGAGCCAGGTCGTGTGGAGGGGCTGCGCGCGACGGCAGAGCGCGGGCGGATGGAGGGGCTGGATGCGTTGCCGTCGCCTTATTTGACGGGGTTTTTTGAGCGGACATCGAGTGCCGACTGGTGGTCGGCGACGCTGGAGACGAATCGCGGGTGTCCGTATGGGTGCACGTTTTGCGACTGGGGGGCGGCGACGCTGCAGAAGATTCGTCAGTTTTCGATGGAGCGGGTCGAGGCGGAGATTGAGTGGATTGCGCGGCACAAGATTCAGCTGTTGTGGGTGGCCGACGCGAACTTTGGAATTTTTGATCGCGACATCGAGATTGCGCGCATCGTCGCGAAGTACAAAGAGCGGTATGGGTTTCCGCGGTTGACGTACGTGAACTACGCGAAGAACGCGACGAAGCGGATCGCGGAGATCGTGCGGATACTGCATCGCGCGGGGTTGGCGAGCGAGGGGATGATTGCGTTGCAGACGACCGACGAGAACACGCTCGACGTGATTCGGCGGTCGAACATCAAGACGCAGCGCTACGGCGAGCTGCTGCAAATTTTTCGGGAAGAGAAGCTGCCTGTCTCAACCGATTTGCTGCTGGGGTTGCCGGGGGCAACGCCCGAAACGTTTAAGGCCGATTTGCAGTATTGCTTTGATCGCGGCGTGCGGCTGCGGGCGTATCTGATTGGGGTGTGGCCGAATAGTCCGATGGCGGAACCTGCGTACCGCGACGAGAACCAGATTGAGCTTGATGAATTCTCGACGATTGCCGCGACGAAGACGTTTTCGCGGCGTGATCTGTCGCGGATGATTGAGATGCACGACGCGTATCACGCGTTCATCACGCTCGGTACGTTGCGGCACGTGGCGACGTTTTTGCAGGCCGACCACGGCATTCTGGCGACGCGGTTTTTGCAAGACCTTGTTGACCTTGCGTACCTGCGCACGGCGGGCTCGCCGTGGCTTGCGCGGCAATTGCGGCGGATGCTCGATCTGTCGGTGACACGTCGCAACGAGGTGCGCATCAAGACGTGGCTTCTGTTTTTTGCGTGGCGGCGGTTTTACCGCGAGGTGGCCGATTTTGCGGTGCAGCGCTACGGCATTGATGACCCGGCGCTGGCGACGATTTTGAAGGCTCAGGAGGCGGTGATTCCGGCGTTTCGCAAGCCGCGGCGCACGGTGGTTGCGTTGAAGCACGACGTGGTGGCGTGGACGCAGGCGCAGTGGCGCAACGATGGGGTGGTGGTGAAGGCGCAGGGTGAGGGGAAGGCGCTGCGCAGTTACGGCGCGGGTCGGCTCGTGGTCGAAGACCTTTTGGGGCTTTGCCACATGCCGCTCGAAGTGCTGTTCGCCGCGAACACGCGCACGGTGCATTTTGAGTTGTCGAGCAAGTTGCAGATTGATGATCCGTTGCCGAATTTCATGTTCTTCGACGAGTTGCAGCAGTCGGGGCCTTTGCGGTTTGCGTTCAAGATTGCCGATGAGTACCTGAAGTTTCGCGCGGACCATTTTGTGAAGGCGCGCGACTTGATTGCGGCGCGGCGGTTTGGTCAGCGTAGCGATCGAATTTCGGCGGCGGGCGCAAACGCGCTGGCGGCGGTTTATGTCGCGAATGACATTTCTCGCACACGACTCGGGATTGATTTGATTCCACCAGAGCGGGTTGAACGGGCCTTGCGTTTCTCTGAGTAACCGGGTGAGAATCTGGGCTTGCACGAAGCGGCAGGGGGTCTGCGGCGTGATGTGTACGTGCGTGTGGTTGATGTCATGCCGAGCCCAATCATCTTTGCAATACCTGTGTTCTTTTTGCTCATCGGGCTCGAGTGGGCTTACAGCCGCTACGTTCACCGCGACGTGTACGATTTTCGTCAGGCGGTGAGCGATGTGTCGTGCGGCATCGGCAACCAGGCGGCGGCGCTGCTCATGCGTGGGTTGTTGATCGCGGGGTACGTGGTGGTGTGGGAGCATTTGCGGCTGTTCGACTGGCCGCAGAAGTCGCTGTTGCCGTATGCGGTGGCGGTCGTGGGCTACGACTTCTGCTACTACTGGTGGCATCGGTGCAGCCACCGCATCACGGGTCTGTGGATTTTTCACATCGTGCATCATCAGAGTCGGCGGCTGAACCTTGCGGTGGCGTTGCGGGTGCCGTGGCTGTCGCCGATTACGAACCTGCCGTTCTTTTTGCCGCTCGCGATTCTGGGGCTTCCGCTTGAGGCGTATGCGATTGGTGCGGCGGCGAGTCTCCTGTACCAGATATGGATTCACACCGAGCTTGTGGGGCGGCTGGGTCCGCTCGAACTGGTGTTCAACACGCCGTCGCATCACAGGGTGCATCACGGGATCGACGAGGGATATCTCGACCGCAACTACGGTGGGATTTTCATCGTGTGGGACAGGCTGTTTGGGACATTCAAGGCAGAGACGGGGCCGGTGCATTATGGGACGCTCGAACCGTGGGAGAGTCTTGACCCTGTGCGTGCGAACATCGTGCCGTTTGTCGAGACGTACAAGATGGCGAAGGCGGCGGCGCGTGAGCGCGGTTCGGCGTGGGCGTTTGTGGGCGAGCTGCTGGCACCTCCGCGAGCGGTGCGGATGCATGAGCCGGCACCGGCGGATGCGAAGATTGGCGTGACGCCGAAGTGGTTGACGGCGCTGGTACTCTGGCAGTGTGGGTTGACGCTCGCGGTGCTGCTGGTGACGCTTGGGTACCGTCCGCAGCTTTCGTGGCCCGCGACGATTGTGATGGCGCTTGCGATTGTGACGGCGCCCGTGGCGTGGATGCATGCGCTGAATCAGCGGGCGTCGTGGCCGTTGAGTATGGCGGTGCATCTGGCGGTGGCGGCGGTGGTGG
>CAZXXB010000001.1:29316-30530 GCA_964644185.1 uncultured Myxococcota bacterium
TCTGGCGGTGTTTGCGGCGAGTGTGGCGTTTGGGTTGACGGGGGTGACGGGGGTCGGGTTTTCGGCGGTGGTCATCACGGCGCTGCTCACCGTTTCACCGGCGTTGTTGACGGGAGCCGTGTTTGCGCAGCGTCGCAACTCACCGACGGCGCAGCTTTCGAACGCGACGCCATGAGGTTGGTCGGGTCAGCGGCAAGCGCGACAGGGATTCGCTTTGCGACGCAGGTGACGCTCGTTTATGTCGCGGTGATTTTCATCTCGGCGGTGCCGACCTGGATCGTGATCGAGGGGTTGCTGCTGGCGATACCGGGCGAGCATGGTTCGATTCTCGATCAGATTGTGTCGCTGCGCTGGTATGAGCCGTTCGTGTGCGCGGCAGTGATGTTGCCGATACTTCCGTTGAATGCGCTGCGGTGGGGAGCGATCATTCGCGGTGCGCGTGTGGGTAAGGCGCCGCCGGTGATGGAGGCGAGTGGGTATCTGGCGCTGGGGGCGATGTTGACGACGGCGTTGCCGGGGGTTTCGGGCGAGGTGGTTCCGGCGTTTTTGGCGAGGCGCATTCATGGGTTGCCGTTGAATGCGGGGCTTGCGACGCATGTGTATTCGCGGCTGACGTCGATGACGTTGCAGGCGGCGGTGGCGTGGGGGCTGTGGGCGACGACGAGCAAACACGAGCTGGATGAGGTGACGCGGCTCGTGCTGACGGGGGGCGTGGTGCTGGTGTTTGGGGCGACGGTGTGCGTCGTGGCGTTTGCGGCGGCACCGCAGGTGAACGAGTGGGTGGCCGAAAAGCTGGCGTTGATCATTCTCGTGGTGGTTCCGAAGCGGTTTCACAATTTGCGGATGAGTCTGGCGCGGTACACGCGCGAGGCGGGGGCGACGGGTCGCACGTTGCGGGCGGTTTTCGTGATTGGGTTTCGTCCGCTGGTTCCGGCGGTGGTGTTTTCGGTGCTTATCGTGCTGGTGTACGCGGGCAGTTTTTTTGTTGCGGCGCGGTATTGCGGGGGCGCACCGACGATGACGATGTCGGTGCTGGTGCAGATTGTGAGTCAGTTTGTGTCGACGGCGTCGTTTGTTGTTCCGGGAGGGTTTGGGGGGCCTGAGGTGGTGCTTGTGTCGCTGGGGCGCGCGCTCGTCGGCGACGATTGGGAGAAGGTGGCGCGGTTTGTGGTGCTGAATCGGCTGTCGGTGTTGAGTTACTCTATCGCGTCGAT
>CAZXXB010000001.1:30598-45546 GCA_964644185.1 uncultured Myxococcota bacterium
ATACGCGCGCGGGATGAGCTTCGACGCCACGAGACGTGACAGCGCGTCGGTTGCGCGGTATTTCGGCGCGCACGCAAGCCCGGGTGAACGCGCGGCACGATGGTGTTGGGCTGCGGCGTGGTCACGAGGTCGAGAGATGCAAGAGTCAGCAACCCGAACAGAGGCACGACACGCGAAAGCGGCAACACGCGTTGCGGTGTGTTGGTGCTCGCGGCGGTGACGGCGGAGTTTGTCGCGCGGCGGATGGGGTTTGTGCCGCTGGCACGGTTTGAAGAGGTGTTCGAGTCGGCACCTGACGAGCGATACGATGTGCTGCGCAAGAACATCGATTTTCTGCATCCGGGTGTGCCGATGCGGTTTGCGCAGCCGGTGCATTACCGGACGAACGGGATGGGGTTTCGCGACGACCGCGAGTACGTGGTGGAGCGGCAGGGCGATGCGACGCGGGTGATGGTGCTGGGTGGCGGGCCGGCGTTTGGCGTGGCGCTGCCGTTTGAGAAGTCGCTTGCGGCGCGGCTGCGTGAGGAGGCGCCTGAGCTTGAGGTGATCAACGCGTCGATGCCGGGGCATGTGCTGTTGCAGGCGGCGGCGGCGGCGCGGGTTTATGTGCGGCAGTTTAAGCCCGACTACGTGGTGTATCTGGCGTCGGAGGCGGACACCGAGCCGCCGATCAACATCAGCTACGCGCTGCGTCCGGGTATGGTGCGGTGGCTGTCGTCGGTATCGGCAGCGACGGCGCTGTTTCTCGTGCGCAACAGCATCGCGACCGATTTGAAATCGGCAAAAACAGGTGAGCCGACCGAAAGCGACAACGCGCAGATTGCGGGCGAGCTTGTCGATGAGTGTGCGAAGCACGGCGCGCAGTTGATTGTCGCGACGTACCATGGCGCGTTTCTCGACAACTTCATGGCGGGGCTTGAAAAGATGGGCAAACTTCAGGGGCGCAACCCCGCGTTGCACTGGATACGGATGCGTCCGGCGCCGACGGGTGATGTGTCGGATGGGGCGTATCTGGAGGCCGAGGCGCAGTACCTCGTGCGGCTCGCGGGGTATGTGGTCTCGACGATTCGCACGGGCAGCGTGCCGCCGCCGGAGTTTGGCTGGAAGGTTTCGGACGGGCCGCCCACACGGCCAAATTTGGGCCGATGATGCACCGCGGTTGCGCGCATGGTCTTAGTGCAGTTCGTCACGCTCGGAGATGTCGAGGGCATTGAACGGTGGCAGGTAGTGGAGGATGTTGACGGCGCGTTTGAGGACGGGCGGCGAGGTGTAGTCGTAGGGTTCGAGGTTGAGCGGAAACTCTTTGCCGCCAGCGCCGGCACCGGTGACAAGTGCCTGTGCCTCGACGCGGTGGTCGCGGTCGCTCCAGATACGTAGTTCGGTTGCCATGCGTAGCTCGTCGCCTTCGCAGAGTGCGTTGTCGAGGGCGCGCAGGGGCCAGACGGGTTCGCGGTTCCAGGTTGGAAATTCGATGGGTTCGCGGGCGATGCCCCAGCGCCACTTGCGGGGGATGGGTAGATCGGCGTTTGCGGCGGCGACGAAGTCGAGTGCGACGTCACCGGCGCGCAGGTCGGGTGAGTGGGTCGCGGCGTTGAACCATCCACGGGTGAAGCGGACGTTCTTGACGCCTTGATCGCAGGCCCATGCGTCGCGGGGTTTGACTCGTGTGCGCATCACGTCGGGGGCGAGGTGAGGAGTCCAGACGGCAAAGTCGCCGGGGGCGA
The DNA here is from genome assembly GCA_964644185.1 of uncultured Myxococcota bacterium. Classification (GTDB taxonomy): domain Bacteria; phylum Myxococcota; class JAJVIH01; order JAJVIH01; family CAZXXB01; genus CAZXXB01. The sequence continues at coordinate 32,323 of CAZXXB010000001.1, forward strand.
AATAGACGGCGCCACCGTGCGGCAGGGTGGCGCGTCGGTCGGCGAAGGCAGCGCCTTCGAAGAAGACGACGTCGGGGGTTTTGCCCTGCGGGCAGCGGATTGCGGCCTCGCGGGTGGCGATGCGGCGCAGGCGCAGCACGTCGTAGGGGGTGCCGGGGTCGGGGTGGTCGAGCACGGGTGGCGTGCGGTCGGTCTCTGAGACGATGCAGAGCGTGGGGTCGCGCAGCGCTTTTTCGACGAGGGCGAAGAGCACGGGTGGGTTTTTTTCGGGGTGGACCGAGACGCCGGATGTTGAGGCGATGCCGAGGGCGACGAGCACCGTGACGACTGCGGCGACGAGTGTCGCGACGAGGCGTTGCCAGCGTGGTGCCGATGAGCGAATGAGTTCGACGAGGCGGTGGAATCCGTAACCGGCGACGAGGCTGAGCAGGGGGATGAAGAGGTTGAGGTAGCGGGGGTAGCGGCGCTGGACGATGGTGAGAATGACGACGACGACGAAGGGCAGAATCGCGGCGTAGCGCACGAGGCGTGAGGGTTGCTTGCGGCTCTGGGCGGGAGTGCCGGGCAACCATGCGGCGGGGGCCATGGCGAGCGCGACGAGGGTGATGCCGGGCTGCCAGAGGGCGAGGCGCACGAAGTAGACGTACCAGTTGAAGTACTCGTCGCTGGGGTCGTAGATGCCTTGCAGGTGCTCGCTGTAGATGTATTCGGCGAGAAACTGCTCGGTGTGTCCGATGGCTTTGGCGATGAACCACCAGAACGACATGGCGACGGCGGCGAGCCAGACGGTGAGTTTCTGTTTCCATGTGGTGCGCGAGAGCCAGTAGGGGAGCAGGACGAAAAAGCCCCAGCCGCCTTTGACGAGGTAACCTGCCGCACCGAGAAAGGGCATGATGCGCGAGCGAATCTCGCGGTGGCTGAGGCCAACGTAGGCACCGGCGAACATGAAGAGCGAGAGCAGTGCTTCCATCGTGGCGTTGCGTGGGCCACGCGAGACGATGACGTCGAAGGTTGCGAGGTAGACGAGGGGCGCGGCGAGGGCGGCGGCGTTGGAGATGCGTCCGGCGGCGCGGGTGAGAAGCATGATGAGCAGAAAGCCCGCAACGGCAGATGGAAAGCGGGCCCAGAAGATGGCCTCACCGAAAAGGTGATGCGAGATCGCCATGAGCCAGAAGAGCAGCGGGGGTTTGCGGAAGTAGGGGGTCTCGACGACGCGTGGGGCTATCCACTCGTTGTTGGCGTAGACGTCGTAGGCGACGAGAAAGTAGCGGCGCTCGTCACCGGGGCCGGGGCCGTAGTCGCCGATGTAGGCAAAGCAGAGCCACGCCGCGGGAATCGCGACGAGCAGATAGACCCAGAGGGCCGCGCGGCGCGGCTCTGGTGAGGCCGACGGGTTCATGATGCGTGCAGTGTAGCACCCGTGCGGCGTCGCGCGCCCGCACCCACGCCGAGTCGGCCGCGCAGGGCGTCTAAGCCTTCACCGACGCGACGCTGCACGGTGAGGGCGGGCTTCTCGTAGGCGAGGTAGCGGGTGAGTTTGTAGGCGCGCTCAGCGAGTTGATCGACGCTGACGGGGTAGGCGCGCAACATGCGGGTCATGCGGCGTGGGTGGTAGTAGAAGCGGACATAGGCGACGCGCTGAATGAGGGCGAGTTCGGTAGTCGAGACGGCGGCGAGGGTGTTTTCGGTGAAGTGGTAATCGGCGGAGATCGACGCCTGCTTTTCGGGGATGTCGTTGAGTCCGCGCGTGGTCTCACTGACACCGGCGATGCTGGTGCCGACGCCGAGTTCTTCTGCGAACATGCCCTGCGGAATGGGCGGGGCGTCGCTGTAGTATTTTTGGGCGAGTTCGGTGCCACCGAAGGGGACGACCTGAAAGAAGAAGGCGCCGTGGAGTTTTGAGTCGACGGCGAAGTTGACGGTGGACCAGAGCTCTTCGCGGGTCTCTGTGGGGAAGCCGAGCATGAAGAATCCCCAGCAGAAGATTCCGGCTTCGGCGGCGTAGCCGATGTTCTCTTGAATCTTTTCGAGGTTGTTGTGTTTGCGGATGAGCTTCTGGATGCGGGGGCTTGCCGACTCGACGGCGAAGGCCATGTGGTATGCGCCGACCGAGGCGAGTGCCTGAATGACGTCTTTGTTGAGGCGGTCGCCGCGCACACCGTTGGGGAAGGTGAAGCGGGTGTAGAGGCCACGACGTTTGATTTCGTCGCAGATCATCAGCACGCGGCGGGGGTCTGCGTTGAAGATGTCGTCGTAGATTTCGAAGTCGTGCACGTTGTGGACTTCGTTGAGGTACTGAATTTCGTCGGCGATCTTTTGCGGGCTCATGGCGCCGAAGCCTTTGCCGAAGACGTCGTGGCAGTAGATGCAGCGGTAGGGGCAGCCGCGCGAGGTGAAGAGCGGCGCGTAGCGGGCGCTGTTGATGGGGGTCATGCGGGGGTGGTCTTGATAGTCTGCGAAGTCGAGCAGGTCCCACGCGGGGCGGGGCAGCGTCTCGATGTCGACCATCTCGGCGTTGTAGGGGACTTCGTAGAGCCCGCCGTCTGGGCGTTTGTACATGAGTCCGCTCAGGCGCTTTTCGGGGTGGGCGATGCCGGCGTCGAGGCTGTCGAGCAGTTGCACGAAGGGTAGTTCGCTCTCGCCGCGAAAGACGTAGTCGGCGGGGCCTTCATCGAAGAGTTGCGCGCCGTAGGCGGTTGCGTGGGGGCCACCGACGAAGAGCGGTGTTGTGGGGCTGAGGCGCTTCATCACGCGGGCGAGGTCTTTCCAGCGTTCGGCCTCTGTCGTGAGCACCGAGAGGCCGATGACGTCGGGGCGGAAGGTGCGGAGCATCTCGGCGTATTCGAGGTCGGTTTTGGGGTGGATGCGCTCGTCGATGAGCATGAATTGGTCGCGGTGCGGGCGCTGCTCGCGGGCGTAGGCGGCGAGGTAGAGGAGGCCGAGCGGGGGCGAAGCGGCGATGGCGAATCGCGAGATGTCGGGCATGCGAATCTTGATGAGGAGTACGCGTGCCATGGTCAGGCTCCTGTCGTGCGAAGGGTGGTTGCGGTGAGGCGCGACGTGGGTCGTGCGGGTGCGAGGCGCGAGGCTGTAAAGCTCGCGCCGTTGTAGGCGAGCATTGCGGCGCTGGCGTAGAGGCCGAGCCATGCGCGGGCGGGGCCGGGTGTTGAGGTGGCGAGCGAGGTGGTGCCGAAGCGGTTTGTGTAGAGGTTGATCGAGCAGTAGCTGGCGCGCAGTTGTGCGGCGGTGCGCAGGCAGGCGGCGACGATGTCGGGGCGGTCGTCGGCAAAGCCGATGACGAAGTGGGCACCTGCCATGATGCGGTTTTCGTTGAGGTAGCGAAAGGCGGCGATTTGCTCGCTGTCGGTGACGTTTTTTCCGAGGGCGTGGCGTTGCGATTCGTCGGGGAGATCAACGCCGATTTGGGCGACCTCGAAGCCACTGCGACGCATGGCGCGGGCGAAGGTGGCGTCGATGCGGTCGGCGCGGGTGAAGGCGCGGCTCGCGAGGTTGTGGCCAGAGAGCGCGTCGAGCACGGCGAGTGAGTGGTCGCGCACGGCGCCGAAGGTCATGTCGCGCAGGTAGACGTGGCGCACGCCGGTTGCGGCGATGGCGGCGGTGTCGGCGGCGATGTCGTCGGGGTCGCGCAATGAGAAGCCGATCGAGTGGCGTCCAGAGTTGCAGAAGCTGCAGGTGTAGGGGCAGCCGAAGTCGGTGAGCAGTGAGGCGAAGCCGTTGGCCCAGAACGGGAGGCGGTAGCTGGTGAAGCCGAGGGCTGCGTGGGGCACGCTGCCGAGGGTGAATGGGCGGCGTGGGGCAGTGGGTGCGAGGGGGGCGTGGTCGGGTGTGCGCACGCGGCCCGCGGGGGGGCCACCGGCGACGAAGCGAGCGACCTCGTGGGTGACGAAGTCGAGCGCGAGTCCGCGAACGAAGGGTGCGGCGGTGAAATCGAAGTTGGGGTCGAGCGCGACTTCACCGCCGAGTACGACGCCGGGGGTGTTGCCGGTGACCGAGTGGATGCGTTGCGCGAGTTTTGCGGCGAAGGCGATGTCGGCGTCGCGGGTGAGGGTCGAAGCGAGCACGAAGAGGTCGTGGGGGGCGAAGGCGGCGGCTTCTTCGAGCAGCGAGGTTTCGGTGCGGCGCGCGCCGATGGCGTCGATGAGGCGCACGTCGTGGTCATTGCGCAGGAGGGCGGCGAGGGCGAGCAGATCGATGGGTTGCCAGAAGTAGCGGGCTTTGGGTCGCGTCGAGCAGTAGTAGTCGCGCAGCACGGGGGTGCGTGCGGGTGGGTTGATGAGCAGCACGCGGCGTCTGCCTGTTGCGCGAAGGGGTGTCATGCGCCGACGCTCCCCAGCCATGCGAGTGCGCGGCGCGCGACGTAGTAGGCGGTTTGAGGCGTGCGGATTGCGCGGGCGAGACGGTAGGCCTGTCTGGGGCGGGCGTAGAACATGAGGATACCGCGCCGTTGCAGGTCTTTGAGTTGTTCGGGGGTGTACTCGGGCGAGACGTATTTGACCTGCCCGAAGAACGAGCCGTCGCCGCCGATGCGGGCTTTTTCTTCGTCGCTGAGGATGTCGAATTCGGGTGTGCCGGGCAGCGGGGTGAAGACCGAGAAGTTGGCGCGGGTGAGTGGCAGTGAGCGGGCGTAGCGCAGGGTGAGTTCGGCCTCTTCGGGGGTCTCGCCGGGGTAGCCGAGGATGAAGAATCCGTTGGCTTCCATGCCGCGACGGCGAATACGCTCGATGGTGCCGGGGACGATGTTGAGGTCGAGGTGTTTGACCATGCGCTTGAGCACGGCTTCGCTGCCCGACTCGATGCCGAGCGAGATTGAGTAGCAGCCGGCGGCCTGCATGGCGTCGAGCACCTCGTCGTCGAGGGCGTCTACACGCACGCCGTTTGGCGTGCTCCAGGGCATGACGAGGTTGTTTTTGATGATGGCTTCGCAGACCTTGATGGTGTGGTCGCGGCGGATGGTGAAGTTGTCGTCGACGATCTGAAATTCGCGCAGACCGCTGCGGTCGCGGAGCAGTTGCAACTCTTCGACGATTAGTTCGGGCGAGCGGTAACGCATCTTGCGTCCGACGAGGTAGGGGACGGTGCAGAAACCGCAGGCGTAGGGGCAGCCACGGCTCGTGACGATGGGTGCGACAGGGAAGGCGCGGGCGAAGGCGCCGTGGGGTGAGTGGGGGTAGTTGCGGGGGTCGATGAGTTCCCACGCGGGCATGCCGTAGTCGTCGATGTTCTGGGCCTGACTCTCGTGACTTGCGATGAGCTCGTCGCCTTTGAGTGCGTGTGCGCCGTCGATGTAGCGGGCGGCATCGGGCTGGTTGGGTCGCAGCTCACCGGCGGCGACGAGTTCGACGAGTTTGCGAAAGCTGAATTCGCTTTCTCCGGCGAGGATGAGATCGAGGTCTGCGCCGCACTGTGTGAGGTAGTCGCGGGGCATGGCCGAGGGGTGAGGGCCACCGGCGACGATGAGGGCGCGGGAGTCGATGCCGAGCGCCTCGGCAAGGACGATGAGGGCGCGGGGTGCTCTCGCGCGGGCTGCGAGCATCCACGCGCGGCTTGCGGCGGCGGCAAAGGTGACGACCGAAAAGCCGATGATGTCGGGTTGTTCGCGGGCGACGAGGGTTGCGAAGTCGCCGAGGTTTGCGGGGCCCATGACGGCGTCAACGATGCGGACGCGGGCGATGTCGCGCAGGTGGGCGGCGAGGTAGCCGAGCCCGAGCGGTGGCGAGAGCGAGTCGCTGTAACAGGGGGCCTTGACGAGCAAGACGGTGGGACGTCGTCGCAGGCTTTGTTGTGGGTTCGATGAGGGGGGCGTCATCGTTTCACTCGGGTGTTCGCAACAGCCTTTTGGCTAGAGCGTCCACGGGATATCGCGTTTGGTGTGACGTTTTCTGCCGGCGCTGAGAGCCTTTTCGGCGAGGCCCGCGGCGACGCCTTCGAGCGGAAACGAGAAGGTGCGGGTCTTGAGGCGCAGGTGGGCGAGCGGGCGGTAGAACTTTGCGCCGAGAGCGACGAGGGGGGCGACTTCGTAGTCGTCGAATTTGCGGTCGAGAAAGAGTGTCGGCCAGTAGAGACCTTGCAGCACCTCTTTCATTTCGGGTGAGAGGTAGGGGACGTTGACGCGGTTCCAGTCGTAGTCTTTCCAGTCTTTGAGGCGGCGCGGAGGCTCGTAGCCGTGCTCTTCGATGACGGTCTTCCATGAGGTGGAGCCGGGGAAGGGGAGGAAGTTGTAGACGGGTGAGGTGCGTGCGTGGGGGTTTTCGCTGGTGAGGCGAAACATCATGTCGATGGTCATGTAGATGTCGTCGACGGTCTCGGGTGGGAATCCGGAGACGAAGCTGTAGAAGACGTTGATGTCGGCGCTCGACCAGATGCGGTTTGCGCGGACGAGCATTTCGACGGTGTGGGGTTTTTTTACGTACTTGAGAATCTTGGGGCTGCCTGACTCGGCGCCGACGGAGATGCGTTGCAGGTTGCTCTTTTCGAGTTGGCGAAGTCCGTTGCCGTCGAAGCGGAGCATGCTGGGTACGTCAACGCCCTGAATTTGCCACGCGAACGGTTTACGCTGGCGGGCGAGTTCTTCGACGATGGTCATGCCGCGATCGCGGTCGAGAAAGAAGTTGTCGTCGACGAGGTAGACGCCGTCGATGTTGAAGTTGTCGCGGGCCCAGAAGATGCGTTCGAGCGATTTATCGACGCCGGCGGCGCGAAAGCGGTGATGGCTGTTGATGGCCGAGTGGTAGCAGTAGGTGCACTTGAACCAGCAGCCGCGCGACGTTTCGAGGTTGAGCATGCGCTTGCCGCGATAGACCTGAATGTAGTCTTCGACGTTGACGAGGTGGTAGGGCGGCAGCGGCAGGTCGTCGAAGTTGACGGGGGTGCGTGGGGCGTTGCGCGTGATCTCGCCGCGCTCGTCTTTGAACCAGACGCCGTCGACGCCGTCGAGCGATTTGCCATCGGCGTAGCGGCGGGCGAGTTCGAGCAGGGTGTGTTCGCCTTCACCGATGACGATGGCATCGACGGCGGGGTCTTTGAGGGTGTTCTCTTGATCGAGTGTGGGGTGGTGTCCGCCCCAGATGACGGGAATGTCGCAGGTGCGCTTGATGTAGTCGGCGACTTCCCATGCGGCGTAGACGGGTCTGCCGCTCATGACCGAGAAGGCGAAGAAGAGCGGTTTGCGGGCGATTTCGGCGTCGATGGCCGATTGCCAGTCTGCGATGATGCGCAGATCGAGCAGCCGCACGTCGAACTCGCGAATCGCGAGGGTTGCTGCCTGTATCAGCGGAAGAGGGAGGTGCGGGCGATCACGCACGGAATCCATCTCACCGATGTACGGGTGGATAAGTACTATCTCGGCCATGACGAACCTTGCAGCCGAACCGCGTCCCCACCCGTGCAGCCCGAACGACTTTTCTGACGGCACCCCGTCGAATGTTCCCAGCAGACAGATTGAACCACAGAAGCACTTGGCGAAGCAACGGCTTGACATGGGTCATGCGACGATGGCGCAACCGAATTGCCGTTGAACTGTCACGAAATATTTCGATGCGCGGTGTGACTTCGGGGTGTGGGCGACGTCAGGTGGGGGTGGCGCGGGGTTCGCGACCGTTGAGGCGGTACCATGCTCTGAGCATGTGGTAGCGGGCTTTTTCGGCGGCCATCATGGCGCGGTAGGGGAGCGCGATGTGCTCGGGGTCGGGGAGGAAATCGACAATGAGGACGACGCGGACATCGTCGCTGTCGTTCCATGCTTCGTGCAGGTAGGTTTCGTCGAAGACGAAGAGGCGCTGATTTTGCCAGGGACGGGTTTCGTTGCCGACGCGGAATCCGCATTTTTCGGGGACGTGGATACCCATGTGGACGCGGAGTGTGCCGAGGGGGTTGCCGCGATGTTCTTTGAAGCGTTCGTGGGGTTCGAGCAACGAGAATGCGGCGAGGTTGAGGCCGGGTATGGCTTCGACGATGCGCGCGGTTTCGGGGCACTCGGCGCAGTTGGCGTCGATGCGTTTGCCGCGAAAGACGAGCGGGTAGGTGCGCCAGTCGCGGTCGGTGAGGTTGGGGTCGTGGTAGATGGTGTAGCGGGTGGGGCGGATGCGCTCGAACTCGGCGGTGATGATGGCGGCGTTTTCTTCGAGCGGTTTGAGAAACGGGAATTTTTTTTCGTCGAGGTAGCCCGACGGGACACCGCTGTATTCAGCGAGGCGCAGCCAGCGGTACCATTGTTCTTTGAAGGGCTTCCAGAGCAACGAAGTGTACCCCGCGGTCGTGTCGGGTGCGGCGCGTGTTACGCGCGTGACGATTGCACCGACGCAACAGGCAAAAGATGCAACAGCGGCTGATGGTACGGTCGAGGGCGGGTGTGGGTCAAACGTTTTTGGGGCGATTGATGCGGGCGTGCTTGATGAAGGTCACGTGGGGTGGCGTGAGCGAGGGGGCTTAGAGCGACGATGAGGCGGTGGTTCCGGCGCGGGCGATGAGGCGGTAGCGTTCGCGCTCGGCGGTAAAGAAGGCACGCTCGACGAGGTTGCCTCCATGGGGTTTGGCGCGGATATCGACGATGAGGATGATGCGATCGAAGTCGCCGTCGTTTCGGGCTTCGTGGATGAAGGTGTCGTCGAAGACGAAGCCTTCGCCGTCGCGCCAGGGTCGCGGCACGCCAGCGACGAGGAAGGCGCAGCGGTCGGGCACGCGCAAGCCGAGGTGGTAGCGCATGATTCCGGTGGGGTTGCCGCGGTGGGCGGCGAACGATGCGCCTCGTGCGAGTACCGAAAATGCGGCGGAGGTCATGTGGGGTATTGATTCGACGAGGGCGGTGGTTTTCGGGCAGGCGGCGCAGTGGTTTTCGAGGCGTAGCCCCCATGCGTAGAGCGGAAAGAGCTTCCAGCCAGAGGCGGTGAGCGAGCGGTCGCGGTAGGCGATGAATGAGGTATCGCGCAGAGCCAGGGCTTCGTCGCGAATGGTCATCCAGTTGGCTTCGACGTGGGTGAGTCCGGCGAGGGTGGCGGTGGGTAGATACGGTGTGGCGGCGGGGGCGAACTCACCGTAGGCGAGCGATTGGTAGAAGAGGCGTTTGACGTGGGCGGCGAGGTTCATGGGGTACGATATTGCGTGAAGCGGTGCGCCGAGACAACGGGGCGCGTGGGCTGAGCGATGCGGGGTATTGTCGCTAATTTCGCATGGCATGAATGCAGCATCGGCGTGGTCACGGTGATGACCACGCCGACGTGGGGCCGCGAAGGGCCGTTGCCACACGGGTCACGCGTTAGAAGAGAGGTGGCACGGTCTGGCCCGCGCAGTCGCAGCCCCAGCAGGCGATGCTGGTGTCGGTGCGAAGCGCGCAGGTGTGGCGGTTGCCAGCGGCGACCTGACGGTAGATGCCGGTGGGGGCGGCGGTACGTCCGTTGAGGTCGGTGCCCCAGCAGGCGACGGTGCCGTCGACCCTGACGCCGCACGAGTGGAGGTCACCGACGCTGACGTCGATGTACTTGCCGGCGGGTGGCGCGCTCTGGCCCCAATCGTTGTCACCCCAGCAGAGGAGTTCGCCGTCGTTGCGGATACCGCAGGTATGGAAGCCGCCAGCGGCGATGTGGGCGAATTTGCCTTCGGGCGGGGTGGCTTGTCCGTCGGTGTTCCAACCCCAGCAGACGACGTCGCCAGAGGTGAGAATTCCGCAGGTGTGGGCGTCGCCCGAGGTGAGCTGGATGTAGGTACCGGCGGGGGCGTTGGTGCGCCCAAGTGAGCTATCGCCCCAGCAGACGGCGGCGCCATCTTCACGCACGGCGCAGCTGTGCATGTAGCCGGTGCTGAGGTGTTTGTAGGTGCCGACCGGGGCGGTCGATTGGCCGTAGTCGTTGCGTCCCCAGCAGGCGATGGTGCCGTCGAGCTTGATGCCGCATGTCTGGTACTCACCGGCTTCGAGGGTGCGGAAGAGTGCGCCGGTGGGCGGGGTGAGCTGGTTGTTGGCGTTTGAGCCCCAGCAGGTGACGCTGCCATCGGCACGAAGCGCGCATGAGTGGGCACCACCGGAGACGATTTCGACGAACGGCATGACACGCACACAGGCACCGGTCACGCATGCGGTGCCGCCAGCGCATGCGCCGCAGTTTGCGACGGTGCGGTCGGCATCGCAGTTGTCTTTGCCGGTGGCAGGGCCACAGGCGACGTGCAGCATGCCGCAAAGGGCGGCGTCGCTGACGGGTTCGCACGCGCCTGGGGCACACCCGCAAGCATGGTCGAGGCACTCACCGAATGGACACGAGCCGCAGTCGCGGGTGCGGCTGTGTCCACAATTGTCGAGAGCGGCAACGACGCCGCACTCGGCACTCATGCGCGCGCAGAAGGCTTCGTCGGTTTCGGGGGTGCAGTCGGCGTAGTCACAGACATCGACGGTGGGCTTGAGTCCGTGGGCAGCACCGGCATCGACACGGCAAACGAGACCGGCTTCACAGGGCCGCAATGGAGGTTCACAGTTGCCCTGGCCGTGGCCGCATGGGAAGGCGGTGCTGCAGAACGATGAGCTTCCGTTGACCCACGCGACGGGGCGCTCGCAGAGGCCGCAGGGGCCGCCGCAGTCGAGCGCGGTTTCACCGAGGGCGGGGTCGAAGGTGCCGTTGACGCAGTGGTCTTCGGTGCAGACATCGACGTCGGCTTTGAAGAGTCCATAACGGGTGGCCCAGTCTTCGGCGCAGACGAGCCCGACACCGCAGGGGCGGATTGGCGGGGCGCAGGTGCCCTGCCCGCGATCACACGGGAAGGCTTTGCTGCAAAAGGCTGAGTTGCCGTTGATCCAGGTGGGCGGGCGGTCGCAGAAGCCGCAGGGGCCGCCGCAGTCGAGGCCGGTTTCACTGAGGTCGGGGTCGAGGGCACCGTTGACGCAATGGGGGAAGGTACAAACGTCGAGGTCGGGGTTTGTGATGCCGTAGCGGGTGCCGAGGTCGGCGGCGCAGATGAGCCCGGGCTGGCACTGGGCATCGCCGACGCAGCGTCCCTCGCCGACGGCGCAGCGGTTGGCGGGGTCGGCGCAGTAGTTCGATTGTCCGACGGCGGCACCGGGGGTGCCTTTGGTGAGGTTGCTGTCGACGATGGAGACGAGGTCTTCGTCGGCGTCGGGGGTGTCAGCCGTGTCGTCGCAGCCTGAGTTGAAGGTGAGGGTGAGCGGCAACAGCAAAAGAGCGAGAACGGGGGCGAACCAGCGCCAGGCCGTTGAGATGATGGGTGTATGAGGAGCATTGAGGGGGAGACATCGAGGGGTGGTGGTGGCTTTCATGGCGAACCTCCTTCACGCAACGTGGCGTATCCGGGGCGCCTATCCTCGCGTCGAAAACGTTCTTGCGAGCGCGCCCGCGAGGGAGATGCCTGCGAGACCAATGTAACCATGACGCGGTGCGGCGAAAGCGGGAATCGCCTTTCAGGGGTTGACCGAACGGTCGTTCGCGACTAAGCAGCGGTTCGCCTGCCCGAATGGCGGAATCGGTAGACGCAGCGGACTCAAAATCCGCCGACTTCACGGTCATGGGGGTTCGAGTCCCTCTTCGGGCACCAGAGAAAAGCCTAGCAACTTCAAAAGGTTGCTGGGCTTTTTCTTTTCCGCCTCACCCCGCGACCACCTCTCGCCAAGCCCGCCATGGGGCACTCATGGGACATTTCACCGCAAGACTCTGCCACTTCTCTCTTCGCCCACGCGCGACACCTCGACACCGCGACAGCCGCCGTTCGACCAGCATCTTTGTGGGGCCACTGCACCCCTCGCAGCCCGCATTTTTTGCCCAAAATGCCCCACAATTGCCCCACAATTGCCCCACATCGCTTGGGACACTGCACTTTATCACGCTATTTCAATATGTTACGGCGACACTGCGACAGATTGCTAATCCGTTGTTGCCCTTTTTTGTCGTTTGTGGCAGGCTCTCATCATCGTTCGCCCCCCCTTGCCCCGCAGACCACGAAAGGCGGCAGTCATGGCCTCGATTGAAGAGCGCACCGCGCCCGATGGAAGCAAAGCGTACCGCGTCAAGGTGCGCCTCAAGGGCCACCCGCCCCAAACCGCCACCTTCGCCCGCAAGACCGACGCGAAGCGCTGGGCACAAGACACCGAATCGGCAATCCGCGAGGGGCGACACTTCCGCACGTCCGAAGCCAAGCGCCACACCGTTGCCGACCTGCTAGACCGCTATTCCGCTAACGTTCTGCCAGCCAAACGCGACCGCGTGAACCAGACCCGCCAGCTCGCATGGTGGCGCGCCCGCATCGGTGCCTACACCCTCGCCGACGTCACCCCCGCCCTGCTCTCCGAAGCACGAGACGCCCTTGCCAACGATGGACGCTCACCCGCCACCGTCAACCGCTACCTCGCCGCCCTCTCGCACCCCTTCACCATCGCCGCCAAAGAGTACGGCTGGATAGACGCCAACCCCATGCTCAACGTGCGCCGCGCCCGCGAGCCGCGAGGCCGCGTCCGCTACCTCGCACCCGACGAACTCGCGCGCCTGCTCGATGCCTGCCGCGACGAAGGCGCGCAACGCTTCGCACGCACCCGCACGGGCACAACCGACGACGCCCTGCCACCCGAACCCAACGACCTTTACGTCGCCGTCATCCTCTCGGTCGCCACGGGCGCGCGTCAGTCCGAAATTCTCGGCCTGCGCTGGAGCCAGATCGACCTCGACGCTCGCCGCATCACCCTGCACGAAACCAAAAACGGCGAGCGCCGCGCGCTACACCTCGACACTGCGACACACGACCTCTTGCGCGCCCGCAGCAGGGTTCGGCGGATAGACACCGACCTGCTCTTTCCACCCGCGAGAGACCCAAAGAAGCCCAGCCCCGGCGCCCTGCGTTCACCCTTCGAGCGGGCACTCAAACGCGCCGGTATCGAAGACTTCCGCTGGCACGACCTGCGACACACGACCGCGAGCTACCTCGCCATGAGCGGTGCGAGCCTTGCCGAAATCGCCGAGGTCTTGGGCCACAAGACGCTCTCGATGGTGAAGCGCTACGCCCACCTTTCCGATGGACACGTCGCGAGCGTCGTCTCGCGCATGAGCGAGAAGTTTCTCGCGGGGGCGATTCGATGAGCGGGGCGAAGAAGCCTGTCAATCGCGAGCTTCACATGCGACCGCCGAAGTCGAACCGTCTGCCCGACAATTACACCGACGACGACGTGGCGACCCTCGAAGAATACCAACGCGAGCGCAGCCGTGAAGGCATGGTCGAATG
>CAZXXB010000001.1:45627-51365 GCA_964644185.1 uncultured Myxococcota bacterium
CGTGCGCTCTACGGCGACAACACCCTACCGCTAAAGCCGCACCATGTCTGGCAACTTGAGCTTGATCTTTTCCGCATCCTGAGCCCGCTGCACTTCGAGGCCATGCTGCGCGCGCACGACCATGAGCAACAAGTCGAAAAGCAGCGGGCAACCAGCGTGCTTTCCGCAATAGAAAAAGTTCGTTCGGCTCTCGCAGACCTCGAAAAAGCCGACGACTACCCAAACGACCCTGACATCAACAAACGCATCGAACACCACAACACCCACGACCAGCTCGTGTATCGGCCTCGCCCCCGTACAATCAAACAGCGCGAGGTTGCCGACGAGTGGGCGCTAAACCACGACCCCGCCTTCAGGCACGCTCAAACCGACCATGCCGCACTCAAAGCCCGCTTCGTGTGGCGCGGGCTCACCGGTGACGACCAGCAACGCTACACCACTGCCATTGCCAATCTACGCAAGTCACTCGACACGCTTGAAGCCCGCAACATGCGTGGGCTACGAAACGCCAAGCGAACAACCGACGCCCCCCGACTCAACCACCGTGCCAAGCAAAGTCTGCTTCAAACACTCACCGAACTCTGCTTCGCATGGACGGCGGCAAGTTCCGTCATACACATGCGCCCCCACCTGTCTCTCAACACTAGCAGGGCAACAAGCAAAGCAAAGAGGGCCGTTCGCGCGCTCGTCAACAAGGCGCTTGGCGTTGCAAAGCCCGAGTGCATCGTTGAAGCACCGATTCCCACGAACTCTGACGACTACAAGACAATAACGAACGCCCTCAGAGCCTTGTTCGCGTCTCAAGACCCCGCCGCCACGAGTTAGGGGGCTATCTACAGCCGATTAGGGGCGGACAAACACCCCTAAACTTTGCCCGCTCAAGTCGCCATCTTTGCCCCACGACACCGCACTTCGCGGTGCGAGCACGCCGCAAGTGGCGGCGGAAAGGTGAACGATGGAACCGAAGAAGCAAAACCCTGAAACCCCGACGCGCCTGATTCCCGTCAGCGAGTGGCCGCAACACCACCCGTGGCCACCCGAGGGCGGTTTGCGCCACCTGGTTTTTCACGAGCACTCGAACGGTTTCTCGGCCTGCGTCCGCCGCGTTGGCCGCCGCGTGCTCATCGACGAGGCCGCCTTCTTCGCGTGGGTCGCGGGGCAAAACGGCGGGGGCACCAAATGAAGCCCCCGCGACGCGGGGCGAAGTCCGCCCAAAAAAGAAACCGCCCTGTGCGTCAACACAAAGGCGGCAAACTCAAATACCCACGAACTGCTTACCCCCGCGCGCAGCGCGAAGCAATCGCGAATCTCTGCCATCGTCTGGTTGTGGGCCGTATGGGATGCGCGCGACCGCAGGTTTCGTGCGCGCATGGCAGCGATGGGCCTTCGCGTGAAGCCCCCGCCGTCGCTCACGGTCGCAGCCCACCCCGAACGCAGCGCCCGCGCAGCCATGGCCGACGCGGCATACCTCGCCACCGGCGAGCACCAGCACCTCACCGCCCCGCTTGACCCCGAACGGTGCGTGGTCTTTTGGCGCGTCCTTGAACGTGTCGCGTGGCAGCTTCGCATGACCCTTGCCGATGGCTACGCTCCCGACTTCGCCCGCGACCGCGTGCGTGCGTGGCTTGTCGTTGAGCAACTCGCGCTTGAACCTGCGACGCTCGAAGCCCTGCTCGACCTCGAATGTGAGCGCGTGTTGCGTCGTGAAGCGAGGGCCGCATGAGCGCACCGCACGCCGACATCTTGCAGTCGCAGCGCGACCTCGAAGCCCGTTGCCTTGACCCGTGGGAAGTCGCAGCGCAGCCACTGCTTGGCGTCACGACCGACCCGCAACCCTACCCTTTCGACGCGCTTGGCGACGTGATGGGTGACGCGGCGCGCGCTCTACACACCGACCTGCAAGTACCCGACGCGCTCGCGGGCAACTCGGTGCTCGCAAACGCAGCACTTGCGGTGCAAATCCAATTCGACGTGCGCGGTCGCTTTGGGCCCATGCCCACCTCGCTCTACCTGCTCACCGTAGGCGAGAGCGGCGACGGAAAAAGCCTCTGCGACGCCGTCGCGGGCAAACCCGTCACCGAGTATCAGCGAGAGCACGCCGAAGAAGCCCGACGCGCCGTGACGAGCTACGAAAAGGCCCTGCGCAGGTGGCAAGCCGACGACAGCGAGAAGCCCGAGCCGAAGCGACCCATCGTGCCAATTCTCACCGTGCAAGACCCCACGATTGAGGGCATCGCCCGCCACCTGAGCGAGTGCTACCCCGCAATCGGTCTCTTCAACGCCGAAGGCGGGCAAGTCATCGGCGGACACGCGATGAATCGCGACAATCGCCGCAAAACAACAACGTGGCTCACGAGTCTCTTCGACGGCGGCTCGATAACCACCATGCGTGCAGGCGCTGGATACCGACAACTCAGCAACCGTCGCATGTCGGTTCACCTCATGTTGCAACCGAGCATCGCCGAAGAATTCGCTCGCGACTCGTCGCTGATTGACCAGGGCTTCTTACCCCGGTTTCTCATGGCCGCCCCGGTCTCGCGCGCCGGGTCTCGCGAGTATTCCGAAGCCGACCCCCGCGAGAACGCTCTCGTGCAGCCCTACTACGAGGCGATCCGCAACCTGCTCTCGCGCGACCTGCCGATCATGCCGGGCACGTGGGCAGACCTCGCACCCGCCGTGATGGAATTTGATGCGGCAGCGAAGGCGATGCTTCCCGGCCTGTTCGCCTACGTCGAAGAACGCCTGAAACCCACTGGCGAACTCCGTTGCGCAAAGGGCTTCGCAGACCGGGTGCTTCAGCACGCAACCCGAATTGCAGCCGTCATTGCAGCGATGCAGGGCGCAACGATCATCTGCCACGAAAGGTTGATGGCGGCGATCCAGCTCGCCCTGTACTATCTCGGCGAGTACATCCGCGTGACGGGTGCAGAGGCGCGGCATGGGACATCGCTCAAAGATGTGCTCAAGGTGCAGTGCTTCGCATCACAGCAGCCCAACGGCGCAATCGGCTCGCGGGCATTGCAAAACCGCACGCATATCACGGCAGAGCGGGTGAGGGTCGCGCTCGAAACGCTCGAAGCACGCGGTCTCGCGCGGCGCATACCCGGCAAGTGGCACGTCAACGACGATTGGCACGAAGAGGTGTGGCAGGTGCGCGAGTAGCTCTCTGTCGCAATGTCGCGCTGTCGCGCCGTCGCGGCATGGCACCGGGTATGCGCGCACACGGGGGCTTCGGCCCCCGTTTTCGTCTTGCGCCTCGACCGCCACCAACCACCCGACTTCCAAAAACCGCCAACCCCACCCGCACGCAAGACATAGACTGTCTTTGACGTGGTGTTGCCTGCTCTCGCCCTTTACGGCCCTTCGCCGCGCCGTGCGTTGACGCCTTCTACTTCAGCGAATAGCTTCCGCCCATGATTCTCGACGTAGACGTTTCCGACCGCGAAGTGGCGGGACTTTCGAGCCCGAACGCGCTTGCCGCGCTCTTGGCGAAGCTGCGCTTTGACGTTTCACAACGGCGGACGCTCGCACCGACGGCCTATCAATTTCCGGACAAGGTTCTGCCGCAGATTCGTTCGGTCGAGCTACTCGCTTCACACGACGATGTTGTGAGCAAAGTTTCCGCGCTGCTTTTCGTGCTCAAATCGGTGACCGCTGTCGCAACGCGGCAAATCGTCGCCGGACTGCGCGACAGGGGGGAAAATCACCTCGTCATCTTGGCGGACGCAGACTTTTCCCGAATCGATTTCGTGCTGGTTGATGAGGTCCCCACCGAGACCAATTCGCCCATCGCCCGCGCACTCAGCACCAAACTCGTGCTGCGCTCGCACACCATTGATCGGCAGGCCAACAACCGCGTTGATCAGCGCTTTCTCAAGCGGCTGACATGGACCGAAGCAGAAGTTGCCACGCAATGGAGCAAGATTCGCGCGGCGTTCGATGTTGCGGCGTGGTCGAGCGAGCACTTCAACAACCGGGCGCTCTTTTCAGACCACTATCTTTCCGAGCGTCTCAAAGAATTCGCGGCATGGGAGGCACCGGTCACCTCGGCTGACATCGATAGAATTCGCAACCTCTATGGGTCGTGGCAACACGCCGAACGGTCGCGCGATGAACTGGCCCCGTTGCTCAAGGCCCTTGGCTTCGAACCAACCGGCCTACCCGACGGGGCACACTTTCTTGCCCGCCACGACGGCAAGCCCGTCGCGTTCGCTCTGACGTTTTCGAAAGAGCGGATGCTTGACGACATCAACCCCAACGACGCCGACGCGGCATTGCGCGACGTGAACCCCGGCGCGAAGGTGGTGAAGCTGCTCGAAGACGGCGTCGCCCCGTGGGGCATCATCACCAACGGAAGAATCTGGCGCCTCTACTCCGCCAAAGCCCACTCGCGAGCAACCAACTACTACGAGATCGACTTGCACGAGGCGCTTGGCCTCACCGAAACCCCCGGCGATGTTGCCAGCTCGTTCCGCTACTTCCGCAATTTCTTCAGCCGTAGTGCGTTCGAGCCGCAAGCTGAAAACAAACCGTCGTTTGCCGACGCGGTGCTTGAAGGAAGCGCGGCGTTCGCGAAAAAGCTGGGCGAGACCCTCAAAGATCAGGTCTTTCGCGAAGTCTTTCCGATGCTTGCCGAAGGCTTCATTTACGCCGCGAAGAAAGCCGGAGACCCGCAACCCGACCTCGCAGTGCTCTTTCGTTCGGTTCTCACACTTCTCTACCGCCTGCTCTTCTTGCTCTACGCCGAGTCACGCGACCTGCTTCCGCTGCGTGAGGTGCAAGCCTATGGCGCGAAGAGCCTCACACGCCTCAAGACCGAGATCGCCGAACGCGCGGGCACCACAGAGGCTCACGTGCTCGAAAAGCTCGAAGCCGCGTTCGCGAAGAACTCGTTTGACCTTTACGACCGCCTGCTCGAACTTTTCGCCATCATCGACAAAGGCAGCAGCGCCGCAGGCGTGCCGGTCTACAACGGCGGACTCTTTGTCACCTCGCCCACCGACGATCTCGAAACCGACGACATCGAGGCCGCTCGCTACCTCGCCGCACACAAAGTGCCCGACTACTTTCTAGCCGTCGCTCTCGACCGCCTTGCGCGCGGTATCGACGACAAGTCGCAGGGGCTCGCCCTCATCGATTACAAGTCACTCGGCGTGCGCCAGCTTGGCTCAATCTACGAGGGGTTGCTTGAGTTTCGCCTCGCCATCGCGACCGAAAAGCTCGGCGTCAAACGACTCAAGAGCGCAGAGGTCTACACCCCGTGGAAAGACCTCACCGAACGCGAGCAGGCA
Source organism: uncultured Myxococcota bacterium (assembly GCA_964644185.1). GTDB lineage: Bacteria > Myxococcota > JAJVIH01 > JAJVIH01 > CAZXXB01 > CAZXXB01. The sequence goes on from CAZXXB010000001.1 coordinate 50,919, forward strand.
CGTTGCGAACGGTCGCGGAACGTCGTCGGCAGGGGCAAAGTCTACCTCGTCAACGACAAGAGCGAGCGCAAAGCCTCTGGCTCGTACTACACCCCCGATCACATCGTGAAATACATCGTCGAGCACACGGTAGGCCCCGTGCTCGATGCGAAGCTCGAAGCGCTGCGAAAGACGTTTCGCAGTGCCGAGCAGTGGCACCGCGATAACCTGCGCACCGCACCTCAGAAGCGCGAACCGATAGAAAAATACACGCGCGGAAGGGCAGTCATCCACGAGTGGGAAGAAAAGCTTCTCAAGCCGTTTTTTGACTTCAAAGTACTCGACCCCGCGATGGGCTCAGGTCACTTTCTCGTCGAGGCGGTTGATTTCATCACCGACCGGCTGATTCGCTTTCTTGATGGCTTTCCGTGGAACCCCGTGCGCGTGCTAGATCGGAAGAGCGTCGTG
>CAZXXB010000001.1:51375-57500 GCA_964644185.1 uncultured Myxococcota bacterium
CACCACGCGCGACGACATTCTCGCAGACGTGGGGCGGCAAGACGTGACGGTGCGGGCCGACCGCCTCACCTACGTCAACCTGTTGAAGCGTCACGTGTTGAAGCGGTGCATCTTTGGCGTGGACCTCAACCCGATGGCGGTCGAGCTTGCCAAAGTCTCGCTGTGGCTCGACTGCTTCACCATCGGTGCCCCGCTCTCATTTCTCGACCACCACCTGCGATGCGGAAACTCGCTCATCGGCGTGAAGGTCGAAGAGGTACGCGAGGCCCTCGAAAACTCGAAAGACCAGCGTGAGTTGCTGTTCAGTCGGTTTGCTGGCCTGCTCACCGCCGCTGACCTCTTGCGTCACGTGGGCGAGTTGCCCGACGCGACCAGCGAGCAGGTAAAGACCTCAGCGAACGAATTTCGCAAGGCCCATGACGGGCTTGAACCGTTTCGACGAATACTCGACCTCTACACGGCGCAATGGTTTTTGCCCGCGACGGAATACCTCGCGCCGGGCGTGGAAAAGAAGGGCCGAAGGAAAGACGCGCCGCACCCGGTGCTGGTCTTTTTGCGAGACAGCAAGTCGGTCGCGCCGCTCAAAGCGTCGCGCGCTCAAGATGGCGAGGCAAAGCTGACGTTTGAGAGCGACAAGAAACTGTGGCGAGCGGCGCTCGCCGTTGCTCGGGAGAAGCGATTTTTCCACTGGCAGCTTGAGTATCCAGAGGTCTTTCTCAGAAACCGCGAAGGTACGCAGCGGGTCGCGGAGTTTTCCGAAGGTGCAGGCTTCGACGCGGTCATCGGCAATCCGCCGTATAGGGCGCAGACTGTTGAACAAGACCGTTCCTTTTATCGAGCACACGGTCACTATGACGGGCACGCCTACAACTACGCTGCGTTGTTTTGCGCGCTCGCCCGCTTCGTGCTCGCCGGTCGCGAGGCAAGCCGCAGCGGCTTCATCGTGCCGAAGTCGATCATCTACTCTCAGGGATGGGTAAAGACACTCGATGCCCTATGGGGTCGGCTGATTTGCCTTGTGGATGTTTCTGAAGCGTTTGATGAAGTTCTTCTGGAGCAGGCAATACTTGTTTGGACTTGTGCTGAAAGCACCGAATATAAGGCCGGAGTAAGTACCAGTTCAACAATCCTGACACATGGGTGTCCAAAACGATTGCGTGACGTATTTGGCGTCCCCATTGTCGGACCAAGGCCGGACGAACTTGCTCTCGCGAGCAAGATTATCGAGCACTCGCGTCCATTAGCTGATTTCGTCAGAGTTGATCGGGGCGGCCCGTGGCAATCGAAGCGCGACGTGCGCGGTGAGGTACCGATCCTTCCCGGACGGGCGATCCGCTCATACGAGGTCGATAGCTCGGCATTAGAGCGTGGCGCTGCGTCGATTTTGAGCGATGAAAGGGCTAAGGCGCTAAAACGACCCAAGATCGTCGCGCAAAACATTGTTGCGCACATTCAAAACCCTCAGCCGCACTTGCGCATTATGGCAGCGTGGGACGGCGAGGGCATCATCACTCTAGACACCGTAAATAACATTTGGCTTTCGGACGAGTCAGTTCACCCGCTGGAACTACTTGCAGTGCTGAATTCAACGGTGACATCATGGTATGCGAGCCGATTCGTTTTCGCAGGCGCGGTGCGTACTATCCATTTCGATGAAACATACGTTTGGCGATTGAGAATGCCGGTGCTTTCGGGGAGCGATCGCGCGGACTTGCGTCGCGCGGTGGCGAGGCGTCTTGAGGGAGATGTTCGCGCCGAAGTTTCGGCCAACGACGTTCTTGTGCGTGGTCTCGCTCTGACAAAGACAGAGCAGCACATGATTGAATCAACAACATTTCGGTAAACAAAGGGAGCATTCAACATGGCAAAGAAGACAGCCCGAAGCCGTGACCCGTTTGGATTGCACGGGGAGAAAGTTCGCATTGAGGCGGAAGTAAACAAAAGCAAACAAGCGGACTTCGACACCGTCTACAAAATTCAAACAAAGGAAGGAGTGCGCGCGGGCGTAAGCCCCGCATACCAAGATCAACCAAACAAGTGGGGGGGCGAGTATCGACTTTACTTCAACAATGACGACGTGGCGAAGGCTCTGAGCAACTACGGATGCCATGTTGAGCAAGGAAAGCGGCTTTATCGAAAGGAATACAAGTATCGGGTAAATAGTGCATCGTTGTTCTGGATGCTCGTGATTGCTTTTGGCTATCGACTCGGCGACAACGATCCGTACTGATGCCCCTCCCCTACGTCATAGACAACCGCCACCATCGCTTGGCGGACGTACTTTCCGAGTTGCTCGCGGCGAAGCCGGGCTGCTCGCTCGATGTCGCGACCGCCTACTTCAACGTCGGCGGCTTCGCGCTGCTTGAGTCTGGCCTTGCGCGCGTCACGTCGCTGCGCCTGCTGATTGGCTCAGAGCCAAAGGCGGGCTACGACATTGGCCTGCCCCCCGACCGCGACGCGGTAAAAGGTCTCTTGCGAAAAGAGCTTGAAGAGGCCCCCTTTCGCGAAGAGATGTACGGGCAGGTCGAGCGGCTGATTGCGTTTCTTCAACAGGCAAAGGTCGAGGTGCGCCGCTACGACCACGGCTTTCTGCACGCCAAGTGCTGGATTTTCTACGGCGAGAAGCCAGATGCGCAACGTCGCCTGTTCGACCGTTTCAAGCCGGTCATTGCCATCGTCGGCTCTTCAAACTTCACCCGCCCTGGCCTCACCACCAACCGCGAGTTGAATCTCGTCCACAAAGTGCTGCTCGACCCCGAAGAGGCGCACGACGCCAACGCGAGCGAGGCGGTGCGGTGGCTCGCGACCGAGCGCCCAAACGAGAACATCACGCAAACGAATCGGCAGCTTCTCAAGAGCGAGGTTGGCGCGCGCGCGATTATCGACCTTGAGCGGTGGTACGATGAAGAGTGGAACGAGTCGAGCGACTTCAAGCAAGACCTCGTGGAACTGCTCAACGCGTCGAAGTACGGCAAGGTCGAGTACACGCCGCACCAAGTCTACATGAAGGCGTTGTATGAGTACTTCCGTGACGACCTTGAGGGCGACGAAGCGAGCGACCGAAAATCCGCCGTTGAGTTGACGGTGTTCCAAGACGATGCGGTACGGCGGGCGCGGCGGATACTGGAAACGTACCACGGGGTGATGATCGCCGATTCGGTGGGGCTCGGTAAGACGTGGATAGGAAAGAAGTTGCTCGAAGACCTTGCGTACCACAAGCGGCAGAAGGCGCTCGTGGTGGCCCCGGCGAGCCTTCGCGACATGTGGGAGCGTGAGCTTCGTGAGGCGTCTATCGCGGCGACGGTGGTCTCGCAGGAAGAGCTTGGGCGCGAAGAGTTCGACGCGTCGCCGTACTTCGATTGCGACGTGGTGCTGGTTGACGAGGCGCACAATTTCCGCAACCCGAAGACGACGCGGTACGCGGCGCTTGAGACGATTTTGGGCGCCAACAGCAGCAAGGGTCGCGAGGGGCTTCGCAAGCGGGTGATTTTGCTGACGGCGACACCCATCAGCAACAGCCTTTTCGACCTCTACTATCAGCTCACGCTCATCACGGGGGGCGACGGGGGCTACTTTGCGCGCGTGGGTATCGGCGACCTGCGCCGATACTTCGTGCAGGCGCGTCGCGCGTTGATTGAATCGGTGAGGGGTTCGCGCGTTCCCCAAGATGTCGATGGGGTTGGGCTGACGTGCCTTTTCAATCTGCTCGAAGAGGTCGTTGTGCGACGGACGCGGCAGCACATCAAAACGGCGTACCCCGAGGCACTCGTGCATGGAAGGCCGATCCGTTTTCCAGAGCGTGAACTGCACACGGTGCAGTACAATCTCGAAGCGACGTACTCGGGCATCTACGACGACATCTGCGACCGCATCAAGCAACTGAAACTCGCGGCGTACATGCTTGAGGACTACAAGAAGGAGGGTGTTACCCGTGACGAGAGCGAGTTGGGGCGTGAAGAAGGTCTGGTCGCGATCTTCAAAAACCGCTTCCTGAAGCGCCTTGAATCGAGCGTCTACGCATTCCAGATCAGCGTCCGTCGCGGCCTGCGATTCTTTCGGACGTTTGAAGAGTTGCTGCACAAGGGGAAGCTGTTTCGCAGCGGTGACTACTACGAGATGCTGCGTTTCATCGACGACGACGAGGTCGGTGGCGAAGACGATGACCACATTCGGTCGCTGGCGGAGCAGATTGACGCACGCGACGATTTGCGCGCGATGGTCGAGAAACTCGAACCCGTCGATGTCAAAGACTATGACCTTGCGCGGCTCAGGCACGACATGGATGGCGACATCCACTCGCTTGAGCGCATCTGGGACATGGTGCGCGAGCTCGGTCCGGCAGAGGATGCGAAGCTTGAGCGGCTGAAAGGGCTTCTTGCGGGTGAGTTGAAGGGCCAAAAAGTATTGCTCTTCTCGTACTTTAAAGACACCGCGAGATATCTGGGCAAAGAACTCAGCGACGCCGAGAACCCGCGAGCGAAGGCGTTTCTCAACGCGGCGGGCGATCCACATGTTCGCAGGCTTGATAGCGGGGCGTCGCCCAAAGAGCGGCTATCCACGGTTCGAGCCTTCGCACCCGAAGCGAACGACGCTCGAAACATCAAGGGCAGCGAGAAAGAGATTGACCTGCTCATCTCGACCGATGTGCTCGCCGAGGGGCAGAACCTTCAGGATTGCGGCTACCTCATCAACTACGATTTGCACTGGAATCCGACCCGAATGGTTCAGCGCGCGGGGCGTATCGACCGCATCGGCTCGCCGTTCGAGCGTCTGCACCTGTTCAACATGTTTCCAGACGAGGGCCTTGAGCGGCTTCTCGGTCTCGTCGAAAGCCTCACGTGGAAAATTGCGCAGATTGACGCGGCGGGGATGCACGACGCTTCGATTCTTGGCGAAGTGCCACACCCGCGAGATTTCAACACGCTCCGTCGGATTCGCGATGGCGATACCACCGTCGTAGACGAAGAGGAGCGCTACGCAGAACTCGCGAGCAGCGACGAGTTGCTTGCCGTGCTGAAACAGTACCTCGCGGCTGGAGGTGGTCCGGCGCTTGAGGCGTTGCCGGATGGGATACATTCGGGTCTGTCGGCTGGGCGAAAGCGTGGCGTGTTCTTTTTCTTTAGAGTTCCGCGTGCGGGCGAACCGCCGTTGAGGGTCTGGCAATTCGTTGAGGTGCCGAACGCAAAGACAGACGCCGTCGGTCGCGTCGAAGACAACCGCTTTGTGATTGCGCAGGCGATTCAGGCCAGCGTTGAGACGCCGCGCGTCGTTGACCCGGCAATGTTTCGTGCTCGGTTCGATTTGCACGACGCGGCCCTGAAGGCGTTCCAAGCGAGCGTCGAGCGGATTGACTCGCTTGCGGTAGTTGGAACGCGATTGGACAAAACGCAGTCAGCGGTCGTGGCGACGTTGCAGTCTGCTCTCAAGGACGCGACTGGAACGATGCGGTCGCGTGTTCGTGCCGTTTTGGCGGGGTTGCGTGAGCCACAGCGCCAGTCAACGATTTCACGCTTGAAGCGAGTCACATCCGCATACCAGCGTGGGCGTGACGTTGAGGAATTTATTTCAGCGCTCGAACGCTTGGGGCTTGCGCGAGACCTCGAAAACGCAACGGGGGAAAAGCAACAGAAAAAGAGAGTCGAGTTCGACCTCGAACGCGCCCAACTTGTCTGTTTCCAATTCGTTGCGTGACCCCCCCACCCCTGATCGGCGAAGGGGAGTTTATAAAAGGTGCTTTTTGCGGGGTGGCGGAAGTCGTGGGTACGGGGGGCAAGACGCGCAGCCGCGCCGAACATTCGCCCTCTGAGCGGCGGCGGCCCATGCCGCCCCCACACAACCCCCCGTTGCCGACTGCGAGGCTACTTCTTCGGCGGTAGCAGCACCCCGTCAATCACGTGGACGATGCCATTTCCGGTCATCGCCGAAGCGACGATTTGCGCCTCGTTGATGAACACCTTACCGTCGCGCACCGAGACGACGATGTTCTGGCCGTTCGCCTGCCCGAGCTTCATCCCGTCGCGCAGCGCCTTGATGTCGTAGACCGAGACGGCGACGTGGTACTTGAGAATGTTGCGCAGGCTGTCGGCGGCTTCCGGTTTCAACAGTCCTTCGACCGTGCCGGCGGG
>CAZXXB010000001.1:57510-61790 GCA_964644185.1 uncultured Myxococcota bacterium
AGGCCGTGGTCTTTGACGACCAGTACATCTCCACCGGCGGGCAGTTTGCCGAACGCTTCGTTCGTCGGCGCGAAAACCGTGAACGGCCCGGCGTTCTGCAACGAGCGGACGTAATCGGCCGCTTTCAGCGCCGTGACGAGCGTGGTGTGATCCTTCGATGCGACGGCAATATCGACCACCGTCTTCGTCCGATCTTCCGAACGTGGAACCGGCTCGCCAATTTTCGGAGCGGCCTGCGTCGGCGGGGCGGCCAGCGCCATCGTCGCGACGCAGCCAATCACGAGAAGTGTACCCAGAGAGATAAAACGCTTCATGATGCTCCCCCGAAACCGGCCTGAACCGGCATCAATGGTGCGCGAGCCGGTTGGGCCACGCGAATGTCAGGCAACGAAATCAATGCGCCGCATGCGCACCAATGCAAACACCGTTGCCGCAAGACCAAGCAAAGCAGGGTAGGCGACCGCGAGAAATATCGAGACGCCGGCACCAAGCCGATTCGCGAGCCAGAAGCCGACCGGGCCGAGCACCGAAAGCTCTGGGTCGACGGCGGCGAGAATGCCAAGCCGTGCAGCTTCGGTGGGGTTCGACGCTGCGAGGTAAAACACCACTTCGGCCGGTAGCGGCGTCCGTAGTAGCGTCGCGATCAACAGCACGTCGTGCAGGGCCGAAGCGGCGACGAAGACGACGAGTGAGGCGACAAGTGCCCGCTCTGGCGTCGCCGCGAGCGTCGAAAGCAAGAGACCGATACCGATGAAGCTGAAGACAAGCGCCGCGCAGATCGCAACGCTGCGTGCCGCGATCACCGAAAGGCCCGGCTCAGGTTCGACAAAAAGCGCCGCAATGATCGCCGCGCAGAGCAAGGCGAAAAGCGGTCCGATAAGGATGACGACACGCGAGGCAAGAATGCTCAGAAACCAGGTCGAGCGCCGCACCGGCTGCGATAGCATCAACTCGCAGAAGCCCGATGTCCGCGCGCGGACCACCGCCGCGTGGCAACCGATCAGCACGACGAGCGGAAATACGACGATCACCGTGCTCGCAAGATTCAGCACGACCCGCGTGAGGCCCGTGAAGCCGAGCACGGTTGACTCTCGCAGGCCGAGCCAGACGAATGCCACGACAAGGGCGAGATAGAGCGTGGCAGCGAACGCGACCCACTTCGAACGGAGTGCGTCGGCGAGTTCAAGCCGCAGAAAAATGAGAAACGGTGAACGCTGCGTGGTGACGTTCGTCGTGCGACTGGTGCCGCTGCCGCCGGTCTCTGTGACCGTGGTCCGAGTGCTACCGGTATGCGTGCGCGTGGTCTCAGTGCCGCCGATCTCAGTGCCCATGGTGATGCCCCCTGGCCTCGTTCTCACGTGCCTCACGCGGCTCTACCGAAGGTTCCGCAAACATTTCCTTCATGCGCCGCCGCACTTCGTCGAAGCCGATGCCTTCGAGGGCGGCCAGAAAGCCGTAATCCATCGGTGTTCGCTGCCCCGTGGCGTAGCGGGTCGCTTCGGCCTCCACCCACCCCTCGCCACCGTGCCCGCGCACCCACGTCTTTTTCGTCGCGCGGGGCTCGGCATCAAGCCAGAGCGCGAGGCAACCGACATCATCAAAGTACTTTCTCGTCCCGTCTGTCATGAGGGCCTGCGCTGCCGGCGGCTTCTCGCTGACGAGCATTACGCAGTGGGCACACATCTCTTTGCCCCACACTGGGTCTTCGGGACCATCGCCCGAAGCAGTGCAGCCGCCAAATGCGAGGAGCGCAAACGCCAGAGAGAAAGCGATGACCCATGCAGGCCTCGCGCCCGCGGCGGCCCACACCGCCGACGCCGCGCGCGTGGGCCTGCAATCGAGACGGCAGAGATTGCGACTCATGACACCCTCCGTAAGCGCGTTCCGTGACGTGCGTCGTCGGCGTCGAGCGTCACGTCGGAATCGACGCGACCGTCGCGTAACTCGACGACGCGATGGACGAGGTGACGCACCTCGTCGGCCCGGTGGCTGCACAGCACGAGAATCGAATCGTCGGGCCGCGCGAGGACATCGCCGAAGAATGTTTCGCGCGCCGCCGCATCAAGGTTTGCAGTTGGTTCGTCACACACGAGAATCGGCGCCTCCGCCGTGAGCGCCAGCGACGCCAGAAGCTTTTGCTTCATCCCCCCCGAAAGGTCGCGCACCCGCGTCTTGCCAATCGCGACAAGGTCTAACTTCAACCGCGCCGCGCGCTCGACACACGCGCTCATCGGCCTGCCACGCAACCCACACCACGCGCGGACGAGATCGTTTACCGGCGCATCGAGCGGAGGCACCACCTGCGGCACGTAGGCCAGCGCACGCAACGCAACCTCTGGCATCTGAGCCACATCAACGCCACCGATGCGTATTGTCCCTTCGACCCGCAACAACCCACACATCGCTCGCAACAGCGTCGTCTTACCGCTGCCGTTTGTGCCCACAATCGCGACCCTTTCGCCCGCTTCAATAGTCAGCGATACCCCATCGAGCGCGCGGATTCTTCCAAACGTCTTGCGCACGTCGTCAACGCGAATCATCGCGGCACCTCGGCGAAAGGTCGCATTGCGGGCGACGGGTCTTGCATCACGAGTTTGGAGACAAAAAACGGCAACGCGCCGGCGCTCGCGTCGTAAAGCCGCATCGCCGCCGTGCCGTGAAAAAAGCGCAGCACGGGGTAGGCATCCCGAAGGTCACTCGTGGGGCGCTTGACCTGAAATGCCACATCCCCCGTGCCGTCGCGGTTCAAATCGTATCCCGCGTACGCCGCCCAGTAGTTGTTTTCGAACACGACCTGCAATGCATCACCATTACCGTCGACCTCAATCAGCACATCGTTCTCGTGAAAATCGTTGCGACGAAACACGGCACCACGCTCGCTTGAGTGGGTGCGTATCGCGATGTTGTTGAGCGCAAAAAGGTTTCCCTCGAACACCACTGCCTGCCGAGGGTCACGCGGCGTGAAGTCGAGGTAGACCCCACTCGTGTTAGCGACGATGCGATTGTTGATCAGCATCACCGCGTCGCACTCTTTGAAGCCGATTCCCATCCCCGCTGCGCCGCTTGCCCCCGCAAGGTCATTGTTTTCGGCCCGAACCCGTGCCGCATACATGAAGAAGATTCCGACGATGTTGTTCACCATGCGACTGTCACGCACGACCGAATCGTGGGCGTACATGAAGTGGGTGCCGTAGCGCCCATCACGAATCTCGTTCTCTTCAAGGGTCGCGAAGCGTGAGTACCAGACGACAACATCGCGCACGCCGACGACGCGGTTTCGCCGCACCGTCGCGTGGTGCGCCTCCCAGAGTTTGACGCCGTCGCCGCGTTGATTCGGCTCAATCGAAGCCCTGCCACCGATGGTCGAGTCTTCGAGCGTGCAGCGTTCGCAGCGTTCCATCGCGATTCCGTAGAGCGCGTCGGTCACGGCGACTCTGCGAATCACGGCACGCTTGCCCGAAACCTTGATCGCCCCGTCTTCCGCCGATACCCGCGAGCCGGTGCCGCTGACCGCGATATCCTGAACGAGCAGATCATCACCGCTCAACCGGAGTACCGTCCCCTTGCCGCTACCGAGAATCGTTGCGCCCTTGCAACCCATGAGGCGCACGGCTTGCGTTCCAGGGCGAAGCGACTCAAAGTCGCCAACGATCTGACCACTGACCCACACTTCCGTTTGCCCCGATGCAAGCGCCTTCGTTAACTGGTCGGCATCCGTTGCGACGGAGGTCGCGGTTGCTGGGCACTCGGAGTTGAGAGGGCCTAAGGCGACCGCCTGCGCGAGGAACAATGATGTGAGAAGCGTAGGCGAGCACATGATCTAGCCCTTCGTTGGGCGGCGCCGGGCTCGGCTCGTCGGCGACGCGTCGAGCAGAAGAGGGTTTGCGAACAGGTCTGGAGGCCGCAGGGTACGCGCACCGTATTCGGCGCGACGCACCCCACGTAAAAAGACACTCACTGCAGGCTCTTGAGGTAAGCCATGATGTAGGGGAGGTGCTCTTTTGGGTCGACGCCTTGTGCGGGCATTGGTGTCATGTGCTCCGCGAGCAGCTTGCGCGCGACCGGGTCTTCTTTGACCATGATGTCGGGGCGCAGAATCATCTTCTTGATCCACGCCTCATCACGCCGCCCGAACAACCCATGCATCCCCGGCCCCACAAGCTTTGTCGTGTCAGCCTTATGGCAGGCGACGCACCCTTTCGCGGCGAAGAGTTCTTTGCCCTTCGCGATGTCTTCGGCGGTTGTGCTGATGGTGAATTCGGGAACATCAATCGGCGTCA
>CAZXXB010000001.1:61807-67841 GCA_964644185.1 uncultured Myxococcota bacterium
GGTGCCGCCGGCGCAGCCTGCGTCGGGGGTGCCGCAGCACCAGCTTTGCTCCCTTCGCCCGACGGGGTTGACCCCGCGCTGCAACCGTTGAGCGCCAATGCGGCGACGACGACAAACACGTGGCGTAACATGACGAGACCCTTTGCTTCGAGCGTAAGTAAACTGCGGTTTGCCGCGAACAGAAACGGGGGGTGGCGCAGGGTCGAAAGGCTCTCAACAGTCGGCCACCACGTCACCCCCCAACGACTTACATGTTGCGCGGCTTCACCATGAAGTAACCCATCATTTCGAGATGCAGCGCCGAGCAGAATTCGGTGCAGTACATCGGGAAGGCACCGGGCTTATCGGCCACGAACGTGACGTTTTCGTGTTTGCCCGGTTCGAGCGACAGATTGATGTTGTACATGTCGAGGGTGAACCCGTGGACCTGATCTTCGCTCTGCTCGACCGATGTCAGGTGCAGGTGCACTGTGTCGCCCTCGTTCACTTCGACATAATCGGGCGTAAAGTGACTGCGAATCGCCGTCATGTAGATGTGAACGTCTTTGCCCTTGCGCTCAATACGCTCTTTTCCCGGCTCAACCGCGAACGGGTCTTTCTCATCCGTCGCCGGGTTCGTCCCCATCGCGTAGACCTTCATCGTCTTCAGCTTGTCGGCCTTGATCATCTGCGCGTAGTGCGGCTCGCCAATGCCAATCGGCATGTCGGCCAAGAGTTTCATTTTGTCGCCGTCAATGCCGACAAGCTGAAAGTTTTGCGGATAGAGCGGCCCGATGTTCGCGAACCGATCAATCGACATCTTGTTCATCGCGACGACGTACTTGCCGTCGGGGCTCACGGTGTCGCCCTCTGCCGCCAGAATGTGCCCGATGTTGTAGTGCACCGGCAGCTTATCGACGACCTTCATCTCGGCGATGCTCCACTTCGCCACCACCGAATCAATGAACACCGACGTGTAGGCAAACCCCTTGTTGTCGTAGACCGTGTGCAGTGGCCCCAGCCCAATCTCGACCTGACCGTGCAACGCATCTTTCAGCGCGAAGATCGGCAGCCCGTAATCATCCTTCGCCTCGTACGTCCCCGCCTCCCATAGCGCCTTGATCTTCTCAATGCTGTAGACGCTCGCATGCGTATCGAGCTTGCCACCCACGACGATGAACTTGCCATCGGGGGTCACGTCGTTGCCGTGTGGGCTTTTCGGCTCGGGCACGAGCGCGAGCACCTTCTCAGGCCCCGTAACGCTCATCGGCAGCACCTTCACACCTTTGATCGTCACCGCCTTGCCCGCCTTCACGAGCTGCTCGGCCTTCTTCCAGTTGATGATGTGCAAGAGGTCGGTGTCGTTCTGCGATGCACCCGACTCGACCGGGGGGTTGCCCTCGAGGATGCCGCCTGTCGCCATCTCGGTGTTAAAACTGTTGATGAAAATGTACCCGTCACTCGCGAGCTTGCCCGCATCCGCAAGGTCCTGCGTGTACGGCGGCAGTTCGATGCCAAACGACTCTTCCTCGATGATGCGCCCCTTTTCCTTGTCGAACTTCCACATCATCGCAAGGCCGCGATACCTGGTCTTGTACTCGCTCAGCGGCGCATACTCGCGCCCAAGCGGAGCCGGGTACTGACTCGTCTCGATCACGTACTCGGTGTCTGGCGTGACAAACGCGCCACCGTGGTCCGACGCGACAAGCTTGTTCGGCACAATCTGCTTCGTGGCGAAGTCATGCAGGTCAACCACCGCGACGCGCGCATTTGCCTTGTCATTCACAAATAGATACCGCCCGTCATACTCACCCGCCGTCTCTGAGAGCCCCGGATGGTGCACATCGGCCCACGTCAATTTCGAGCCCGGGTACTGGTCACCCCCGGCAATGACCTTGTCGCTGTACCCGCCGTAACCGTAACCCTGCCACGGCTCGGGCGCGAACACTGCCAACACCTTCAAGAGGCGCATTGACGGCGCACCAATCACCAGCACCTGACCCGACTGACCACCCGACGCAAAAATCACGTAGTCGTCTTTTTGCCCCGTCGGTTTGTAGGTCAAAAGCGCCGCCTCGACATCGGCCTCTGTCAAGTTGCGCTCGGTCATGATCGTTTTCAGCGACGCGCCGCCTGCGGAAGCGGGTGCAGTCGCGCCATCAGCCGCCGGAGCACCCACGCCCGCCGCGCCACCGCCGCACGAACCCGCCAAAACGCCCGCGCACGCCAGCAACGCAGGCGCTAGCGCGCTGATCGACCAACCATAATATCCCTGCGAGAACCTCTTCATGATGGTAGCCCTTTCACACGCGTTCTGCGTGACAACCGGTTGAAGGCAAGGTGTGTGCCACGTGCAGCTCAGCGCTTTCGCGACGAACGAAGCCCCGCAACCCGAGAGAACGCCATGGGCGCGTTTCGAGTTGCATCACTTGACCACTAAAATGTTTCAATACAGAACGCGATGAGATGTGGCAAGCAACCACGCTTGATCTGGATCAGGGGTGAATCTCGCATGCGAGCGGAACGCGGCGCGACGAGCGGCAACATGGGCCTGCACCGCACCCACGGCTTGCTCGCGATGCCGTTCCCGCAGGGCTACGCGCTACGTTCGGCTGTGGTGTCCTCTAGTTGATCCCGTACTCACGCAGCTTGCGCCAGAGTGTCGTGCGGCTCACCCCAAGAATCTTCGACGCCTCAACTTGAGCGCCGCCGCACGCCTCGAGCACGCGCAAGATGTGTTGACGCTCGACTTCGGCGAGGCTCGGTAACTCATCACAAGGTCGCGCCCCTGTCGGCTTCGCTACGTCCGATGCAGCCGCAACGACTTCGCGCGACGACGCAATCTGCCAGCCAGGCGCCGACGCCACGCCAGCACCCACGCTGTCGGGAAGGTCGGAGAGCGCGACAGCTCTGGCATCGGCGGCCACTTGATGCTCGCGAGGCCCGTGCGCGCGCAGACCGTTATCCGGCAGATGCTCGGGCGCGATGTCTGCCTCGTCGGCCATCACCGCCGCATGCTTCATTGCGTTTGAAAGCTCTCGCACGTTGCCGGGCCAATCGTGGCTCATGATCGCGTCGTAGGCGGCGGGTGTGATTCGTCCCGAATGACCCGCCTTGCGCAGCAGAAACCCGGCGAGCGGAAGAATATCTTCGCGGCGCTCCCTGAGGGGCGGCACGACGACGGTGAAGACGTTGAGCCTGAAGTAGAGGTCTTCTCGAAACTGCCCGGCCCGTACCCGCTCACGCAGGTTGTAGTGGGTCGCGCAGATGACCCGCACATCGACGTTCAACGCACGTGTCTCGCCAACCCTGACAATCTCACCATCTTGCAGGGCCCGCAGCAGTTTTGCCTGCAAGTGGAGCGGCATATCGGCGATCTCGTCGAGAAAGAGGGTGCCGCCGTTAGCTGTCTCGAAGTATCCCTTGCGTGCCTGGGACGCGCCGGTAAAAGCCCCTCGCGCGTGACCAAACATCTCCGATTCGAGCAGATCCTGTGGTAGCGCCGCGCAATTGAGCGCGACAAAAGGCTTGTCGCGACGCGTGCCATTCGCGTGCACCGCCCGAGCGACCACTTCCTTGCCCGCACCGCTCTCGCCTTGCAGCACCAGCGTCGCATCGGAACGAGCGATTCGGGCCACGCGACGCATCAGTTCCTGCATGGTGGGTGAGCGCACGATCATGCGGCTGCACCGGCGACCGTTCACCGATTCGGGCAACGACCGACAGATCGAGCAGAGCTCACCCCCGTGATCGAAGGGGTTCTCGCAAATCTCGGTGTCGGTTCTCGCTTCGGATCCGCTCATGTTCCGATGTGAAACACGCTGAAACGCTGATTTCAACCCGTGCCGCCACAATTGTGGTGCTTACCCACCAATCACCGGCGAAATGGCCTATCGGGCGCGCACCGGGCGGCTGGCAAGGGAATTGCTCTACCCCGCGTGATGCACCGATAGGAGTCCCCCCATGCGCCTCATGCTTCCCGAATTCTATCGCTATCTCGCGCTGCCGATTCGAACGCCAGCGCGGGTGGTGCTTGCCCTACTCGCGATTCCCCTTGCGCTTGCCCTCACGCAACCGCTCTGGCGCATTTCGATGGAGGCACCGCAATACCCGTCAGGTCTCTATCTCGAAATCTACGCCTACAAAGTCGAAGGGGGCAACGACGGGCAGCACATCAAAGAGATCAACACCCTCAACCATTACATCGGCATGCGCACGCTCGATCGCGAGGCGATGGCCGACCTCGACTGGATTCCGTTCGCGCTGGGCGGACTCTTCATCTTCGCCCTCCGCACCGCCGCTATCGGCAACGTGAGCGGGCTTGTAGACCTCGTCGTGATGACCCTCTACGTGAGCGCGTTTGCCTTCGGTCGCTTCATCTACACGCTCTACATCTTCGGGCATCGCCTCAACCCCGAAGCCCCGGTCAAGGTACCCGGCTTCATGCCCGTCGTAATTGGCACAAAGAAAATCGCCAACTTCACGACCCACAGCTGGCCGCAGGAAGGTTCGCTGCTGCTCGGCATTTTCGCGACGGGCATCGTCGTCATTCTTCTGTGGCACCTCTGGAGCGGCAGGCGCGCGGCGACCCGGGCCGCAGTTTGATGATGACGCGCTTTCGCGACGAGCCCTAAGTGGTTCGGTTCAGCCATGACAACGGGGTCACGCCTTTCGTGCTCAACGCCGACACGCGCACCCCGCAGCCCGGCTCTCAGAACAGGATCGAACATGGTGTTGAGTGATCTTCCAGTTGCCGAACTCGTTGCCGAACATCCCGAATGCGCGGCGATCTTCTCGCAGTACCGAATAGACTACTGTTGCCACGGCGACATCGCGGTTTCCGAAGCGGCGCGGCGCCGAAACGTTGATCTCGGTGCGCTCACCCGTGACCTTGAGGCGGCGATTGACCGTCGCACCGGAGGCGAACGCGCTTCGTTGCGCGACCTACCTACCGACGAGTTGATCCACCACATCGTGACGACCCACCACGACTATCTGCGAGAAGCACTGCCGTTTCTACGCGCCCTCGCGAGCAAGGTCGCGGCGGTGCACGGTCACGACGGCCCTCACCTCGTCACGATTCGCGACACCGTGGCGCGACTTCACGAGTCGTTGATTGCGCATCTCGACGAAGAAGAACATGTCACCTTCCCCGCGATACTCGCGGCGGAGCAGGGCGAGGCGGCGACGCAACCAACCCTCGCCAAAGCGCTGCGCGAGATGCGTGATGAACACCACGGTGTTGCTGAACTGCTCGTCGAGCTTAGACGAGCTTCGAATGACTTCACGCTGCCGTCAGGGGCGTGCAACAGCTATCGCACCCTCTACGCCGAGCTCGAACAGCTCGAAGCCGATACGCACCGGCACGTGCACATCGAAAACCACATTCTCGCGCCGCGGCTTGAACGGCCTCATCACGTGCAGGGTGCCGCATGAGCTACGCACTCCCGCGCGTTCTTCACGTCGTTGCCGTTGTCCTCTGGATAGGCGGCGTGGCCTTTGTCACCACGGTACTTCTCCCCGCCGTTCGGCGGATGAAGACACCCGAAGAGCGGGTCGCCTTCTTTGAGGAGGTTGAAGGCCGTTTTGCGAATCAGGCTCGCGCGACGACCCTACTTGCCGGGGCGACGGGTTTCTACCTTGTTCATCAGTTGAACGCCTGGTCGTGGTTCGTCGAGCCTTCACGCTGGTATCTTCACGCGATGGTGGCGGTCTGGCTTCTTTTCACGCTGATGCTTTTCGTGTTTGAGCCTCTGTTCCTCCACGACTGGTTCCTGCGCACCGCACTGCGCGACCCAGTCACCACCTTCAACCGAATCCAGCGCATGCACGTCGTGTTGCTTGCGGTAAGCCTCGTCGCGACGGCGGGTGCGGTCACGGGCGCGCACGGATGGCTCTTCTTCGACAGACGGTGAACGCGGGCTGACTGCCGATTGGTGCCGCTTCACCGCAAGAAACTTCCCCCGCAGGCTCACGAATTAACTCACCCGTCGCGCGTGCGCGCGACATCAGCCTCGAGAGAACCGACATGGACCCGATTCACGCCCTGATGACC
>CAZXXB010000002.1:0-590 GCA_964644185.1 uncultured Myxococcota bacterium
TTGGGGTAGCGGAATGAGCCCGGGGTGGACGGAAGGAGCACGACGCCGAGGGTGTGGGTGAGTCCGGTCACGGCGGCGGCGATGACGTGTTCGGCGGCGTAGTGGTGGTCGAGAAAGAGGGGGTTGTCGTGTCCGGCCAATGCGCCGTAGCGGGGGTGGTTTGCAAAACGCTCGGTGACGAGGGCGTCGTGGGCTTTGACGAGAAAGCGGAAGTCGTCGGGGACGCTATTGCGGTAGGCGGCGAAGGCTTCGGCGGTGATAGGGGCGTAGAAGGTGCGGTCGATGCCGACGGCGCGCAAGAGTGGGTGGCGGGCGTAGGCTGCGAGTCCATCTTTGGCGAGGCGTGCTTCGGGGTATTCGCGGGCGTAGACGATTCCGGCCCAGCCGGGGAATGACCAGCTCGAAGTGCCGAGGCGCAGGGTGGGGGGGAGTGCGGCGGCGAGCGCGGGTGTGTCGTCGCTCACGGTGGCGGGTGCGACGGCGGTTGCGGCAGCGGGTGCGGTGGCGGGTGCGGCAGCGGGTGCGATGCCGGGCGACGACGGGCTGCGTTGCGGGGCAGGGGCGAAGAGATCGATTTGGCTGTCGTTTTT
>CAZXXB010000002.1:637-24249 GCA_964644185.1 uncultured Myxococcota bacterium
GGCCCGGGGTTGGTGTGCGGGTGAAGCGGGGGAAAAAGTGATTGCCAACGCGTTGCGTCACGTGTATCGGGTGCGGCCACTTTGGAAGCATCGTCTCAGTTTGGTGTTGCAGCGCCGAGCGTCAGGTCGCATCCGCGGACTGCGGCAGTGGCGTGGTTCGTGCGGTATTTGCTGATGCCGGTGACCGTTGTCGGCAGCGGTGTGACGCTGGGGGTTGTGCATGGCGCAGCGCGCGCGGCGTATGGGGACGCCGTCTCGGGGTTGCTTGCTCTTGCGGCGGCGATACCTGTCTGGTGCTCGTTCGTGCTGGTGTTTGAGTGGATTGAGCCGTGCGCGGGTACGATGCGGCGCAGGCCGCGCGGACGCATTGTGACCGACGCGATTTTTTCGACGCTTTCGGCGGCATTCATGGGGCTGGGGCATGCGGCGATCACGCGATTGCCCGAGCAGGGTGTGCTGGGTCAGGCGAGCGGTGCGTTGAGACTGT
Organism: uncultured Myxococcota bacterium; assembly: GCA_964644185.1. Classification (GTDB taxonomy): domain Bacteria; phylum Myxococcota; class JAJVIH01; order JAJVIH01; family CAZXXB01; genus CAZXXB01. The sequence goes on from CAZXXB010000002.1 coordinate 1,125, forward strand.
ACGAGGCTTCGTTTGCGGTGCAGGTCGTCGTGGTGTTTCTTGTGTCGGAGTTGATTCTCTACGCGTGGCATTACGCCGAGCATCGCAGCGGTTCGGGGCTTTTGTGGAGCTTTCATCGGTTTCATCATCGCGCGCCCGAGATGATGTCGGTGACGGGTGGAAGGGCGTCGGCGGTCGACCTCTTGATGGCGACGCTTGCGGTTGGCGTCGTGCGGGTCTTGGGGGTTGGGGGTGACGCGGTGTTGTGGTGCCTGTGGTACTCGACGATTTTGGGGTCGTTGCATCACAGTGATCTCGACGTGAGGTTGGGGTGGTTCAACTGGGTGGTGCCCGGGCCGCACCAGCATCACATCCACCACAGTATTGACCCTGAGCGTGCGGGCAATTTTGCGACGAATCTACCGTTGCTCGATTTGGTGTTCGGCACCGCGGCACCGCTGACGAAGCCGGGGACGGAGCCACTGGGGATCGCGGGCGAACCCGAGCGATTCTAGCTTCGATCTGGCGTCGTATGGCGTTGCGACGGCTTTCTGGGGCAAAGTGCGGTGCATGACGACGATTCTCGGCATCTCGGCGTACTACCATGACTCGGCGGCGGCACTCGTGCGCGATGGTGAGATCATCGCCGCTGCGCAGGAAGAACGCTTCACCCGAAAGAAGGGCGACGAGCGGCTGCCCATCGACGCCATCAACTACTGCCTGCGTGAAGCGGGCATCACGGCAAAAGAGCTTGACCATGTCGTGTTTTACGACAAGCCGTTCGTGAAGTTTGAGCGGCTGCTCGAAACGTATCTCGGCGTCGCGCCCGCTGGGCTTCCATCGTTTATCAAGGCGATGCCAGTGTGGTTGAAGCAGAAGCTGTGGATCTCGAGCGAGATTGGCGAGACGCTGGGGTTTGAGGGGCGGGTGCTGTTTGCCGAGCATCACGAGTCGCACGCCGCGAGCGCGTTTTATCCATCGCCGTTTGAAGAGGCGGTGGTGCTGACGATTGATGGGGTGGGTGAGTGGGCGACGACGTCGATTTGCGTGGGCGAGGGCAATCGGCTCACGCCGTTGTTCGAGCAGAAGTTTCCGCATTCGCTGGGGCTCTTGTACTCGGCGTTCACCTATTACACGGGCTTCAAGATCAACTCGGGCGAGTACAAGGTGATGGGGCTCGCGCCGTATGGTGAGGGCAAGTACACGCGGCTGATACTCGACGAGCTGCTCGACCTCAAAGACGACGGGTCGTTTCGCTTTAACCTCGATTACTTCAATTTCCATCGCGGGCTCACGATGACGTCGCAGAAGTTTCACGCGGCGTTTGGGGGTGATCCACGACAGCCCGAGACGCGGCTCTCGCAGCGTGAGATGGACCTTGCGCGCAGCGTGCAGGAGGCGTGCGAAGAGGTGATGTTGCGGATGGCGCGGCACGCACACAAGGTGACGGGCAAGCGTGACTTGTGTCTTGCGGGCGGCGTGGCGCTCAACTGTGTCGCGAACGGGAAGATATTGCGCGAGAAGACGTTCGAGCGGGTGTTCATTCAGCCGGCGTCGGGCGACGCGGGTGGGGCGCTCGGGGCGGCGCTCGCGGTGTGGCACAACCATCTCGACAAGCCGCGCGCGGCGGGTGGCGGGTATCGCGACGCGATGAAGGGGGCGTACCTCGGGCCCGCATACTCGAACGAAGAGATCGAGACGTTTTTGAGGTCGATTGGTGCGCCGTACAAAAAGGTAGGCGATGGCGAGCTTGCGCAAGAGGTGGCGGGGCGGATGGCGGCGGGGCAGGTGATTGGGTGGTTTCAGGGGCGGATGGAGTTTGGTCCGCGGGCGCTTGGGGGGCGCAGCATTCTGGGTGATGCGCGCAGCCCCGAGATGCAGAAGGTGATGAACCTCAAGATCAAATACCGCGAGAGCTTTCGTCCATTCGCGCCAGCGGTGCTGCTCGAGGCGTGCGAAGAGTATTTCGAGATCGATTGTCCATCGCCGTACATGCTGCTCGTGGCCGACGTGCAGAAGAAGCGGAGGCGGGCGATGACGGCGGAAGAGCAGAAGCTGTGGGGCATCGAGATGTTGAACGTGCCGCGCAGTGATATTCCGGCGGTGACGCACGTTGATTATTCGGCGCGAATTCAGACGGTGGATGGGGCGTACAACCGGCGGTACTATGAGTTGATCAAGGCGTTCTACGGGCTGACGGGGTGTCCGGTCGTGGTGAACACGAGCTTTAACGTGCGGGGTGAGCCTATCGTGTGTACGCCGCAAGATGCGTACACGTGTTTCATGCGGACCGAGATGGATACGCTGGTGTTGGAAAATTGCGTGCTCGACAAGCGGGCGCAGAAGCCGCTCGAAGGCGACGAAGACTGGAAGAAGCGATTCGAGCTGGATTGATTTTTGGGGGCCGCGAGGTGCGACGAGAACGACGAGACCGAGACGTGCGTGAGACGTGAGAGACGCGAGAGACGTGAGAGACGTGAGAGACGCAAGCGAGGCGACGTGAAAGAAGCAGCGAAAAAATCAGCACCGAGCGTGAAGCAGTTGCGCGAGTTTGGCCGCGTGATGCTGGTGTTTTTTGCGATTGTGACGGCGATCTCGTTTTATCGGCGGGGCTACGCGCTGGCGACCGGGGCGCAGGTGACGGGTGCGCTCGCGGTCGGGTTCGGGGTGTTGTCGGCTCTGGCTCCGCGCGTGCTGACGGTGCCTTACAAGGTGTGGATGAAGTTTGGCGCGGTGATGAACTTCATCATGACGCGGGTGATTTTGTCGCTGGTCTATTTTGTCGCGGTGACGCCGATTGGGGTGCTGCGGCGGCTGGGCGGAGCCGACCCGCTGACGCGGGCGAAAGACGCGAAGGCGACGACGTATTGGGTGAAGCGCGAGATGGGTTACGAGCCGAAGCACTACGAGAAGCCGTACTGAGAGATCGTCTTGAGAGGCAAGGCCGAGAGGCAGGCTGTAACAGAAGAAGCGAACGACCGAAGCGACGTAAGAAAAACGGCGAAGGGGAATTGCGATGATTTCACGTGAAGCGAAAGTGCCGCTGCCTGAGGGGGCGAAGATTGCGTTTCTCGGCGCGGGTAACATGGCCGAGGCGATTTTTAGCGGTCTGTTGCGCAAGGGGGTCGTCGGCGCGGCGCAGGTCATCGTGTCGGATGTGCGCGACCTGCGGCTCGAAAGCCTCGTGAAGCAGTATGGTGTGACGGTGGCGCGCAGCAATGCCGAGGCGGTGGCGCAGGCCAACATCGTGGTGCTGGCGGTGAAGCCGCAGTCGCTGGCGAGTTTGCTGGCTGAGATTCGCCATGCGGTGACCGACCGGCATCTCGTGATTTCGGTCGCGGCGGGTGTGACGCTGGGTGAAATCGAGCGTGGGCTCGGGGTGGCGTCGCGGCTTGTGCGCAGCATGCCCAACGTGTGCGCGATGGTCGGTGAGGCGGCGACGGCGATTGCGGCGGGGTCGCACGTGCACGAAGGCGACGTGGGAATGGTGAAGACGATTTTCGAGGCGGTGGGGCTGTGCCTTGAGGTCGATGAGAACCTGATGGATGCGGTGACAGGGCTCTCGGGCAGCGGCCCCGCATACCTGTTTTTGATCATCGATGCGCTCGCCGACGCGGGCGTGAAGGTGGGACTTCCGCGTGAAGAGGCGTCGCAGCTTGCGGCGCAGACGGTGAAAGGTGCGGCGGAGATGCTGTTGCGGACGGGTGAGCATCCGGGACGGCTGAAAGACATGGTGACGTCGCCCGGGGGTACGGCGATTGCGGGTGTGGCGACACTTGAGGCGGGCGGGTTGCGGACGACGCTGATCAACGCGGTTGAAACGGCGACGCGACGGGCAGGTGAACTGGGTCGTGCGCGCGAGGCGTCGCGCGGTTGAGGCCCGGTTGTGGGTGGTGCGGCGGGCAGTGGGGCGCACACCGGGGCGTGTTCGGGGGCGTGTTCCGGGGCGGATTGCCGAGGCAGGCGGCGCGTGTTAGTCGAAAAGGCTACGTTTATGTTGTGTCGGCACCGCGTTGCGCGGTGCGTGTTGGCGCGCAGCGCGGCAGAAGTGCTGTGAAACCCGTGGCAGGCAACCGTGGCTCTCGACCGTGAAAGCGTAATTCAGGCGGCAACGCGCTTTGCTCAGAAGGGGCAGTACGAGCGCGCGGCGAAAGCGCTGGAAGAGAACCTGAAGCAGTTCGGGAAGGACCCGGACTTCTTGCGGCGCATCGCCGAGTGGCAGCTTCGCGCGAATCAAAATCGATCGGCGCTCGAGTATTTGCGCAAAGCAGCCGAGCTTTACCGGCAGCAGGGCTTTGCGACGAAGGCGGTGGCGGTGGTGCGTCAGGCGCTCAACGTCGATGAGACGTTGACCGAGTTCATCGAGTTGCTTGCCGATCTTTTGCAGCAGAACGGGCAGATGAACGAGGCGGCGGCGGCGCTCGAAAAGCTCGTCGGCATCTACACGCAACGGCGCGAGGGCTACAAGGTCATCGAGACGATGCGGCTGATTGCCGACCTCGACCGTAACAACCTCATCAATCGGGTGCGGCTTGCCGATGTGTATGCGCGCGAGGGGATGGTTGATTCGGCGGTGGCTGAGCTGACCGAACTCTTGTCGCTTTTGAAAGAGCAGAATCAGGTCGAAGAGTATTTGCAGTGTGCCGAGCGGGTGCTGGCGTTGCGTCCCGACGAACTCGAACTGCTGCTCGAGCTTGCGAGCATTCGGGCGGCGAAGGGTGATCGCGACGGCAGTTTTGAGAGGTTGCAGCGGGCGTTTCAGCAGGCGCCGCACGATGCACGGGTGTTGGCGGCGCTGGCGCAGCATTTTGCCGATGCGGGTGAACGTCCGCGCGCGTATCAGGTGTACCGCGAGCTGGCGCGGGTGCGCACTGAGGCGGGTGACAGGCAGGGGGCGCGCACGGCGTGGCGGCATGCGCTCGACATGGAGCCCGACAGCCAGGAGGCGCGGCAGGCGCTCGACGAGCTTGATGGGGCGGTGCAACGCTCGCGAACGAGGCCGCTGACGGCCGCGCCACAAGAGGGTGTGGGGCAGTTTGAGCGAATGTTGACCGAGGCTGGTGTCTATGTGCGGTACGGGTTGCGCGACCAGGCGACACGTATGTTGCGGGCGGTGCTGAGTGAAGAGCCGGGCAACGCGAAGGCGATTGAGTTGACCGAAAAGCTCGGTCTCGACGTGAATGCGCTGTTTGATGATGCGCTGGAGGCGGCGGCGGAAGAAGCGGCGCAGCACGCTGGTGAGTCGGCGGCACGCGGGCGCACTGCGGAGGTGGCCGCGGGTGGTGTCGAGGGCGAAGCGAGCGACGAGAGCGACGATCTTGATTTGGAGATCGACATTGACCTCGACCTCGATGGCGACGGCGATGTGGATGATGCCGACCAGAAGATCGCGGCGCGGCTGATGGAGGGTGGGCCGGCGATCGATGCGGCGAATCCACGGCGGGCGCGGCACCTTGTGCTGGTGCGGGCGGCAGAGGCTTCGGCAGAGCAGATTGCGAGCGAGCTTGCGGCGGCGTCGCGCGCGAAGGCGGTCGCCGAGCCTTCGCGGGTGCGCACGTCGGTGCCTGAGATGCGGGCGGCGCCGATTAGTCAGGATGGGTTGCGGTTTCCAGAGCTGTATGTGCCGGGCGACGACGATGGGGCGGTGATGCTGGGTGAAGACGTCGCATCGGGTATGTCGGGTATGGATGACGACGCGGCGGTGGTGTTGCCCGAGGTGGGTGACGCGGCGGGGGCGGGTGATGCGGGTGAGGCGGTTGATGTGAGCGAGCGGTTGCCGACGGTGGCCGATGGCGACGTGATTCGCTCGGCGTATGATGAGGCCGAGTTTTATGCTCAGCAGGGGCTGATTGATGAGGCCGTTGCGGTCTACGAGACGCTGCTGCGCGCGTATCCGGGTCATGTGGAGACGCGCGCGCGCATCGACTGGTTGCGTTCGGGTGAGCAACGTCCGCTGACGGAGCAACTCGACAAGAGTTTTGACGACGTGCTTCAGCCGCGGGCCGCGGGCGGCGGGCGAGGTTCACGTCCGTAGTGGTTCATGCGCGGTTCGTGCGCCGTGGCAGTGGGTTGGTAACAGACACGAGACGAGCGCGGGTTTGCGCGCCGGGAAGCGATAGAGAAGAAGATGCTGGATGCAAAGTACGTGGTGGCGAATTTTGAGGCGGTCAAAGCGGGCATCGAGCGGCGCGGTGGCAAGGTTGATTTGTCTCCGGTCGAGGCGCTCGTCGCGCGGCGCAGGGGGCTGATTGCGTCGGTCGAGGCGCGGCGGCAAGAGCAGAATGCGGCGAATGATCGGATGAAGGCGCTTGCGGCGTCGGGTGACCGTGCGGCGATGGAAGGTGAGCGGGCGAAGCTGCGTGAGCTTTCTGACGCGACGCGGGCCGATGAGAAGCAGCTTGAGGCGGTCGAGGCTGAGTTGAATGAGTTCATGCTGCTGTTGCCGAACATACCCGATGCGCGGGTGCCAGACGGTAGAGATGAGCACGACAACCGGGTGGTGCGCACGTGGGGCACGCCGCGGGCGTTTGATTTTGTTCCGGCAGACCATGTGACGATTGGCGAGAAGCTGGGGACGATCGATTTCGAACGGGCGGCGAAGGTTTCGGGTGCGCGGTTCGTGGTGTTGAAGGGGGCGGCGGCGCGGCTTGCGCGGGCGCTGATGCAGTTTATGCTCGACCTGCACACGCGCGAGCATGGGTACACCGAGGTGCTGGCGCCGTACATGGTGAATCGCGACAGCATGATGGGTACGGGGCAGTTGCCGAAGTTTGAAGAAGACCTGTTTGCGTTGCGCGACGACCCGCATTTTTTGATTCCGACGGCGGAAGTGTCGGTGACGAATCTGCATCGCGACGAGATACTCGACATGGCGTCGCTGCCCGTGAAGTACTGCTCATTCTCGCCGTGTTTTCGGCGCGAGGCGGGCAGCTATGGTCGCGACACGCGGGGGATGATTCGCCAGCATCAGTTTCACAAGGTTGAGTTGGTGTGGTTCACGCACCCCGAGAAGAGCTGGGAGGCGCATGAGCAGCTCGTGGCGCACGCCGAGAAGGTGCTGCAACTGCTTGAGCTTCCATATCGGGTGATGGCGCTGTGCGCGGGTGACATGGGTCAGGCGTCGGCGATGACGTATGACCTTGAGGTGTGGTTGCCGTCGCAGAACACGTATCGCGAGATCAGCTCGTGCTCGAACTTCGTCGACTATCAGGCGCGGCGAGCGCGGATACGGTGTAAGGATGGCAAGTCGGAAAAGGCGAAGCCGATGCTGGTACACACGCTGAATGGATCGGGTCTCGCGGTCGGGCGCACGCACGTGGCGATACTCGAAAACTACCAACAGGCCGACGGCTCGGTGGTGATCCCCGACGTGTGGCGCCCGCACCTGGGCGGAATGGAGCGAATCGGATGAAGAACGGGCGCAACGTGAGGTTTGTGAGCGCGGGTTTGCTCGCGGTGATGGTGGCGCTTTTTGCTGGGGCTCCGGCGTATGCGCAGAAGGCTCCGACGTATGAGCAGCGGCTTGATGTGGCGGACCGTCCATTTGAAAGTGCGGATGCGGCGCGCAAATGGGCCGAAGAGACGATGCGCTACGCGATGAATCAGGAGATGCTGGGGCACGGTTACTCGGCGCAGACGGCGCTGCGGTTGACGGGTGCCGCGCGGATTACCGAGTACGAGGCCGATTCGCGCGAGGCGCTGGTGACGATGGGTGGCGAGCGGAAGAACATGGATGTGTTTCGCATCAAGGCGCGGCTGTTTTACGAGTCGAGCTTTGAAGATGTCGATGTGCTCGGGCAAGACCTTCTGGCGACGCCGATACCCGACCTTGAATCGTGCGAAGTGGTGTGGACGCGGACGAAGCGATTTGAGTCGGTGGGTGGTCAGCTCGCGACGGTCGAGAAGATCAAACAGAACCTGGCGGGCAAGTGGGGCGGGTATGTGCAGGCGCGGCTGAAGCAGCTACTCGATGGGCAGACTCCGCGCACCGATGGGTATGTGGATGCGCTGGAGACGGCGTGGACGAGTCTGCGCAACATGCTTGACGCGTTTGTGTCGCGCCCCGAAGCGCAGTCGTCGATTGAGGCGTATGACCGCTATGTGGTGCGGTATGCGCAGGGGTTTACGGGCGGTCGCGCGAACGCGATGCCGTTGCTGAAGGCGGCGGACCGTCTCGACCAGAGCGTGGGGCGGGTGCTGCCGGCGACGGTGGGTAAATTGCGCAGCTTTGTGGGGCTCAACTGGCGCAACGTCGTGCTGAAGATGATCAACGACAAGGGTTCGAGCTCGGCTGAGTTGAACGCTGAGGTCGAGGCGTTTTACGAGGCGTTTCGCAACGACCGGCAGTTGCAGCCGGTGCTGGCGCAGTTTCAGTCTGCGTTTGGTGATCGCATTCGCGATGCGCAGGCAAAAGACCTGAAGGCGCTTGCGTCGGTCGTGTCTGAGTACACGACGTGGGTGAAGGTGTTTGCTTCTTCTGGCAGCGTGCCAGAGCCGATTGAGGCGCGCGTGCGGATGGATTGCCCGGCGGTGTTGCCGACGGCGCAGATTGAGAGCGATGCGGCGCTCGAGCAGTTTGCGACGGCGCTCAATGGGTGTCGTCCGTATTTGAGGCGGTGGCGGTTGAGCGCGATGCGTACATGAAAAAGCAGCGGGCCGAGCTGTCGCGTCGGGCGTATTTGCAAGACACAAGCGCGGGGCTCGGTAGCGCGGCGGTGATCGTGGGGTGGGATGCTGCGCTTGCCGAGGCGGCGTGGGGTGAGGGCGACAGGGCGCTCGAAAAAGGGGCGACGTTGAAGGCGAAGTGGGAGGCGGGGACCGACTCGACGAAGTGCGGTTGTCTCACGGGTGGTGAAGAGGTGTGCCGCATTTTTGATACCGAAGATGGCGGCAGCTACGAGGTGGTGGCGCGTTATTCGTCGAACCGGCTGTACGAGGTCGAGGTGTGTGGGCTTTACCCCGAGTCGGGTGCGCCCGGCATGCATCGGTACCTGTCGAGCAAACACGCGACGAAGAGCGACCGCGGGGCGATCAACCGGTTCTTGGCGGGGCAGGCGAAGCCGGGGGTTGATGGGGCGCTGCACTTTGGCGGCGGCAAGAGCACGAGCGATGTGTATCTGGTCTCGTCGGAGGGTTCGTACAGCGTGCTCTATCGCAGCGTGAGCGAGTATGCGCGGAGGTTGAAAGAAGAGCGCGACCTCGAAGCGAAGGCGGCCAAAGAGCGTGCGAAGGCCGACGCGGCGAAGAAGTCGCGCGGGTACAGGAAAGACGATTGCGTGATGTGGAACTGCGACATGGAGTGCAGCCGGGGAACGATTTTTTCGGTCGATAACGCGAAGCGTGTGCTGCGCGTGACGGTGAAAGAATCGGTGACCGACAAGCGCGAAGTGGGGCGCCGCATCGAGAAGCAATTTGACGAGGTCGAATTGTGCGAGTAGTGCGTTGTCGCGCGTGGAGGGATGGCCGAGTGGTTTAAGGCACCGGTCTTGAAAACCGGCGAGCGGGTAACCGTTCCGTGGGTTCGAATCCCACTCCCTCCGCCACCGCAACCAATAGGGGAGGCATGGCGATGAAGCAGTTTCTGACGCATGAGGTGATGGCACGTTCGGGTGCGCTGGCGCGTGGGCTGATTGTGTGTGGGGCCGTGATGCTGGGCGTCGCGGGGGTTGCAGGGTGCGGTAACACGCAAAAGCAGTTGCAGCCGACGTTGACGCTCGATGACCTCAATGTGACGTACGAGAGCGTGAAGCTGACGCAGCGGTCGTTGCAGAGCTACACGATGCTTTACACGTTCGCGGTTGCGAACAACGGGGCGACGGCGGTGACGGTGTCGGGCGCGATGGGTTCGTTTACGTTTTGTGGGGCGCAGGTGGCGTCGCCGCAAAACAGCGAGACGCAGACGATCTCGCCGGGGGCGACGATGGAGGTTCCGGTGACGGTGACCGTGCCGTTTCCGAGTGAGTTCGAGGCGCTGCGCGATTACCTGAATCAGGGAACATGCGCGTTTGAGCTGAAGGGCGAGATCATGAGCAGCGCGGGGCCGTTGCCGATCGGTGCTGGTGGTTCGCTTGATTTGCCGAAGCTGCCGACGGTGTCGATTGAGAGCGGTTCGATTGCGATTGAGGGCAAAGACGAGTGGGCGGTGACGTTCGATATCGCGGTCGATAACTCGGGCAATGCGTTTGAGCCGCGGTTGAACTACCTCACGGCGACGCTGTCGATTTTTGGGCGTGACGTGTTCAAGCTCGATCAGCCGATTGATACCGAGTTGCCCAGCTCGTCGAAGGCGTCGTTCGGGTTTACGGCGCGCATCAGCGGCGAGGGGCTGACGCCAGAGCAGAAGATGTCTTTGCAGACGAGCAAGACGCTCGATTACGGGTTCACCGGGGCGATGAAGATCGATAAGTTCGTGGTTCCGTTTGAAGAGCCAGGAACTTTTAAGTTTTCACGGTGAGGGTCACGCGCGGTGAGGGTTACGCGCGGTGAGGGTTACGCGCGGTGAGGGTTACGCGCGGTGGGTGTCTCGCGCGGTGAGGGTGAGCAGGCGGTTGAGGTTGGCGGATATCCAACGCTGGGCTTCGTCGTAGAATTCGAACTCACGCTCGCGCTCGCGAAAGGCGCGGGTGTGTAGTTGTCGGCGCGCGGTGCCGGGGGCGGGGGGCATGGCGGCGTGGAGCATCTCGTGGTGCACGACGGCTTCGATGACGTGGCGGGGTACGTCGGCGCGGTTGAGGACGCGGTGGATGCGGACGACGCCATCGGCGAATGAGTAACTTCCGAGTTGTAGTGAGCGGCGCGTGCGGATGCGCTTTCTTGTTGCGCGGGGTGGTGGGGTCGATGGGGTGTCGGTGGCGCTCAGGGCTTTGCCCCAGGTGATTTGGACGTTGATTTTACCCTCGAAGTAGCGGGCGTTGATGGCGTCGCGAATCTCGCGCAGGTCGACGCAGACGCCGACGGGGCGCAAGATGACGCGGGTGCTGCGGCCTTCGGCGTGGGCGAGTACGTGCTCTTCGAAATGGCGACGCAAGAGGGCGAGGGCGGCTGTGCGCTCGCGTCTTCCGGCGGTGGTGCGGGGCTTGCCGAGGCGCAGGCAGATGGTGAGGGCGTGAAGCACGTCGTCGGGGGCGGTGGCGAAGGTGCGGTGGATGCGCAGGTTGTAGGTGCCGTGAAGTTTGGGGTCGGGCATGTAGCTGTAGAGGGTGCCCTTGTTGTGGGTGAGGGTGACGGTGCCGAGAGGGTGGCGAAGTTTTCCGGCCAGACGCGCGCGCAGATGGTGTTCGGGCGGGTGGTCGTGGTTCGCGACGTGGCTGCTGGCGTGGCTGCTGGCGTGGGTGGTGGCGTGCGTCGTGGCGTGGGTGGTCGTCTGGCCCGGTTGAGCTGGTCGCAGGCGGCGGGTCTGGGTGCGCGCCCAGTCGAAGAGGTTGAAGCCTGCGGGGTCGCGTTGGGTCATGGTGGTCTGGTGGGGCGCGAGACGCGATGGGGTGCCGCGCACGGGTATACCCCGAGAGGACTGCCCGTAAGGGGATTACCACAGATGGCGGGTTGTGGTGCAAGCGTTGGGGTGACCGCCGGGGGCGGCTCGTGACTTTCGCGTGAGAGGTGGCGGTGCTTTGAGGGGGGGGCGATAGCAATGCAGCGGGGTGACAGATGTTCAACAATTTGGTGATTGCGCAAGTCGAACGATTTCGGCATATTCGCGGTTCGCTTGGCTGCCTGCCTGACCGCTCGGGTTGGGCGCTGTTTTTTTAGGGCCCTGTTCGTGCTGCTGTGCGGTACCGTGGGCCTCTGTGCGAGGAAATCAGGATGCTGTCGCTTGATCATTGTCTTGAAGTGCTGAAACGCGGTGTGCTTCCCGCGATGGTGGTGATTGGTCTCGCGGGCGGCATCGTGTCGATGCAGGCGTGCAACGACGAGCCTGGCACTGGTGGTACGGATACCGACACCGACACGGGCAACGACACGACGCCGGCGGTTGGCGACTGCGTCGCGCTGGGCGGAAGCTGCTTTGGCGGTGAGACGTGCTGTGACGGTCGGTGTGGACTGACGGGGCTTTGCGAAGCGGCTCCATCGTGCGCGAGCGATGCCGACTGCGAGTACCTGGGTGCAGGGTATACGTGCAACCAGTTTCTCTCGCCGCCGACGTGCGTACCGCCAACCGATGACGACGACGACGCGACGAGCACCGACGATGACGACGCGACGAGCACCGACGACGACGACGATGCGTGCGCGACGTTTTGCGCGACCGACGGCGATTGTCTGTGCACGGGCTACACGTGCGACATCGCGCAGTTGAAGTGCGCACCGCCCGACGCGACGACGGGCGACGATGACGATGCGACGGCGACGGGCGACGACGATGACGACACGACGTGCACGCCGAACTGCACGAACAAGAACTGCGGCGACGACGGTTGCGGTGGTTCGTGCGGCACGTGCACCGGGTTTCAGAAGTGCGGTGCGCTGGGCATTTGCGAGAATCCGCCTTCGTGCCAGACCGACACCGATTGCACCGACACGACAAAGCCGAAGTGCGACTTTTTCAACTCGGGGGCGTGTGTGCAGTGCATCTCGAACGAAGATTGCGCGGCGACGCTGACGACGCCGTTTTGCACGAGCAACATTTGCGTCGCCGACCCGTGCGGTGGGCAGTGCCAGGCTCCGCAGGCGTGTGACGTGAACAACCCGCCGAACTGCATCACCGAAGTGCCCGAAGAGTGCGTGACGGTGGCGTGCAACGGCTTTGTGTGCACCGACCAGACGTCGGTGGATGCTGGCTACACGGCGTGCGTGAACGGGTTGTGCTGCGACCCCGATGGCACGGGAGGCGGTGGCGGCGGCACGGGCGAGTGCACGTCGTGTTCGCCGCCGTTGATTCCGGGATTGTTCCCCGACCCGTGCGAGACGAGCTTCCCCGGCAGCGGACTCACGTGCAGCGGCCTGCCCCCGCCGTTTGGGCTGTTGTTTCCGGGTCAGTGCCGTAAGCAGTGCGCAAGCTCGGCAGATTGCAATGGCGGTTCGTGCGAGACCGACCCGCTGGGCGACGGTGTGACGACGTACTGTGCGTGCGGCAGTGGTGGTGGGTTCCCGTTTCCGACGCCGTAATCACGTGAGATGATCAACGCGAATAGGCGGCCCCTTGTGTGAGGGGCCGCTGCTTATCGGAGAATGCAATGAAGTTTCTTTCGTACCTTGTGACGGCGGGCAATCGGGCAGAGCGCGACGCGCGCGTAGCGCTGGTTGCCGCCAACATGTTCATGGTGTTTGCGTTGGGGCTTTACGCCTGCGGTGACGACGACGACAGCGACGGCACGGGCGACGACACCGCGGGTGCCGTGGCGTGCACGGCGGATGGCGACTGCGCAGACGGCAAGAAGTGTCTCGACGGGCAGTGCGTCGAGTGCATCGCCGACACCGATTGCACCGATGCGGCAAAGCCCGTCTGCAACACCGAGACGAAGGTGTGCGAGGCGGCTGGCGCGGGTACCGACGACGACGACAATGACGGCATCAACTGCGAGAGCGACGAAGATTGCGATGCGTCGCGGCGCGAGCGCTGCCTCGGCCGCATTTGCGCGCAGGTCGAGTGTCTTGCCGACACCGATTGCGCCGATGGCAAGGTGTGCGACGAGCCGAAGAACGTGTGCCGCGCGGCTCCGACGTGTCAGCCGTCGAGCGGTGATTGCGCGTGCGAGAACAACTTCGATTGCAGCGCGCAGGAAGGCTACGTGTGCAACGGCCTCAGCAAGAAGTGTGAGCTTGCCGACAAGTGCACGAGCAACGCCGACTGCTCGGGTGCGACGCCTATCTGCAACACGGCGACGGGACTCTGCGAAGGCAACACGACGGGTGCCTGCGAGAACGACCTCGAGTGTCAGGGTGGGCGCAAGTGCCGCACGAGCGACGGCGTGTGTGTCGAGTGCCTCGACAACAACGACTGCTCTGCGTTGCAGTTTTGCAATACGCAGACGGGTGGTTGCGAGTCGACGGCGACGTGTGGCGATTCGCCGTGCTGTCCGCTGTGTGGCACGGGTGAGTGGTGCAACGAGCTTGCGGCTGGTGGACCCGAATGCGCGGCGGTGTGGCAGCCCGAAGATGGCAAGTGCCCCGACGCCGATTGTCCATCACCGGCAGTGTGCGTGAAGAAAGACGACGATTCGCTTGAGTGTCAGGCGGCGCCAGCGTGCGACCCAGCGTGTGGCGCGAACGAAGTGTGCGAGTGGAACTACGCGAACTTCAATAAGCCTGAGTGCAAGCCGGTTGAGCCGGGTACGTGCGACAGCGGCATTCGCGTGCCTGAGGTCGTCGGCCTGTGCGCGCCATGTGAGAGCGATGCCGATTGCGGCGCGGGTACGGTGTGCTGGACGAACGGTCGCGCGGGTTCGATTCCCATTATTGACCCGGGTGTACCGGCGGGTGCGTGCCCGGCGCCAGGTGGCGGCGGTGGGTTCCCGGGCCTTGGTGGCGAGACGTTCTGCTTCTGCGCGGTGAAGTGTGAGTGCGACGAGCAGTGTCCGGCGGTGCCGCCGTCATCGGCGTGGCAGTTCAATCCACATGCTGACGATGATGACGACGCGACCACGACCGGCGGCGATACGGGCGTGCCGGGCGGCGCCGCGACCGACACCGGGGCCGAGACTGACGCCGCGACGGCGGGCGGCACGGACGGCGGCGATAGTGGCGACACCGACACGGGCGATACCGATACGGGCGACACCGACACGGGTGACACCGACACGGGCACGCCGGTGCAGACGTGCATCGCGGGTGAGTGGCCGGCGATTGGGTGTCTTGCGGGTGTGGGTGGCTGCTCAGACCCCGCGTACCCAGTGTGCGAAGGTGGCGAGTGCTGCGACATCGCGGGCGGCGGCGGAACCGGTGGCACGGGTGGTACGGGTGAAGACCCTGAGCCCGCGTACAACGGGTTCTGCAAAGTTCCGGCGCAGGGTGGTCAGGCGGTGTGTGACTGCGGCTACCCCGAAGACGCGTCGGGCGGCACGGGCGGAACAACGGGCTTTCCGTTTCCGTTCCCCTGAGAACGCGGCAACCCCTTTGAGCGCGCGACGGCGATAGCGTCGGACGCGCGTGGTTGATGGCTGCGGCGCACGATCGCAGCGGGGATTGATCGAAGTATGCGAAGCGGTGTGGGCAGTCTGAAGCGGATTGCCTTCACCGCTTCGATGTTTTTGGGCGTGATCGTCGCGCTGGGCGTCGTGCTGGCGCTTGGCGAGTTTACGGCGCGGGCGGTTGATTTTTCGGCGGGGGCGTTCATCCGCGGGTTGCCGGTTCCACCGGGGTTTTTGTCGAAGTCGGGGGTGCTGGTGCCGACAGAGTTGCCGCAGTTGGGTTTTGTGCCGGCGCCGGTGTTTGGTTCTGAACGGCAGGATGGGTTCATGGGGCCGAGGCTCGATGGTGAGCGTGGGCCGCATGAGGTGCGGGTGTTTGTGCTGGGTGATTCGGTGACGGCGGCGCCGAGTGATGGGGGCGCGGGGTGGGTGGGTGAGGTGCGTGGCGCGTTGCAGGCGCAATGCGGTGAGCCGTATGGGGTGACCGTTCAGGTGGTGAATGCGGCGGTCGTGGCCTACAACCTGACCGAGATTGCGGCGAACTATCGGCATCGGGTGGCGCACGAGCGTCCCGACGTGGTGGTGTACGCGCTGTTTGCGAACGATTTTAATGGGTCGGTGGCGTACCCGGTTTATCATCCGGAAAGTTTCGTGCAGCTTGAGGTGCCCGCGTGGTTTGAGCGGTTGATGCGGGTGCGGGCGTTTGGTGAGCCGCTGGCGAAGCGGTCGATGCTGTATGAGCGGGTGGTGGTGCGTATTGCGTATGGGTTGCATGCACGGCAGTTGACGACGGGCGAGGCAGGGCGGTGCGAGCGTGGACTTCGCAGGCTCGATGGGTTGCGCGACGAGGTGGTGCGTGACGGGGCGCGGTTTGTGTTGATGCCGATACCGTCGATGGCGAGTGATTATTCGGCTGAACCGGCGCGGTGCCATGCGGTGGGGCAGTACGACGAGTTTGCGTGCAAAGACGACGCGCTCTCTTACGGGTGCCTTGCGCGCGGTGGGTATGGGTTTGGCGGTGATGGGGCAGGTGGTGGGGGTGTGCGGGTGGTCGATGTGCGCGACGTGTTTGCGGGTGGTGATACGCGTGCGTTGCGCGGGCATGTGGATGACCCCGCGCATCCGAATCGTGAGGGGCACAGGCGCATTGCGCGGGGGGCGACGGGGGCGCTGACTGAAGAGGTGTGCGCGGTTGCGAAGACGAGACGGGCGGCAGAGCGTTGACACCGGTTTTGACGCGGTGCTACCTACGACATCCGGGTTTTTGTTTTGACGCGATTCTGTGCTGACCCGCCGCCCGTGTGCGCGGCAAAAGGAGATCGAGATGGCGACCGCGAAAGAGCTTTTTGAGACGAAGATTCAAGCGATGATGGCCGAGAAGGGCTCGATGGCTCCGGAAATCAACGCCGTGTACCAGTTCGACCTCGCGGGCGACGGTGGTGGCAAGTACTTCATCAACCTGCGCAACGGCGAGGGTCCGTCGGCTGGCGAGGGCGAAGTTGAGAACCCCGAGTGCGTGATTTCGATGGCGGCGGATGATTTCGCCGGCATGCTCGAAGGCACGAAGAACGCGCAGATGCTGTTCATGTCGGGCAAGCTGAAGGTGAAGGGCCAGATGGGCCTTGCGCTCAAGCTTCAGCGCGTGCTCGGCTAATCGTCGCGAGCAGGGCACAAGATGCCTCGAACGTGCGTGCGCAGGCTGCGGGATAAGTTGCCTCAGCCGCGCACGCGTCTGTTTTGGGTGCCGCGTGCTCGTGGCTGCCGCGTGTTGGTGGGTGCGGTGGCAAACGGCAGGCGGTGTGCGGGCGGTGGTGCCGCGGGTGAGTCGTGTTGCGGTTGTGTCGCGTCGGGGAGTAGCTCAGTCTGGTAGAGCGCCTGCTTTGGGAGCAGGAAGTCGCAGGTTCGAATCCTGTCTCCCCGACCAACGGTTGATTTGCGATGTCGGTGGGTGAACGCGGGTCAAAGACGCCGCGCTTGCGTTTTGCGCGTAAAGCAAGTAGCCACAAGCCTCAAATTGCATCACGGGTGCCGTGTTGGTCGATTCCGACCGATGCGGAGAATAGGGAAGCCGGTGTGATTCCGGCGTGGCCCCCGCCACTGTGAGCAAGCCGCCTCGCACGCCGACCCGCACGGGTCTGGCAGCCACTGAAGCGTTGACGCGCGCGACCGAGACGCGCCGAGCTTTGGGAAGGCGCGATGGCGTAAGGCGCGCGATGTGTATCGCGTTCCGCTTGCGAGCCAGGAGACCTGCCCGACGATGCGCTCGACGTTGCGATACCACGGGGCGTGGTGCGCGAGAGGTTCGTCATGTTCACCGAAAATCTGGGTTGCTTTGCGGGGCGCGCGATGTCGTGGGCGCGCTGGTCTTTGCTGTGTGGTGCTCTCGTCGTCGCATCGTGCGGTGACGACGACGATGATGATGGCGGCGAGACGGGTGATGACGCTGCGGGCGAGACGGCGGGTGAGACGAGCGATGCCGTGCAAGACCCGATCGGCGGCGACGACGCCGATGATGGTGATGACGACGATGATGTGACCGATGGGGCGGCGTACGCCGATGAGTTTTTCGGCAACCCCATCGCGGGGCCTGGCGTGAGCGTCGTGCTCAACGCCGTCAACGGGGTGCGCGGTGGCGGCGAGCGACAGGGTAGCCTCGACGTGTTTTCGCTGGGGCTCGATGCCGGGGTGAACGATTCGCTGACGCTCGGCTGGAAGGGGCGGCGGGTGCTCAACGTGGCGGGTGATGATCTCGTCGTGTTTGAAAACGCGTTTCGCTTTGGCGACGACGCAGTGTTCATGGATTTACTCGTCGTCTCGGTGTCGATTGACGGTGAAAGCTGGGTCACGTTTCGCCACGCCTACGTGCCAAGTCGCGAGCCCGACTACGCGAATGGCTACGTGGCGTCGCCCGCTGCATGGCAGGGCTTTGCGGGCAAGACGCCGGTGCTTTTCAACGAAGAGACGAACCGGGTCGACCTGTTTGATGGCGAAGCCGCGGGGGGCGACGGGTTTGACCTCGACGACCTCGATGATTCGCCGCTCGCGACCGAGATCAAAGCCAACGGTTTCGTCTTTGTGCGGCTCACCGCGGCGGGCACGCAGATAGACCCGGCGACGGGTGCGCCGTTTCTCGTCGACCCGGTCTCGAATGGCCCCGACATTGATGGAGTCTACGCGCGCGCGTTCGCACCCCGCGAGTGAATGAGAGCGCGGGCGCGTCGCGTTGCTCTTGCGCCGCATCACCCGTGACGCTACATCACCGCGTCACCATGGCTGAGACACGATTCGATTCAACGCAGACAGACTCATCGAAGGTCACGACTGGCACCGCTGGCACGTCGGTGGGTATTACGCCGGGCGCGGGCTACCAGAAGACCGACGCGTGGTTTGAACTTCCGGCGCTTGAGCGCGAGGTGCTTTCGTTCTGGAAAGAGACCGACGCGTTTGAAAAGCTGCGCGCGAAAAATCGCGGCAGCGAGAAGCGGTTTTCTTTTCTCGACGGGCCCATCACGGCGAACAACCCGATGGGCGTGCATCACGCGTGGGGCCGCACGCTCAAAGACGTATATCAGCGTTACCATGCGATGAATGGGGCCGATCAGCGTTGGCAGAACGGCTTCGACTGTCAGGGGCTGTGGGTCGAGGTCGAGGTTGAAAAAGAGTACGGCCTCACGTCGAAAAAGGCGATTCGCGAGTTCGGCGTCGAGAACTTCGTCAACATCTGCAAGGCGCGCGTGCGCAAGTTTGCGCGCAAGCAGACCGACCAGTCGATTCGCCTCGGCATGTGGATGAACTGGGGCGACTGGGACAAAGAAGACTGGCTCGACCCGCGTCGCGCGACGACCGCTGAGGCGACACCTCCGGCGTCGTATTTTACGATGTGGGAAGAGAACAACTACACGATCTGGCGGTTTCTCAAGACGTGCCACGAGCGCGGCAAGATTTATCGCGGCACCGACGTGATGCCGTGGTCGGGCCGCGCCGGTAGCGCCTACTCGCAGATGGAAGTGATCGAGGGGCGCAAGCTCGTCGCGCACACTGCGCTGTTTGTGAAACTGCCGCTGCGCGATGGGGCGTTTCGCGGAGAGAATCTGCTGATCTGGACGACGACGCCGTGGACCCTGACGGCGAACGTGGCGGCGTCGGTCAACACCGACCTCGACTATGTGCGGGCGAAGCTCAAAAAGACCGGCGAGGTGCTGATCTTCGCCAGCGAAAACCTCAACTACGCGCGGCTCGACAGTCAGTTCAAAGAGAAAAAAGAGTGGATTGACGGGGTGCCGAAGCTCAAGACGATTGCCCAGCTTTTGAACGAGCGCGGCGGCTATGAGGTGCTGGGCACGGTGAAGGGGGCCGACCTAGTTGGTGCCGCGTATGACGGCCCGTTTGATGAGTTAGAGGCGCAGCAGGCGGCGGGTGGGTATCCGGTCGTCGATGCGGCGATCACGGTGTCGTCGCGCGACGCGCATCGGGTGATTGATGGCGGGCGCGACAGCGAGGGTAAGCCGGTCGTTGTCGCCGGCGAGGGGACGGGTATCGTTCACACGGCACCGGGGTGCGGTGACATCGACCATGTGATTGGCAAGCGCGAGGGGTTGCCGATGGTGGCACCGCTCGACGAGGCGGCGTGTTTTCTCGCGCCGTTTGGCCCGTTCGCGGGCATGAAGGCGACCGACAAAGAGACGGTCGAGCTTGTGATTCAGTCGCTGAAAGACAAAGGGCTCCTGCTCGCGACCGAGCAGTACCCGCACGTGTATCCGCATTGCTGGCGCACGGGCGACGAGCTGGTCTTTCGCCTCGTCGATGAGTGGTACATCGACATGGATTGGCGCGACGAGATCAAGGCGACCGTCGAGCAGATCAACTGGAATCCGGCGTGGGGCAAAGACCGTGAGATCGAGTGGCTCACGAACATGCGCGACTGGATGATCTCGAAGAAGCGCTTCTGGGGCCTCGCGTTGCCGATTTGGGTGAGCGACGACGGCAACGAGTTTGATGTGATTGGCAGCCTCGAAGAGCTGAAGGCGCGCGCGAGCGAGAGCGACCCCGCGGCGTGGGCCGAGTTTGAGGCGGGGCTCAACGACGGGAGGTATTCGCCGCATCGTCCGTGGATTGATCGCCTGACGGTGAAGTCGAAAAAGACGGGCGCGACGTTGCGACGCGTCGAAGACGTAGGCAACCCGTGGCTCGACGCGGGCATTGTCGCCTACTCGACGGTGCGCGAAAAACCGGGCGATGCGTTCGATCAGGCGTACTGGCAGAAGTGGGTGCCGGCAGACCTGATACTCGAGTGTTTTCCGGGGCAATTTCGCAACTGGTTTTATGCCCTGCTCGCGATGAGCACGATGATGGAACACGGCAAGGGCGAGAAGCGTCCGCCGTTCAAAAACCTCGTTGGGTATTCGCTCGTGCGCGCCGAAGACGGGCGCGAGATGCACAAGTCGTGGGGCAACGCGATCTGGTTTGATGAGGCGGCGGATAAGGCGGGGGCCGATGCGATGCGTTGGCTCTACTGTCGGCAAGACACGCTGCAAAACCTCAACTTCGGCTACACGGTGCTGCGCGAGGTGCGCGGCAGGTTCATCAACACGCTGTGGAACACGGCGGCGTTTTACATCAACTACGCGCGGGTCTCGGGGTTCGTTCCGCAACGAGAGGCGATGAGTGCCGCGCGTTACGCCGCGTTGCCCGATTTTGATCGCTGGGTGTTGAGCGAGTTGCAGGCGACGGTCACGGCGTGTCGCGCAGCGCTTGAGGCCTACGATGCGCGCGCGGCGGCGCTGGCGCTTGAGGCGTTCATCGAAGACCTCTCGAACTGGTACGTGCGCCACAACCGCAGGCGTTTCTGGGCGACCGATAGTGAAGACACGGCGGAGGTTGGGGCGGGCAACAGCGCGACGCTCTCAGATGACTCGCGGATGGCGTTTGAGACGCTCTTTACCTGCCTCGAAACGGTGACGCGGCTTGCCGCTCCGTTGATTCCGTTCGTGACCGAGCGGATGTACCAGGGGCTCGTGCGTGCGGTCGATGCGACGGCACCCGTGAGCGTGCATTTGACTGAGTATCCGGCTGCGCGGGCAGAGCTTGCCGACGATGAGCTTTCGGCGGCGATGCGCGACGTGATTCGGGTGACGAGTCTCGGTCTTGCGGCGCGTGAGTCGAAAAAGCTGAAGGTGCGGCAGCCGCTGTCGCGGCTCGAGGTTGCGCCGCGTGATGCGCGCGAGGCGGCGGCGGTCCGGCGGTTTGAGACGATGCTCAAAGAGCAGCTCAACGTGCGCGAGATGGTGGTGCATGAGCCGGGTCTGAAGGTCCCCTACGCGATGATGGTCAAGCCCAACCTGAAGACGCTCGGCAGGCGCGCTGGCGACCGGATGAAGGCGCTGACGGCGGTGATTGGCGAAGAGGGCGGCACGTTGTGGTCGCGGTTTGGCGATGCGGCGAAGGTGGTTGTGCAGGTCGAGGGTGAGTCGTTTGAGCTTGCTCGCGAAGACCTTCTCGTCACGGTTGCCGTGCCCGATGATCGCGCGTTTGCCGAAGAGAAGGGCACGTGGGTCGCGTTTGATGCGGTGCTCACCGACGAGCTACGCGTCGAAGGGGTGATGCGCGATCTCGTGCGGCAGATTCAGGTGCTTCGTAAAGAGTCGGGGCTCGCGATTGAAGACCGGATTCACCTGTCGTGGTTGAGCGACGAGGCGCTGGTGCGGGCGGCGTTTGCGACGCATCGTGACTACATCGCGGGTGAGGCGCTCGCGCTCTCGATTGACGAGGCGTCGGCGTTGCCGCTGGGTAAGGCGCTCGATCTCGATGGCGTGAAGGTTGTCATCGCGCTAACGAAGGCGTGATGTTCGAGCTGCACGAGCGATATCCGCAAACGCGGGCTGCGCTGCGACACGTGGCGATTGCGCGGCTGCCGACGCCCGTCGAGCGTTTGGCGATTTCTGCGCGCGGGGTTGACCTGTGGGTGAAGCGCGACGACCTGACGGCGGGTGAATACGGCGGCAACAAGGTGCGCAAGCTCGAGATGCTGCTGGCCGATGCCGAGGCGGCGCACGCAACGCGCATCTACACGTACGGGGCCTACGCGAGTCATCAGGTGTTTGCGACGTCGCTCTACGCGACGCGGGCGGGGTTTCGCGTGACGGCGGCGCTGTATCCGCAACCTGTGACGACGTATTGCCTGCAAAACATTCGGGCGATTGCGGGGCTTGGGGTCGAGCTGATTCACGCGGGATCTCCGGTATTGGCGCCGGTGCTGCTTCACGCGGCGCAGGTGGCGCATGTGCGTGAGGGTGGCTCGCGGGGCGAGGCGCGGGCGCGGGGGTATGTGTTTCCGGCGGGGGCGTCGAATGCGCTGTCGAACCTCGGTTATGTGAGCGCGGCGCTAGAGCTTGCGGGGCCGGTGGCGCGTGGTGAGGTGGCAAAGCCCGACCTCGTCGTGGTGGCGGCGGGTACGCTCGGCACGGCGGTGGGGTTGTCGGTGGGGTTTGCGCTGGCGAAGCTCGACACGCGTGTGCTTGCGGTGCGGGTGACGCCGACTGCGATTGCGAATCGGTTTCTGTTTGTGGGTGCTGCGCGGGCGACGTTGCGTTTGCTGGCGAAGCTGGGGGTGCCGGTCGAGCATCTGATGCCGCGCTACGATGTCGTGTCGGGGGCGTTCAACGCGAGCCTTACCGGTCGTGAGTATGGTGCGGGTTACGGACACGCGACCGAGAGTGGGTTGCGCGCGATTGAGCGATTTGCGGCGTGTGGCATCGCGCTCGACGCGACGTACACGGCGAAGGCGGGTGCGGCGGCGCTGGCGGCGGTTGAGCTTGGCAAATACGTTCCGCCGGGTACGCGCAATGTGCTGTTGTGGCACACGCGGTCGCAGGCTGGCATTGACGATTTCGCCGCGCGTGGACCGTCACTCACCGCGCTTGCAAAGCCGTTTGCGCGGCTGCGCGCCGAGACGGGTCAGTCGCGCAAGTTCGAACTGTTTGGGTAGCTGAACGCTCACCGAAGAACGTTTCACCGAAGATATTGCATTGCGAACGGGCTCTCGCGCAGGTGCGGGCCATCGGCGATTTGACGCACGACCGAGC
>CAZXXB010000002.1:24269-37847 GCA_964644185.1 uncultured Myxococcota bacterium
CTCCGCGTGCGCGCATCATGCCGAGGTTTTGCGTGAGTCCGCCAACGGCGCGGAAAAAGAAGAGCGCCTCGGGCGGCGGGCGAATCGCCATGAAGTCGCGGGTGTGGGTCATGCCGAGCGTGCGCATGCGGCGAATGAGATCGTAGGTGCCGAAGTCGTAGTCGTCGCTGTGAATCGGCATGCGTATGATTTTCGCGATTTCGTCAATCACGGCGCGGGCGCGCTCTTCGGGGATACGCACCTCGAAGCCCGAGGCGACGACTTCTTTGTAGATGTCGATGTGGCGCGTGCGGTCGAGGTCGCCCATCGCGAGCTGCCAGTAGGCCGCGACGAAACTCGCCGGAAGTTTTTTCACGACGCCGGTGTCGAGTATCGCGAGCCTGCCGTCGTTGAGCACGAGGTAGTTGCCGGGGTGCGGGTCGGCGTGCACGAGTCCGTGTGAAAAGAACGGGCCGTAGATCGCCTTGACGAGCTGCACGGCGACGCGAAAACGGGCATCGTCGTCGTGGTCGCGCTTGGCCCAGTCGCGCAGCGTTTCACCTTCGAGAAACTGCATCGTCAAGACGCGCTGGCTCGATAGCTCGCGCACGATGCGCGGCACGACGAGGTCGCTCCACGAGCGGACAGCTTCGGTGAGCAGGGCGTTGTTTTGTGCTTCAAGGCGGTAGTCGAGTTCGTTTTCGGTCTCGTTGGCGATCTCGCCAAAGAAGAGGTTGGCGTCGCCGCTCTTGTTGGCCAAAAGGCCAATGGTCTTGACCATCAGCCCGACGTTTTTGAGGTCGTTGACGAGCGCTTTGTCGACGCCGGGGTATTGCACTTTGACCGCGACGCGCTCGCCCTGTTTGGTGACGGCGCGATGCACCTGCCCGAGCGAGGTGGCGGCGAACGCCTCTTGTTCAAACTCGGCGAAGAGCTTGTCGGGGGTTTTGCCCAGCTCGCTTTCGACGACGCCCGCCACCATCGGGTATTCCATACGCTGCACGTCGTTGTAGAGCTTTGCGACGACGGCGCGCACCTCGGGTGGTAGCATGTCTTGCTCCATCGAGATTTGCTGGCCGAACTTCATCGCGACGCCCTTCATCTCGCCGAGCGTCGAGACGAGTTTTTCGGCCATCTCGACCGAGATGCCAACCTCGCCCAGCAGTTTTTCCATGCGTTCACGGGCCTGACGCTGCTCAGGGGTGAGGTCGCTGAGATCGGCTTTGGGTCGGTCGTCGATGCGGGGCTCGCCAGAGGTACCTTTGACGACGCGTTGCACGGCTTTTGCGGCGACGCGCGAGCTGATGTCGGCACCGAGCGCTGCGAGTTTACCGAGCCGTCGCAGACGGCCCGTCGGCATGATCGGCGACGCGCTGCCGGGCTTCTCGGCGGACCTGTCTGCGGAAGCGTCGGGCGGGGTGGCTTTGCTGTTGTCGTTGCGGCGGATGTCGTCAGGCACGGAAGTTCTCGTTTCGAGGCGGGCTGCTTTGCACACGATGACGCGACAGGCGCGCTGTCACTGTGCCGTGCATCTCACCCGCAGGCCATGCTCCCCACCCGGCACGAACGATGCTTCTAGTCTGTTTCGCCGCAAAAGCAAACGCCAAAGCAACCCGTGAAACAAACAGAAGCGAAAACGAACAGGCTCACAAGCAAAACGGACCCGCAGGCCACGTGGCGCGCGAGTCCGTCGTCTGGTTCACCCGATAAAGCGGGTTACTTCTTCGCGGGGGCTTTGCAGGCTTCGGTGCCGGCAAACCAGGTCGCGTAGGCGTTGCGCATGTCGCGGGCGACCTCTTTGGTGAGGTCTTTCTGCCAGGTCTTCTCGCCCTTCGTCGCGGCGAAGTGACCCATCTTGGTGCGCAGGCCGGTCTCGATGCGGCTGTCTTTGCCACAGTCGGTGATGACGATGCGCAGGGTCATCTTGGCGTCGTCGTCGTCTTTGTTCATGAAGTCGTGGTCGACGACGATCGAGGTGCCGGCCTTGATGATGTCGGGGCGGCTGACGCGCAGCTTGTCTTTGCCGAAGCCGAAGTCACACGCGGTGTTTTTCTCTTCGGTGAAGCCTTTGCAGCCCTGAATGGCGGTGAGGCCCAACTCGTATTCATCTTTGCTCTGGGCAACGGCAACCGCCGCCACCGAGGCCACCGAGATCGCTGCAATCGCAAATACTGAGCGCTTCATTGCGACGCTCCTTGCCCGCGTGAGGCTTCTCAGTCGAGGCGCGCGAGGCACCCGATTGGTGTGTTTGGCGAAACGCCATACTGACCCATAACCCGTGTCTAAGACGTGGGAGCTTTGTACACATTCAAAGGCTTGCGCGCAACGGTCGCGGGGTTGGGGTCAGGTGACGACTTTGCCGCGAAGCTGTGGCATAGGGCGGGGCATGGATGCGTTTCCGCGGTTGAGGCGCCTGCCGCCATACCCCTTCGCCGAACTCAACGAACTGAAGCAGCGGCTGCGTGAACGCGGCAGCGACCTCATCGACTTTGGCATGGCAAACCCCGACGGCGCGCCGCCCGCGCACGCGGTCGAGTCGCTGGTGCAGGCCGCCGCCGACCCACGCCAGCATCGCTACTCGTCGTCGCGCGGTATCCAGCGCCTGCGGTCGGCGCTCGCGGGTTGGTACGCGCGCCACTACGAGGTTTACCTCGACCCCGAAAACGAATGCGTCGTGACGATGGGCAGCAAAGATGGGCTCGTGCACGGCTTACTCGCGTTCACCGAGCCCGGCGACACGGTGATGCTGCTCAACCCGTGTTATCCGATTCATCGCTATGCGGCGTTGCTGGCGGGGTGTACCGCCGTCGAGGTGCCCGTGGGTGCGGCGCACGAGAACGGAACCGAAACGCTGGCGCGCATCGAGCGGGTGTGTGCGAGCATGTGGCCACGTCCGCGACTGCTGCTGCTCGATTTTCCGAACAACCCGACTGGCGTGACGGTTGACCTGCACTTTTTCGAGGGCGTGGTGCGGCTGGCGCGGCAGTACGGGTTTCTGGTGATTCACGATTTTGCCCATGCCGAGCTTGGCTTCGATGGGTATCGTCCGCCGAGTTTTCTCGCGGCACGTGGGGCGCGTGAGGTCGGTGTCGAGCTGACCACGTTGTCGAAAGGCTACAACCTGCCGGGCTGGCGAGTCGGATTCGTAGCGGGCAATCGCGGCATGGTGCGGGCGCTGGCGCGGGTGAAGAGCTTTCTCGATTACGGCATCTTTCAGCCGTTGCAGATCGCGGCGGCGGGGGTGCTCGAGGCCGAGGGTGCGGCGGCGCGCGACGTGGCGGCGACCTATCACGCGCGGCGTGATCGGCTTGTCGCCGGGTTTCAGCGGCTCGGCTGGGCGGTCGAAGCCCCGAAAGCGGGGATGTTCGTATGGGCGCGCATACCCGAGCGGTTCGCGCCGCTCGATTCGCATGAGTTTGCACGCAAGCTACTCACCGAGTGCGCGATTGCGGTTTCTCCGGGTGCGGGGTTTGGCTCGGCGGGCGAGGGCTATTTGCGCTTTGCGCTGGTCGAGAGTGAGTCCCGCATCGACGAGGCGGTGGCGCGCATGCAAAAGTGGCTCTCGGGCACATGGCCCGGCCTCTGAATCGCGACAGACATGTGAATCGTGACGGTCATGGCCCTGCAACGAGAGACGCCGATGAGCAATGCGAATGAGCGAAGCCCCGTGCCGCCGAGCGTGGGTAGCGATGATGCCGAGATGGTCGCCGACGGGGCGCGGGCGATGCAGGTTGGGCTTGCCGTGAGCATCGCGCTCGTCGCTGGCCTTTTGCTGGCGTGGAAATTTGGGCCGGATCACAAAGGGCCGCTGCCGCCGACGGTGAAAGGGGCTCCGCAAGGGTTGCAAGACCCCCGTGGCAACTGGACGAACCAGTGATGCGTGAATGAATGACGGTTGAACGAACAGAACAAGCAACGATGATGACGGGCAACGAGGCCGACGACGCGAAAGAGCACATCGCGCCCGGGGGGGCCGCAGTGACGAGCGCGGTGACCGCGGGCAGCGAGCAGGCGCGCACCGTGCCCGCAAGTGATCTTGCAGAGCCCGACGTGTTGCGTGCCCTCGGTGTCGATGCCCTGTTGCGCGCGATTGCCGTAGAGGCACGATCGGCGCGAGGCCGCGCACGTTGCGAAGTCGCGCGAGTCTATCTCACCCGTGCCGATGCACGCGAGAGCATCGAGCGCATTGAAGAGGCGCGTTACCTGTTGCGGCTGCACCCGGCACCGGCGCTGGGTCTCGAAGATGTGCGTCCGGTGTTGTTGAAATTGCGGCGCGACGGGGTGCTGGGACCCGAGTCATTCGTCTTCGTGCGGCGCTTCACCGAGGGGCTCGCGCGTCTGCTCGACTACTTTTACGATTTGCCCGACCGCGTGACGCGGCTGCGCGCCCTTGCCGCCGAGATCGACCCCTGCAAGCCTTACGCCGCGAAGCTGCGGCGCTCGTTTGATGACGAGGGCACGCTGCTCGACGATGCGACGCCCGAGCTGCGCGCGGCGCGCGAAGAAGAGCGTCGTGAGCACCAGAAGATGCAGCGGCGCGTGCAAGAGCTGGTACGTAAACTCTCAGACCTCGGTTTGTTGCGCGAAGACTATTACACGCTGCGCAACGATCGCTACGTGCTTCCGGTCAAGAGCGAGACGCGGGCCGAGGTGGCGGGCATTGTGCACGATGCGTCGCAGACGGGGCAGACGGTGTTCGTCGAGCCCGAAGTGCTGGTCGAGCATGGCAATCGCCTCACGCTGGCGCGGGCTCGCGTGCGTGAAGAAGAGCGCCGCATTTTGATTGAGCTGTCGCGCGAGACGCTCGCGCTCTCGGCGACGCTTGATGACGCGGCAGACAAGGCGGCGCGGCTCGACGAGGTGTTTGCACGGGCGCGTGTTGCCGAGATGCTCGACGCCAACGGGTGATGCGCGCGCGTTGCATCTGACGAAGCTCAGGCATCCGTTGCTGGTGCTGACCGGCGAGTCTGTGGTGCCGAACGATCTCGTACTGGGCGATGACGCGGCGGGTGATGTCGTGGGTGACGGGGCAGGCAGCGCGGCACGTGGCGCGGGCCTCATCATCACGGGGCCCAACGCGGGTGGTAAGAGCGTGTTGTTGAAGGCGGCGGGGCTCTCGGCGCTGATGCATCGCATGGGCATGCCGATTGCCGCGTCGGCGTCGGCGGCGCTGCCGTTTGTGACGCGGGTGATGGGCTCGTTTGGCGATGCGCAAGACCTCGACGCGCATCTCTCGTCGTTTACCGGTCAGCTCGCACGGTTGACACGCATTCTCGAAGCATCGGGGCCGGGTACGCTCGTGTTGCTTGATGAGATTGGCACCGAGACCGACCCGCGCGAGGGTGCGGCACTTGCGATTGCCGTCATCGAGCGCATCGTTGATGCGGGGGCGCTGGTGTTGACGACGACGCACTACCCCGAGTTGCGTTCGCTGGCGCTCGACGACCCGCGTTTCACCAATGCGAGTGTGGGTATCCACCCCGAGACGTTTCGTCCGACGTTTCGGCTCGAGACGGGGCTCGCGGGGCAAAGTTATGCGTTTGAAGCGGCGCGACGGGGTGGTTTGCCCGAGGCGATTTTGAAGCGCGCCGAGCAGATTGCAGGCGAGCGCGAGGTGCGGCTCGGTCGCTTGTCGGCAGAACTCGAAACGCAGCGCATGACACTTGCGCGCATGCGTGAAGAGATCGAGGCGCGCGATGCCGAGCTTGCGTCGCGTGAACAAAAAGCCCACGAGCGCAACGCGAAGCTTGAGCAGCGTGAGCGCGAGGTGATGCACGCGCAGCGCAAGGGGTTGCTGAAAGAGATTGCTGAGT
This sequence comes from uncultured Myxococcota bacterium, assembly GCA_964644185.1. GTDB lineage: Bacteria > Myxococcota > JAJVIH01 > JAJVIH01 > CAZXXB01 > CAZXXB01. The sequence goes on from CAZXXB010000002.1 coordinate 30,062, forward strand.
TGAAGGCGCAGGTGACGACCATCGTTTCGCGCCTGAGGCAATTGAGCGTGCCCGCCGAGGTAAAAAGCGAAGGCGATCTCGAAGCGGTGCGGGTGGCCATTGGCGAGGCCGAAAAGGGTGTTGCCGAGTTGCAGTCGGTCGAGCGTGAGACGGCGGCAAAGGTGGCGGCGCAAGAGCGCGAGCATCACGCGGCGGCGCTCGCCGAGGGGCACGCGGTCGAGCCGTCGTCGCTTGCTCCGGGGCGGCGCGTGTTTATTCCGGCGTTTCGTTCAGAGGCGACGGTCGAGGCGGTCGATCCGCGACGCGAGCGGGTGACGGTGCCGGTGTTTGGTAAGCGTGTCGAGGTGCGGCTGCATGAGTTGCGCGGTGTCGCGGCGGGTGCGGGTGTGGCGAAGATCGAGGCACCAAAGCCAGCTCCGCGACCCGAAGCGTTCGCGGCGGGCGCGGTGACGAGCGGTGACGCGTTTCACTTTGAGCTCGATCTGCGCGGCAAGCGCGTGGGTGACGCGCTCGACGAGTTAGACGGTTGGCTCGATGCAGCGGCGCGCAACGGGCTCAAGCTGGCGCGCGTGATACACGGGCATGGTACAGGTGCGCTAAAGCAGGCGGTGCGCGAAAACCTTTCGCGGTCGCCGTGGGTTGCGTCGTTTCATTCGGCGCGTCAGGAAGAAGGCGGCGACGGCGCGACCGAGGTCGAGTTGAGTCTCGGCTAGTGCGCGACGACGTCGCGACACGGGGGCACGATGAGTTGGGATCTACACAAGGGCACGAGTCGCGTCTCGATACCGGGTACGACCGAGACGTTTACCCTCACCGATGCCGTGGTCGCGCCCGATGGGTCGCCGCGCTTCGGGTTGTTTCGCCTGCCGCCCGAGCGCATCAACACCCCCGACTACAAAGACCCGAGCGCGCTTTTCAACATCGCGAAAGCACTGCGCGAAAAACGCTGGATGTGGCTTGGTATCTTCACGCCCGACGTGCGGCTCAGCGTCGCCGTCGCGCACTTAGGCTACGTGGGGGTCTGTTTCAGCTACGTCATCGACCGCAAGAGCCAGGTCTTTAATGAGGCCGCGACGAAGGTGCCCGGTGCGATGGGGGTTGAGGTCTCGCGCGACACGTGGCGCGGGACTGTCGCGTTCGATGGCAAGCTCGGTCGCAGGCAGTCGGTGCGCATCGAAAGTCGCATGCCCGAAGCTGGCCGCCATCTCTCGCTCAACGCCGAGGGCTCACACGGGCCTTTTACAGCCGACGTGACGTTGCACGACAACCTCGATACGTCGCCACCACTCTGCGTGATGATGCCCCAACCAAATCAGCGGTTTCGCTACACGCAAAAGGTGACCACCATCGCCTGCTCGGGGGCGATTACCGTCGGGGGCGAGAGCTACACGCTCGACCCCGCGACCGCGTTCGCGTGCATCGACTACACGGCGGGGTCTCCGGCGCGAGAGACCGTGTGGCGCTGGGCGTGCGGAACAGGCCGGCTCGACGACGGCACCGTGTTTGGTCTCAACCTGTGCGAGCCGACCTACCACGATCGTTTTAATGAAAACGCGGTGTGGTACGGCGGCAAGCTTTTAAAAGTGTCGCAGAGCTACTTCGAGTTCGACGCTGCCGACCCGCGACTTCCATGGCGCATCTACACGGCGGGGGGCGAGGTGAACGTGACGTTCAAGCCCGATGGCGCGTTTCAGGAGACGTTCAACGCGGGCATTGCGAGCGAGAATTTTACGCAGGCGTATGGGGTGTTCGAGGGCGAGGTGCGCGACGAGGCGGGCAAGATGCACAAGGTCACGGCGATACCGGGCGTGTGCGAAAATCAGCGCGTGGTGTAGTGACGCAAAGCGTGTCTTGACGCAAAGGTCTCCACGCAAATGGCACCGTCGCGTCACGTATATGCGGCGGATGGCGCGTATGTAGCGCCCCATGTTGACCCCATCACTCGCGCCGCCGTTTCGCTTCCAGTCATTTGCTGCATGCCCACGTTTCGCGGCGTCACGTCTCGCGAAGCCCCGCGCGCACGTCGCGTTGGTGTTGTCGCTCGTCGCGCTCATTGCTGGCGTTGCGCTCTCTGGCTGTGGCGATGATGACGACGGTGAAGACGCTGGCGCCGACGAAACCCAGGCTGACACCGCGTCTACCTCCGACACGGACGACGAGTCAGACACAGACGCAGAAGACACAGACACGGGCGAGACAGGCGCAGACGCTGATACCGACGCAGCAGACACAGACGCAGACACAGACACAGGCGACACAGACACAGGCTTTGACGATGCGGTCATCGCGCCGTCGCTCTACGTCGATCTCGTCGATCCGTTCATCGGCACGGGCGGACTCGACCGGGGTAACTGCTTTCCAGGTGCGGTGATGCCGTGGGGCATGGTCGCCGTGAGCCCCGACACGATACCCAGCGAAGGCGGCGCCGTCGGTGGGCTTCGCGCCGCCGGATACCTCTACGAAGACGACACGATTCAGGGCTTCTCGCACACGCGACTGCAAGCGACGAGCACCGCTGATCTCGGCTCGGTGCTGTTGATGCCCGCGACGGGAGACGCAGCATCGCTCGTCAACGTTTTCGGATACGCCTCAACCTACGACAAAGAGACCGAAGAAGCATCGCCCGGTTACTACGCCGTCACGCTCGACAAGCCCGCCGTGCGCGCCGAATTGACCGCGTCGCGCCACGCGGCGATTCATCGCTACACGCTCATCAACCCGCCAGAGGGTGGCGAGGCCCACGTGGTGCTCGACCTTGCGCATGCGATGCTCGACACGGTGGTGCTCGACGCCGAGCTTGCCATCGAAGAGAACCGGCTCGAAGGCTACACGATGCCCGCGGGTCGCTTTTCGTCGGTGCCAAAGGGCGGCATGAAGACTTACTTCTCGATCACCTTCGACCCCGCGCCTTCGCGCATCGCTTCGTGGTCGGGCGGTGCGCTGAGCGACAAACGTACCCAGCGCGGATTCGGCATCGGCGCCATCGCAACATTCGATCTCGAAGCGGGCGCGACCATCACCGCGCGCGTCGGCGTGAGCTACGTCGATGCGGCGGGTGCGCGAGCCAATCGCGAGGCAGAGGTTGACGGGCGCACGTTCAACACCATTCGCCGCGACGCCCGCGCCGCGTGGGAATCGACCCTGTCGGCGGTTGCGTTTGAGGGGGGCAGCGACGCCGATCGCGAGATCATGGCGACGGCACTCTACCACGCGTTCATCGTGCCGAGCGCCATCACCGACACCACCGGGCGGTATCGCGGCCTCGATGGCGAGGTGCATGACGCGACGTTTGAGGTGCACACCAACTACTCGATGTGGGATACCTACCGCACGGTGCATCCACTCGTTGATCTCGTGCATCCGCAGCGGGCATCGCTGCTTGCGCGGTCACTGATACAGATGGGGCGCGATGGTGGGTACCTGCCGCGCTGGCCGATGGGGCACGGCTACCCCAACGTGACGGCGGGCTCACCGGCGAACATCGTCGTCGCGTCGTCGTATCTTCGCGGCATTGAGCTTATCGACGGCGAAGAGGCGCTCGACCTGATGCTCAAAGAGGTTGATAGCCCGCCGCCTGAAGAACACCCACATTCGGGTCGTGAAGGTCTCGTCGAATACCTGCGTGACGGCTACGTGCCGGTGGGGCTCACGAGCCGCGTCGTGACGCGCACGCTCGAATACAACGTCGCCGACGCTGGTATCGCGGCGCTCGCACGTGCCGTGGGGCGCGACGCCGACGCCGAACGTGCCGCGAAGTGGGCGACAAGCTACACGAGTCTTTGGGATACCGATCTGCGCGTGTTTCGTCCGCGAAACGCCGATGGTTCGTTCGTTGAACCGTTTGAAGAGATGACCGGTCGTGGAGACTACTATTACGGCGGCAACGCGTTTCAGTGGTCGTGGCACGCGCCGCACGACATGTTGGGGTTGATCGCACTGCACCCGTCGCGTGAAGCGTTTGTCGATCAGCTCACGCGGTGTTTCGACAGCTCAAAGGCGGCGCTCGAGGCGAACCGTCCACCGAGCTTCTACAACCATGGTGACGAGCCGAGCTTTCACACGCCGTTTCTTTTCGTCGCGGCGGGCGAGCCACGGCTCGCTCAACAGTGGGCGCGCTGGGTCGCCGACACCAACTACACCGATTTGCCCGATGGACTCGCGGGTAACGACGACGCAGGGGCGATGTCGGCGTGGTACGTGCTCGCGTCGTTGGGGCTTTATGCGGTGCCCTCTTCAGACCTCTGGATACTCACGGTGCCGCGCTTCGCACGCGCGGTGTTGCAGGTGGCCGAGGGTGAGCTTGTCGTCGAGACGACGGGCACGGGTCGCTACGCAAAGCGGGTGACGCTTGATGGCGAGCCGATTGACGACTTCATCATTGAGCACGCGCGGCTCGCGGCGGGTGGGCGGCTTGTTTTCGAGCTGAGCGACGAGCCGTAACGCGCTGCCAGCCTTCGCTGCCGACTTCGGATACCAGCCTTTGCAGCGTTATTCGAGAATCAGCCGCACAACGGCAAACTTGTTCATGAAGCTGCCCGTGAGGCGCGTCGTGCCCATCACCAGCAGACGTCCATCGGGTTGCAGGGTTGCACCCGTGGGCTCATCGACGTGCCCCGAAAGATCGAGCCTGCGCAGACCCTTGTCGCCAAATGTGGTGTCGAGTTTGCCGCTCGCGGTGAGGCGCGCGAGGGTGATGAGTCCGCGTGGGTCGGCCCGGTCTTTGCTGGCCCTGTCTTTGTCGGCCTTGACGTTGGTTTTACCGACCAGCAGCAGCTTGCCATCGGGTGCTTCGGTGATCGCAAAGAGCTGCATGCCGAGCCCCTTCACGCGCGCCATGCTCTTGTCGCCGAAGCCCTCGTCGTAGTCGCCATCGTCGTGGTAGCGCACGAGCAGAATCTCATCTGGAAACGGCGGGTCAATGGTGCCGCCGACGAGCACCTTGCCGCTCTTGAGTCGTACCGACGCGGTGAGTTTTGCCGAGAGCCCTTCGATGGGGTCGAACTCGAGCCCTTCCTGACCAAACGTTGGGTCCATGCCACGACCACATTTGCCCTTCGCGTCGCACTTCGCGACCGGCTCACTATGCGGACCCTTGTGCAACCCGCCGTGGGCATGCGCTGTGGTTACGCCACACAGGGCGAGAGCGAAGACGCCAGTCATCAAGGGTCGGGCGACCCAGACAAGGGCAGGGCGTTGAACGTGCCCCACACGTCGAGGCCGACGGCGCGTGGCGGGTGAACTGTTGAAGGCGTGGCAACTCATGCCGCTTCGCTACCAAACCTTTCGCTTGCGCGCGACCACGAGAACCGTTATATACCCCCTATGGGTATACATGAGCCAACCAACCGGGTCCATCAAAAAGGGTGTTTCATCGGCGCTGCGGCATCGGTGCTGGCGGTACTTTGCGCACTGCTGTTGAGCGTCGAGGCACACGCGCGTCCGGTCTCGTCCGTGGGTACGACGACGTTGACGAGTTTCAACATGCCCGACCTGAACCTCGGCGGCGTCGGTTACACCGTGCATCGCCATGTCGCGGTGGGCGCGGTGTGGCAGCGGTACGCCGAGCCAGCGTTCGACCTGCACCTCGCGACGGCAAACGTGGGCTTTCTCCTGTACCGCCACAACGGGGCCGATTTTCAAGCCAATGTGTTCGCGTACGGTGGTCCGGGTGCGGCGTGGCAGCGTGACGCAGCGGGTGACTTCGCGACGCGCTTTGCCGGGATGGCAACGCTCGAGGCCGACGCCGAGTCGCGTCGGTTCTATGGCGCGCTGATGGGGCGCATCAACCCCGTTCTGGGCGGCGATCTCAACCCCGTCGCCATGGCGCGCATCGGCGTCGCGCCCTACCTTTCAGAGTTCGATGAGATAGGCGCATGGGTGATGCTGCAAGGCATGTGGCACCCCGACCTCGCCAACGACTGGTCGCTCACGCCGATGCTGCGCCTCATGTATGCGAGCATTCTCGTCGAGGTTGGCGTCAGCGTTCGGGCAGAGTGGATGCTCAATTTCGTTGCCGACATCTAGTCGGTTGTGGCACGGCGTCGGGCATCGGCGCTGCGCGTTGTCTCTGGAGTACGCGATGGGATGTTCATGCAATTACAAAACGGGTAAGGCGGTGGCGGGGTGTGATCGCGGCGCATTGCGCGCGCCATTTCGCCTGCGTGCCTTCATGATCGTGGCGATGCTTGCGCTCGGCGTTGCCGCGGCGCTCTTCGTCGATCTGTCAGCCCATGCGGCAGAGGCGGACCCGGTAGAAGCGCCCGCCATCGCAAGCCAGCACGTGACGGTAACCGTGCAGGGCATGGTGTGTTCGTTTTGCGCCTCGGGGCTTAAAAAGGCGTTTGGCAAGCACGACGCGGTCAAGAACCTCGTGATTCGGCTCGAGTCGCGCACCGTCGATTTCGACCTTACCCCCGCCGATGCGCTCAGCGACGAAGCAATCCGAAAGGTGGTCAACGATGCCGGATACGATGTCGCAAGCCTCGCGCGCAAATGAACCCGCACCCGTGGGTGGGCCGCGCGACTACGCCGTCGCCGTGGTGACCGTGCTCTCGTCGACGAGCACGCTCTTCTGCTGCGCGCTACCGGCGCTGTTCGTCGCGCTGGGGGCGGGGGCGACGTTCGCCGGACTCATCTCGACCGTGCCGCAACTGATCTGGCTGTCAGAAAACAAAGCCATCGTCTTCGGCTTTGGCGGGGCGATGCTTCTCGTCAGCGCCGCGATGCAGGTGCGCGCTGCAAGGGCCCCGTGCCCCGTCGATCCGGTGCTGGCTCAGGCGTGTACACGCACGCGGAGGGTCTCGACGGCAATCTTCTTGATCTCGATCATGCTTTATACCGTGGGGTCGTTTTTCGCGTTTGCCGCGCCCGTGTTATGGGAATGACGGTGTGTGTCGCGCCCGCGCTCTCAGGTCGTGCCGCACGTCGAACGGTGAGCCGTGCATTTCGCGAAACGAGGTAGCCCGATGAAACACGCCGAACTGAAAGTGCTGAATCCAACCCAGGTGCCAAAACCGCACCCCGACCACACACGCGAACTGCATCGCGTCAACCGGGCGATGGGCCAACTCGAAGGCGTGCGGCGGATGATCGCGCAGCGCGAGTACTGCCCCGACATCATCGTTCAGGTCCGGGCCGTGACGGCGGCGCTGAAGGGGCTCGAAGGCGAGATCATGCGGCGGCACCTGAAGCATTGCCTGCGTGACGCCAGCGCGTCGCAAGATGAGGCCGATTTCGAGTCGAAACTCGAAGAGATCGTCGAACTGATGAAAAAATAGCCGTCGCCCCTCTGCGGTCCTCAAAAAAAACGTTTGCGTTTCAATAGGTTTGCGAAGCGACGGGTGAAACGCCACGCTGTCGCGCAAATGCTCGACAAGAAAACTTAGGCTCGCCTATTGACGTGACCTGCGGCTTGCGTTAGGTGCACCTTCCTGAAGTTTGCCACTGTCGTTGCGCCGCCGCGCCAGCCTCTGCTGGCAGGTGGCTTGTAGCAGGTGGTGCGGTGAGCGGGGGGCCGCTCAGAAAGGTGTCTGGCATGCTGTCTCTTCACGAATCGTTGGAACTCAACACAACCTTCCGTATTTCCGCCGCGACCTGGCGTCGCGCCTTCGTCGCGCTGTTGCTCACGGCAGGCACCCTCTCGCTCGCCGCCTGCGATGACGACGATGACGACACAGGCGACACGAACGCCGACACGTCGAGCCCGACCGATGACGACGACGCGACCGACGACGACGATGACGACGACGCGACCGACGACGACGATGACGATGACGATGCCACGAGC
>CAZXXB010000003.1:0-10681 GCA_964644185.1 uncultured Myxococcota bacterium
CCCGCGCCACTCCCAAGTCGACTACGTCCTCGGCCGCTTCACCCCCGACCAACGCGCCGCCCTCCCCCCCGCCCTCACCCGCGCCCCCGCCGCCCCAATCGCCTCAGCAATCAACCCGTGCAGCCGCCGCGCCGCCTCTTCGGTCTCACGCTCTTTTTTGCCCTCGACCCGCACCAGCACAAGCCGCGAAAACGGTGGATACAAAAGCGGCTCGCGCGTCTCAACCTCACGCGCGTAAAGCTTCTCATAGTCGTGGCCCGCCGCCGCCTGCAGCGCATAGTGCTCGGGCTGCCACGTCTGCACGATCACCCGCCCCGAAAGCTCAGCACGACCCGCCCTGCCCGACACCTGACTCAACAACTGAAACAGCCGCTCACCCGCGCGAAAGTCGGGCACCTGAAGACCAATATCCGCCGCCACCACACCCACCAGCGTCACCCGCGGAAAATCATGCCCCTTCGCCACCATCTGTGTGCCCACCAGCACATCAAGCCGCCCCTCGCGCATCGCATCGAGCGTCGCGTGCAACGTCCCCTTTTTGCGCGTCGTGTCGCGGTCGAGCCGTGCGATGCGCGCACCCGGCACCGTCTCATGCAAAATCGCTTCGAGCCGCTCGAGCCCTAGCCCATACGGCTTTACTTGCTCGCTTCCACACGCAGGGCACGTCTCGGGTACATGCGTCGTGTAGCCGCAATAATGACACGCAAGCGTCGCCGCACCCTGCCCCCCCGCCCGATGCTCAACCAGCGACACCGAACACGATGGACACTCAAACGCGTGCCCACACGCGCGGCACTGCAACGTCGTGTGGTAGCCGCGCCGGTTCAACAGCACAATCGACTGCTCACCCCGCAGATACGTCTCGTTCAGCGCCTCAATCAGCTCACGCGACAACGGCGCCTCGGGCTTCAACCGCGCCTTGCGCGCATCAACCAGCGCAATCGGCGGCATCGCCCGCGCCGTCACCCGCGATGGAAGCTCCAGCAGCGCATACCGCCCCTCCCGCGCGTTGTACGTAGACTCGACACTCGGCGTCGCGCTACCCAGCACGCACACCGCCCCCGACTTCGCCGCCCGCATCACCGCCGTATCGCGCCCGTGGTAACGCACCTGGTCTTCCTGCTTGTAGGCCGCGTCATGCTCTTCATCGACGACGATCAACCCAATCTCCGCAAGTGGAGCAAACACCGCCGAACGCGCCCCAATCACGACCGGACGCGACCCCTCGCGAATCGCACGCCACTCGTCATACCGCTCGCCATCACCGAGGTTGCTGTGCAACAGCGCCACCCGCGCGCCAAACCTTGCCCGCGCAAGGTCACACAACCGCGCCGTCAACACGATCTCCGGCACCAGAATCAGCGCCGTCCTGCCCCGCGCGAGCGCCATCTCCGCCGCGCGCAGATACACCTCCGTCTTGCCGCTGCCCGTCACCCCATGCAGCAGCATCGTCGCAGGCTTTGCCGCACCCGTCGCCGCACCCGTCGCCGCATCCATCGCCGCTTCAATCGCGCCCAGCACCCGCGCCTGATCATTTGTCGGCTCTGGAAGCACATCGGCAAGTTGCTTGCGATGTTGATGTGGGTCGCGCCGCACCTCGCGTGACACGACGACGACAAGCGCTTTCTTTTCAAGCGCCGCAACCGCGGCCCGCGCCCCCGCAATCTGCGCCTCAAGCCCCGCAAGCTCAACGCCCGCCGCCGCCCCCGCTTCACGCTCAACCTGCTCTGCCACGGCAACCAGCACGTCATGCTGGCGTGGTGCACGCGTCGCGAGCGTCAGCGCCACCTCGCGCGCCTGCGTCGCCGTCACCCCATGCGCCAGCCCCACCACCTTGCGCGTCAACGCCGACTGACTCACATCGGCAACCCGCACAAGCTCAATTTCACCCAGCGCAGCGAGCCGCGTCAGTGCCGTCTTCACCCGCGCCGCCGTCACCGTCGCAAACGCACCCGTCGCACTTTTCTGCCCATTGAGCCGCCGCAACAGCGTCGCCTGCTTCACAAGCGACTCACCATCGCGCACCACCGCCAGCACGCGATCCGTCAGCTTCGCATCGCTCGACAACGTCCCCGTCAGCGCCGCGCTTCGCCGCCCCTGCGCCGTCAGCCGTATCGCCGGTTTGTCGGCACTGCCAAACCCCGGCGGAAGAAACAGCCGCAGCACCATCCCCGGTGCCGCCATGTAGTACTCACACAGCCAGTAAAACAGCGCGAACGTCGGCTCATCGAAAAGCGGCTCGTCATCGAGCACGGTCAGCACATCACGCAGGCTGCCCGCCCGCTCGTGGCCTTCACCCACCCCTGCCCTACTCGCTGCCTCACTCGCTGCCCCACTCGCCGCCTCACTCGCCTTACCAACCCGCAGCACCACCGCCGGAACCTTGCGCTCGCGCAACGGCACAAGCACCGCAACACCCGGCTGCATCAACGCCGCGAGCGTCGCGGGTACGCGATAGGTGAGCGCCGAGCCGACAAAATCGGCGACAGCGACGGTGACTGTGATAGAGGCCATAGCGCCCCCGTGTCTGAGAGACGAGAACCGCGATGTCAAGCGACCCGCACAGCAACCCACCCGGCAACCCACCCGGTAACCCACCCGGTAACCCGCGCGTCGGCACCGCAAAAGAGCGCCTCGACAAACGCGTCGTCGATCTCGGCCTCGCCGAAACCCGCGCCAAAGCCCAGGCGCTCATTCTCGCCGGGCAGGTGCTCGTCAACGACAACCCCGCCGTCAAAGCTGGCGACCTCGTGCGCAGCGACGCCACCATTCGCCTGCGCGGCGCCCCACTCAAATACGTCTCGCGCGGTGGACTCAAACTCGAACACGCCCTCGACACCTTCGCCCTTAACGTCACGGCGCGCGTCGTACTCGACATCGGTGCCTCGACCGGAGGCTTCACCGACTGCGTACTGCAACGCGGTGCCACGCGCGTCTACGCCGTCGATGTCGGCTACGGACAACTCCACGAAAAACTCCGCCAAGACCCCCGCGTCGTCGTGCTCGACAAAACCAACGCCCGCGACCTTGCCCCCATCAGCCCGAGCTTCAATCCGCGCCCCGATTTTCTCGTCTCCGACGTCTCATTCATCTCGCTGAAGCTCATACTTGCTGAGGCATTTCGCGTACTCACCCCCGCCTCGCCGTTCGCGGTGCTGGTCAAACCCCAGTTCGAAGTGGGGCGCGAACACGTCGGCAAAGGTGGCATCGTGCGCGACGAGGCAGCACGCAAAGCGGCACTCGAAGGCGTCATCGCGTTTGCGGCAGCACTCGGCGCGACAAGCCTTCAGCACACCCACTCGCCCATCACCGGCACCGATGGAAACATCGAATACCTGCTCACCGGCACGTCACCCACGGCCGTGACACCACCCGACAGTTTCACTGGACGCGACACGCCTTCACGCATAATCTGACCGTGGAGGCGCAAGATGGATGTTTCCACACGCGCTGCACGAGCAGCGAAGAGCAAGACGAGTGAGGCACGCGCGACACCCGCTCGCGACAATCGCGCTCGTGAGCGCATCAACGCCGTCAAAGCGATTCAGTCACCGATCGAGCGCAAACGCAGCGCCGCGACCTTGCTGCTTCAGCTGAATGCCGAGGCCCAAAAACACCCCGCCCGTTTGCTCGGTGACGAAGAGATCGAGGCCGTCAGCACGCGCGAAGTCGCGGCAGTTCGTAAGTCGGCGAAATCGAAATAATCCCCGCGAACGAGTACTCGACCGTGCGCGCCCTGCTCGACACGAACATTCTCTTCAGCGTCGTTGTCTACCCCGAATCCTCGGTTGCTCAAGCGCTTGCATTCGCGATCAACCATGGCGTCGAACTCTTTGTCGCGTCGGCATCGCTTGACGAATTGACTCGTAGCTTGAACAACAAAACAGCACAGCGCGCGGCCCGCGAGCGCAACCTCGACCTGCCACTTCGCGCCGAACTCGTGCTCGAACTTTGCACCGTCGTCGACGCCACACCGTCCACACGCTATGTCGACGACGACCCAGACGATGACTGGATAATCAGCGCCGCGATTGCGGCAGCCGTAGATGTGATCGTGACCGGCGACAAAGCGATTCTCGCCATGCCGCACTTCGATGGCATTCGTACTGCATCGCCGCGTGAATTCGCCGCAATGATCGAGGCGCGCTCTACCCAGCAAGCGGGCCAAACGTGACGATCACGTAATACCGCCCGGGCCCGTACGTGATGCGCTTCGCCCCCGAGAACAACCCCACCGAATCAAGCGGATGCACGTGAAACGCATTCAGCCACTTCTTCAGCGCCCGCTGAAACACCGCCGGAAACCCACCCGCATCGCAAAAATCGACAATCACAAGCTCGCCATTCTCAGCAAGCGCACGCCGCGCGTTGTCAATCGCCTCACGCTGACCCTGCACCATCGACAACGTGTACGAAAACAGTATCCGTTCCGGACGTTCACCAAGCACGCTCACAAGGTCGGCCGTTTCGGCAAACCCATGCGCAAACGACGCCCACCCGCACTTCTGCCGCGCGTGCTCGAGCATCGCATCGCTCGCGTCGACCCCGCCATACCGCGCCCCGGCGCGACGCTTGTGCAGCGCACGCAAATTGCGCCCCGTGCCAGACCCAATCTCAATCAGCGACTTCCACTCCGACTCAAGCAACCCATCGAGGCACGTGTCGCGCCCAAACAGATAGTACTTGCGCGTGAGATCGTAAAAGTGCCGCGAGATGCCGTAGTACGTGTTGAGAAACGCCCGATGCTCGCTATGCGCCGTCGTGTTCATTCGCTCAATGTACCACGCGGTAGAAATTCACGCGCTGGTACTGCCGCGAACGGTCGCTGCGCGTCGCCTCTTCCGACTCGGCCTCCATCAATTGCAGATGCTTCTGCAACCCGTGCCGCGCCACCAGCGAATCTTGCTCCACCGACCGATACAACATCACCGCCCCATCGCGACTCGTGCGAATCACCTCGTCAAAAAGCTGCTTCTGCACCGGCGGAGGCAACCAGTCGGGCACGTCGCAAAGCGTGTACTGCGACCACGTGCCGCGCGTCGCCTCACCCAGCACTTTAAAAATGCTGTCGTGATGAAAACGCACGTCGGTCGGCGCGTTGATCGACCGCTCATGGTGGTCTTTGCGCAGATACGGCGGCACCGCCAGCGGATTATCGTGGTTAAAATGCCCCGCCACCGCCCACCAGATGAACCAGTTCTTCTCGACGTCGGTCGCACACAGCCGCTCAAGGTGCAGCAAAATGAAATCGACCAGCGAGTTCTTCTTCTCGGTCTCGAGTATCCGCGACACCTGCTCGTAGTTGATCCCCAGCGCCACAAGCTGCACCGGAGACTTAATCAACGCCTGCACCGGCTTACTGTAAATCACCGGACGAAACGTCTCGTGCACCGCCGCCATCCGCTGCTCCACCGTCTCATCAATCCGATCCACCACCCAGTCGGTATCGACCCCCGCCAGAAGCCGCATCGTGTGCATGAGGCGCGCCGTCAAACCGTGATGATACAGGTGCCCGTCAAACACGTCGGCATTCCGCTTCCAGTACCGCTGCATCCACGGCGGAAGATCATCAACGATGCGCCCCACGATCTTGTCGGCCTTTTTCATATGGCCGCGACCCAGCAGCTCATAAAACGTCGAGTACGACCGCACCCGCCGCGCCGCCGTCACCTTCAACGCCGCAAGCGCCAGATGGTGCCGGTTGATATCGACCGCATCAATCGTCCGCGCGTGCCGCGACAGGTGATTCGCAACCCCACACCCCGCCGCCGACACCGCAAACACGCTCGAGTCTTCACCAACCCCGAGGTACCGCTCATCCACTTCCGAGTCTTCGTACAAAATGTTGTAGACGAAGAGACTCGAAAACACTTTCTGAAACGCGCGGTCACGCAGACGAAGCCCACGGACTTCGGTCTTCGGCTCACCGGCTGACGACGACTTCGTTGTAGAAAAACGCATACTCGCCCATTAATCGGTTTTCACGACGATGGCAACGAACCCCACGCGACGAGATCGCGACGGATACGTGACGAGCCGCCGTTTTGCCACCGTTTCGCCCCGCACTCACCCCGCACTAACCCCACATTCACCCCACATTCACCCCGCACTCGCCCCGCCAGCCCCCCCAAAAAAACCACGCTAAAGGTCCGCCGCCGCACTCGTCGTCACCGGAAGATGCCGCGCCACCTTCTGCACCTCGCGCGCCGCACGACTCGACCCCGTCGCAATGCAAATGTGCATCCGCGACGGGTCAAGGTGCCGCCGAACCTCTTTTCGCACCTGTGCCGCCGTCAGGCGCGACAACCGCGCATCCCACGTCAGATGGTCGCGGTCTTCGAGCCCCAGAATCTGGTTCGCCATGATCAGCGACAACTCGCGCTCTGCCGTGAGCCGCATGAACGGCAACCGACGCCGGGCCGCCCCAATCGCACGCCGAATCTCGTCGTCACTCGGCCCCTCGTCGTGAAAACGCTGCAACTCGTCGAGCGCCGACGCCACCGCCCGCGCCACATTGCCGTTTTCCGGAGACATCGCCGTCACGAAACTGCCAACCCGACGGTTTCGCCCAATCTGGCTACCCACGTCGTAAACAAGCCCCTCTTGCGAACGAAGCCGCGTCACGAGCCGCGAGGTAAACAACCCCCCAAGACACTCGTTCGCGATGAACAGCGCCAGGTGCGCAGGGTCATGCGCCGCGGGCATCGCGCACCCAATCACCACACGGCTCGTCTCGCGCGGCGTCGTCTCAACCACCGTCAACCGCGCCGCCTCAACGCTCTCATGCTCACCCGCATCAACCCGGTCGTGCGCACCCGCAAATTTCGCCAGTCGCTCGGCCACCGCCTCGACATCACCGGGGCCAGCAAGCCCCACCCGCAACGCGCTGCCAAACAAACGCCCCGTCAGGTGCTCACGCACGCTCGCGGCATTGATCGCGTGAATCGTCCGCGGAACCCCATCATGCGGCCTGCCATACCCCCTGCGCCCAAACAGCCCCTTGTAAAAGTGCGCCAGCGCCAGCTCATCCGACGAGTCGGTCAACCCTGAAAACGCCGCCAGCGCCTCGCGTTTCAACAACCGCAAGTCGTCCGTTCGCAGCGCAGGGTCTGCAAGCGTCTCTTCCAGAAGCGCCACCGCAGCTTCAAGCGCGCTACTCAGCACACTCAACCCAATCACCGTCGCATGCACCCCGGTCGTCACCGAAAACTCGGCACCCAGCTTTTCCAGCATCAGAAAAAACCGGTCACGCGCGGTCCGCCGCGGCCCCAGCACCGCAAGATCGGCCGCAATCGCCGCCCGCCCCAACTGACCGTCGGGGTCATTGCCCGCACCGCTGCGAATCTGCACCAGCAGCGTCGACAACGGCACACCCTCGCGCGGCACGTGCACCGTCCGCTGCGTAATCACGGCCACCTGTGTAGCGCGCTTCACGACGCCGCCTCCGTCTTCCGCGCCGGTACATGAATCGCCACATACCCCGCCTCCAGCGACGCCCGCGCCAGCGCCGCCACATCGCGCACCGTCACGTCGCGTATCCGCTGCCAATCGTGCAGCGGCTGCCGCGGGTCATCGCCCATCACCAACCCCGACCCCACCTGCCACGCCCGTTCATCCGGCGTCAGCAGCCCCCGCACAAGGTCAACTCGCACCGCGCTGCGCGCCGCCTCGAAATGGTCATCAAGCTTTTTGCCCGCCGCGATCCGCTGCAGCGACTCGTGCGTCGCCGCAATCAGCGCCTTCACATCAAGCGACTCACCCGGATTACTCACGAACGAGACCTGAAGCATCCCCGCACGCCGCAACAACACCGGGTCGGCATCCACATGGCTAGCCAACGCCTGCTGCCGCGCCACCCGCCGGTACAAAAGACCCGTCTCGCCCCCCGTCAGCATCCCAGCCAGCAAATCAACCAGCGCCGCATCCGGATGTTCATCGGCAAGCGTCGGATACGCAACGATGAGCCGCGACTCGCTCACATGCAGCCGCATCGTCGTCACGTCGTCGATCGATTTCGCCGGCGACGCCAGTTGCCGCGTGACCGGCGGCGCCGCTTCTGGCAGGGCGGCAAGCCGCTGCGTACCAAAATAACGATCGAGCAGCCGAAACCCCGCCGAAGGCTCAATCGGCCCACAAAGCACTGGCACCGCCGAAGCGTAAAACCGCTTGTAAAACGCCCGCACATCCGCCGCTTCGAGCCCCGCAATGTCGCGCTCGCTGCCAATCGTGGGTCGCGCATACACATGCCGCGCAAAAAACAGCCGCATCAACCGCTCGCCGATGCACGACTCCGGGTCATCCTGCACCAGCGACCGCCGCTCATTCAGCACCACGTCACGCTCCGCCAGAAACGGCGTCTTGCGTATCCGCAGCCGCTCAAACCGCTCAACTTCCAGCGCCAGCATCTCTTCCAGCGCATCCGGCGGAAACGTGCTCTGGTAGCATGTCCAGTCAAGCCACGTGACGGCGTTGATGTGCGCCCCCAGGTCTTCCGTCCGCTCGTCGTACTCGCCCAGCGCCAGATGCTCGGTCTCGCGAAACATCATGTGTTCGGTCAGGTGCGCGAGCCCGCTCTTGCCAACAGGGTCATGCGCCGCGCCCGCCGCGAGCCACAGGTGAAGCGCGCACACTGGCGCACGCGGGTCGGGCAGCACCAGCGCGCGGCGACCGTTAGAGAGCGCTCGCTCAATGACCGGAAAATCTAGGTCCTGCTGCATAGGGGCGGATTTCTTCGATGGCGACGCTTCGATGGCGACGCTTCGATGGCGACGCTTCAATCGCGACCGTCAGTGCTTCACACCAACGCGCCGCCTCAACATTCGACAAACTGCCTGCGCCTCACACTGCGCGCTCACCGCGGTTCGCCCGTGGCCAATCGCCTCGCGCGCGCTCAAGAAGCACGAAGCCCCGGCTCTTTATCCGGGGCTTCGCAGAGGGGCAAGAGTGCCTCGCCCCAGACTCGTCTCGACCTGAACTCAGTACTCGCCGCGGAACCCGAAGAAAATCGTGTGGTTCTTGAACGACTGCACCGCAATGTTCGAGTCACGCCAGTCAAAGTTGTACCGCGTCAAAAACGACAGGTACTTGATGATGCCGACTTCGATTGGCACGCCGATGCTCAGAATGCGGTCACCACGGCTCGCGTTCTCAAAGCCGAACGAACCCACGAGCTGCGGAGCAATCTGCCCGTAGTTTTCCCATTCGTACGCCGCGCGCACACCGAGCCGCAGACGCTTGAACAGCACCATGTTCGTACCACCCGAAATCGTATCGGTACCCACGAACGTGTAAATCGCCGACGGCTGGAAGTTACGCGCGTACCCAAGGTCAAACGACAACGTGCGCGTCACGTAGTAAACCGCTTCAATCTTCGCCAGCACCGAGTTGTACGCGTCGTTACCCGCGCCCTGCGTCAGCGACGAACCAAAACCCAGCGACGCACTCAGTTGCAGGCTCGTCGTCAGCTGCGTCGCACCACCCACACGCAGATACAACGGATACGTCTTCGGCGTCGGCGTCTGCACCGTCTGACCCGTCGTCTCGTTCAGACGCGAGCCATCATCAC
This sequence comes from uncultured Myxococcota bacterium, assembly GCA_964644185.1. Classification (GTDB taxonomy): domain Bacteria; phylum Myxococcota; class JAJVIH01; order JAJVIH01; family CAZXXB01; genus CAZXXB01. The sequence continues at coordinate 9,566 of CAZXXB010000003.1, forward strand.
GGAATCCCGGAATAATCGCGTCGGCCTGAAAGAACACCGCCGTACGGGGCAACAGGCGCCACTTCGCCTGAAAGCCCAGAAAGTGCATCGTGTTATTGAAGAGTTCGAGCCCTTCACCCGAGTCGAAAATCGTGAAGCTGAACGCGTACGCAAGCTGAAAGCTCAACGCACCGCCGCCCGGCTTGATATCGAGCATCGCACCCGTGCGATTGTTGAACAGACCCACGCGCAACTGCAACGAGTTGTTCGCCGGGTCGTCTGAACGCACGAACTGATTGTTCAACGTGAACGTCACGTTGCCGCGCGGGTTGAACACCAGGTCAACCGCAACCTGCGCCCAGATGTTGCTGAACTGGTCCGTCGCCGGATTGTCGATGCCGAAAAACTTGTTGAACCACGCCGAGCCGTTCAACACGAACTGCACGTACCGGTTCGGAAACGCCATCAACACGCCCGGTTGAACGCGCAGAATGAAGTCCGAATACGGCGTGTTACCCCCGACGTCGGTGCCGCTCGCGCGGTTCGCGTTCGTCTGGTACTCGCCGCCAATCGTCAGTTGAGGCTTGATCATGCCGCCGCCGACGCGAATACCCGTTGTCTGGGCATACGCTGAGCCTGCGGTCACAATCGTCAATGCGGCGACCAGAAGCGCGACCGAACGGCGCAAAGCCGAGTGAAGCGCAAAGGGACGCACAGCAGAACGGTCGTTGGCGTTAGCAGAATTCATCGAACCTTACCGTGTCTTGTTTCGCTCTGCCGGCACATGCGGGTCCACGCATCGCGGCGCACTTGCGCCTGCGAGATACCACCCAGTCATGTAACCGACAGACACGAAATGTGTTCGCTGCCAGTATCGTTGCCACAAATACGCGAAGCGTCAAATTTACGCCGCGCGTTTCTTCCCTTTGACCGTGTGTCGCGCACGGTCGCAGGACATTTCAGCGATTTGCCCCCATCAGGGTCCGGCCTCGTCACGCAACGGGGGGCTCTCGATCTCGAGCCGTCGCGCGACTTTGCTGCGTGCGCAGCTTCCCGGCGTCGTCACAGGGCGCTACCGCCCCGCTAGACCCGCGTCGGCACCCACTCGCCTTGCGGCGTCGGCTGCCAACACGCACT
>CAZXXB010000003.1:10737-36457 GCA_964644185.1 uncultured Myxococcota bacterium
CGCCGTACCGCGAAAATTGGTGACACAGCAATCTTCCGGACGCTGCGGGTTCGGCACCCGAATCGGGTCAACCCCGCCAAGGTCGTCTTCGCCCGGCACGTCTTCACCAAAACCGTCTTCGCTCGTACCCGACTGCGACGTACCCGGCTGCGGGGTGAAGTCGACATTCGACGCACCACCCTCGCCCGGGCCCTGGTTGAACGCGCCCAGCAAGCCGCCATCAAGCGGATTCTTGGTCACGCCACCACCATCGCTGTTGCCCGTCATCGTCGGCGAACGGAAGTTCGTCGGGTCTTTCGTCGTCAAAAGCTCCACCGGCTCTTCAACCGTCACCACCTGGTCGCCCAGATCGACGTTGTCGGCCTCGGTGCTCGCGCACTCTTTCGCCTGCTGAAGGTATTTCGCCACCTTCTTCGCCGAAAGCTGAATCTTCTGAAACTGGCTCAGCTTCTTCGCGCTGTTGTTCGTCGAGATCGCCGCGTCAAGCTCACCAAGCGCCGTCTGCGACGCGCTCACGAGCGGATTCGACGAGCTCAACCGCTTCTCGATGCAGTCACGCACCACGAAGTCTTTCTTGTTGTTGCTCAACAGCGTCCGCATCGCCGTCTGAGCCTCTTTCATCTCAGACACCATCGACTCGGCCTTCGACTTCTTCTCGGCATCGCTGACACCCGAGTTGTCAGACTGCGCAAGCGCCCACGAGGCCGCACCCAGCTCTGGCCCAAGACGCTCTGCAAGCGCCACCCCAGATACCAGCGAGGCACCCACCAGCGCCGCAAATGACGCCCCCTGCAACAGGCCGTCTCTTCGATTTTTCACACTGCGATTGAACATGGCTTACCGTCTCCGTTTCGTCGGAACCTTCCGCGTCACCTCTCCGAGCGCAGCCTATTAGAGCAAGATGGCTTGGAGAGTCAATGGTTACCGCGCGGGTGCGAATTCTTTCGACGCGCGCCTACCGCCCTGCTGCGTTCTGCCGCAAGACGGTCGGTTTCCACGACCGGGTCGCCCCTTATGCAGGCTTTCCGCGACCCAGCGTGTGACAGATGTCACACAGACGGTGATTTTTTGGAAGCGTTTCCGCCAACGGAACAGGTTTCAAGCCCTGTCTTTCTTGATTGCTACCCGAAAATTCCCGACCAGCACCCCGCCCTCATCACAACACAGCGGCAGGGGGCAGGCCCGCGCCCACCCCGCCTCTGCCGCTTACCGCGCAAATTTACTGGTTGCTTCCCCCGCTGCCCGTGCGGAAATTCGACACACAGCACCCTTCCGGACGCTGCGGGTTCGGCACCCGAATCGGCTCGAACTCCAAATCTTCATCGGTCGGAATATCGTCGCCGAAGTCATCCTGCGTGCCCACGCGCTTGCCACCCTGCGGCGAAAAGTCGACGTCGGTCACCGGCCCCGTGCCGCCACTCTGGTAAAACGCCCCCAGAAGCCCACCATCAATCGGGTTGCGGTTCTTGTCACCCGCGTCGTTGTCACCCGAAAGCGTCGGCGAGCGGAAGTTCGTCGGGTCTTTCGTCGCCAGAAGTTCGATTGGCTCTTCAACCGTCACTTCCTGCTCTCCATCAGCCGCCTTCTCGGTGTCCGCCTTGCCGCACCCCTTCGCCTTCTCGAGCAGCTTTTTCACCTTGCGGCTGTTGAGCACGATCTTCTGGTACGCAACCAGCGTCTTCGCGCTGTTGTTCACCGCCAACGCCGAATCGAGGTCACCCTCCGCAGAGTTGCCCGCATCCACGAGCGGCCGCGCCGAGTTGTAGTTCTTCTCGATGCAGTCGCGCACGATCAGGTCTTTGTTGTTGTCTTTGAGAAGCTGCAAAATCTCCGACAGGTCGTTCTTCATGTCCCCGACCATCTTCGTCGCGTTCTGCTTCTTCTGTTCGTCCGTCAGGCTCGCCGCGTCCGTCTTCTTTTGCGCCAGCACCCACGATGCCGCGCCAAGCGATGGACCAAGCCGTTCCGCGAGGGCCACGCCTGAAACCAGCGAGGCGCCCACGAGGGTCGCGAACACAAGACCTGATCGTTTGAGTTTAAAGGCAGACGAGTAGCGGGCGGATAAGTCGCGCAGGGAAGTCATATGTTGTTCTCCGTCGAATAACGTTCGCAATCGAATAACGTCCGAAACTGTCCAGACGTATCTCTTGAATAATCTTCGCCGATTAAGGCACGAACTGTTGCGGTGTCAAAATAACGGCTGCTTAATCGTGCCGCGTCGAGTCTGCGCAACCAACCCCATCAACATGCGGCCACGATCACGGCCTGCATCAAACCCCTCTCGCAAGACGACACCGTCTCGCCCAATCGTCGCTGAGCCGTCGGCCCGGGCAGGCCGTGCGCAACTTCAACGTCGCACACACCACCCCCGCGCAACATGACAACCGTCACATCGCCACAAAAGTTGTGCCGCGACTCATCTGCCGCAAATTACGTCTCTTGAGTGAAGCGCGCTCGGTTACTCAGACCGAAAAGCTCGGGTCGTACTCACCCGCCACCTGCGGCGTCTCGGGCAACGCCGTCAGCGTGTCAACACCACTCGTCCGCTCAGACTGGTACACCTGCAACGGCGACACCGGCGATGGATACGCGTCGGCATCGGTCACGAGCGCAAGGCAATAAACTCGCCGCGGATCTTCGCGCTGCGGCCAGTAAAGAAAATCTTCGCCCGCGATGCAGTCAAAACGCTCACCCGCCGCATCAAGCATCGAGTGCAGGCGCTTCGTCAGGTTGTTCTTCTGTTCGAGCACGCGCTGCGACTCGGCGCGCAGCTTGTTCGTCCGGTCTTTGTTGCTCTCGACCTGTGCGAACAACCGCTCGGCCATGCCGCGCACCTTCGCCGCCTTGCGACGCCGCTCGGCGACCGCAAGGTTGATACGCAGCGACTTGTTCCAGATGCCTTCGACTTCAGCCCACAGCTTCGTCTTGCGTGAAGCCTCTTTGTCATACGCCGCGCTCGCCACTTCGAGATCGCGACGCGCCGCCTTCAACTCCGCCTCTTTCTTCTTCGCTTCGCTGCTCGACGACCCGCCCTTCGCGCTCAACGCCTCGATCTCTTCCTGCAACTCGCGAACCGTCTCTTCTTTGCTGCCGAGCTCGTACCACAGGTTCGACACGCGCAAGCGCAGGTCTTCAAAATCACCCACGATGCGGAACGACCGGTTATCCATCGCCGACATCTCGGCCAGCGCCTTCGCCGCCGCGTCTTCGTATTCACCCGCCTGAAACAGCATGTCGCTCGCGTTGCGTTGCGCCAGGTCCGAACGAAACTCCAGCAGGTTGATCTGCGTCAGCAGCTCATCATGCTGCTCGCGCGCCGAGTCTTCCTCGGCACGTGTCCGCTGAAGCTCTTCCCACCATTCACGCAACTCCGGTGACGCCGCGAGTTCTAGAACTTCATGTTGCCACTTCGGTTTCATTCGTTTGTCCTGCCCCTGTTCGCGACTCAACGGTTCGCGATTGGACTACTCGCGATTGGACTGTTCGCGATTCGATTGTCCGCGACTCGACGGCCCGCGGTTCGACCCCTGTTTGCCGCGCCACGCTTACGACGCCGGCTGGAATATGAACGGATACTCGACGTACACCTCGCCACCCTTCGGCGTCGGGAACCGCCAGCTCCCCATGCGCGACGTGACGCAGTTCTCGACCGCCGGGTTCTTCATCGTGTTGTCGATCGTGTCGATCTTCGCCACTTTGCCCTGCGTATTGATCGTGATGCCAAGCTTGATGCGCCCCTTCAACGTCGGGTTACGCTTCAACTCGTTCTCGTAACACGCCATGATCGCGCGTTGACCCGTCTTCACGACACGCGTCAACGCCTCTGCGCTGATCTCACCGTCGATCATCGGCTTGCTCAACGTCAACGAGCCCGAAACGTTCGCCGACGCACGCGCAACCTCCGAGCCCTTCTTGCTTCCGGGTGGCCCAGCGCCAAGACCGTCAATGCTCGCGCCCGTGCCCGAGCCACCACCGCCGCCAAGCGTCGTCCGCAGGTCGGCACTCGTCGCAAGCCCAACGCCACCGATGCCCGCCATCACGTCATCAAGGTTGCCCGCGCTGCCTTTACCTTCCGCAAACACGTCGGCAATCGCCCCGCCTTCACCCTGCGCCGTCAACAACGCGACGATACCGTAGCCCGCTACCTCTTCGCGAATCGCATCGCGACGCGCGCTCGATACGTTGCCGCCGCTGTTCTGCACCGCCTGCGCCTGGCTCTTCTCAGGTGCCGCCTTCTCTTCACCCGCCTCGGCCACCTCTTCAGTCGGCGCCTCTTCTTCTGGTGGCGGCTCTTCTTCTTTCGGTGCCTGCGGTGCCAGAATCGCGCGGAACCGATCCGGAATCTCCGCAAGCTCGATGTTCTTCGGTATCGGCAGCGTCTGGAAGTAAATGATCAGCGCGAGGTGCAACACCACCGAGCCGGCCATCACGCTCAGATAAATCGTGTCAATCGACTTCAGCCAGTAGTTCTGCGACGACGGCGGCATCTGCGGCGGCAACGGCTCGGGCGGCGTCTCAACAAACTGAAACACCACCGTCAAATCGCCAATCGTCACCTTGCCCCGCGTCGACTCCGCGACCGGCATCACGTACGCCTCGCCCTCTTTCTTCGCGAGGCCCTGCGTCTTCAACGCCGCAAAATCAATGTTGTTGTCGTTCACCGTCAGACGACCATCCATCGCCTCGGTAAACGCCATCACGTACTGATTGCCGCGGTAGCTAAACAGGCTGAACGAGTCCGACAAACCTGCCACATCCGGGAACGCGAAGGTATTCTTCGACGACTTACCCATCGTGACGGGCGTACCGCGCTTGACCAGCTGATCCTGGACGATCTTACCGCCCCGGATAATGCCGATTCGAAGGCTTTTTGTTTCAGGCGCCTGCGCCATTTCAAGATTCTCCGGTGCTCGCGTGACCCGCTCGACTGCGTGCCGCGCGCGCCGTTCCGCGCTTGGTGTTAGCCGCCCTTGACGACGGTGAACTTGTAGCTCGCAAACCCTGCCTGACCAGCAGAGTAGAGCACCTTGATCAGCAACTCCGACGGCATCTCCTTGTCGGCGATGAACAGCATCTTGCCTTCAAACGGCGGACGGTTCGGATTCAACTCCGCCATCTGCCGCTCTTTCTCGGCCGCTGCTTCCATCGCCGCGCGAAGACCCGGGATAACCATCTTGTTGTCGCCAGCCGCCGCATCTTGCGGCACCCAGTTGTCAATCGCCATCACAGGCTCGTTGTTCACCATGATGCCCTTGCGCGTCACGGTCACCGGAACCAGCTCTTCAAGCCCCAACTGCGCGTTGCTCACCGGCACCTGAAGGTCATCACTCACCTGAATCTGAATCGGCGACGACGAAAACGTCATAATCAGATACGTCAGAATGTTCGTGAAGATGTCCATCAGCGAGTTCAGGTTCAAAGCCGGCGGCTTCGTCTCGTCACGCTGCTTCTTCCGCTTGATCATCTCCTGCTGCGCTTCGAACGCGCGCTTGGCCTCATCTTCATCGGCCTTGGGGATGATGTTGAACGCCGAAAGACGCGACACCGTCTGGGGTCGCTGCACGTTCGGGTTGTTGGTCGGCTGGTTCATTTCTGCCTCGAAAACTTCAAACCGTTTCGGGGTCGGCGGGGGTTATTCGCTCGCCACCCCCACCACTCGCAAATTCACGTCGCCACGCTACTTCACGAACCCGGCGCCAATCGCCACATCCGGAAAAAGCACGCGACTCTGATCCGGCGTCGACCGCGTCGCGTCCATCGTGCGAATCGCAACGTCATACTTCACGTCTGGCGCTAGATTGATGATGATCTTCGATTCGTCCGGACGCTTGTCCTTAATCGAAATGATCAACTCCTGAAGCCGCTTGTAGTCGTGCTCGCCATCACCACGCAGCGGTACCGTCGGCCCCGCCTCCGTGTCGCTCTTCACGTTCTCAAGCACACCGCCCGATCCCGCGACGTAGTGACCCTGCTTCGTCACCGTCACCGTCAGGTTCAGAGGCGGCTTCTCATCTTGCGGCTCTTGCTGCGCCGCACGCGCGCGACCACCCGCCGTCGGTGCCGCCACGTTGATGACCGCGAACGTGACCGCCTCCGACTGAACCAGCAAACCCGGAATCAGAACCATCACGAGGTTCATGAACGGGGTCAGGTCCAGTTCAGGTGCGTCAGTCTGAAACGATTTCTTTGCCATGATCCGCGGGTCTCATTGATTGCGGGCGTCGGGGCTGCGCCCCTGAAAACTCGCTCCCGCGGCGCGCGCCACACACTCACGCATGACGCACGCCTCGTGACCGATTTACTTCGTCGTCGGGGCCTGCGGATTCGCCGGCGCCATCTGAAGCTCACCACGCGCACGCGCCGAAAGCATGTTCTGCAAACGCAGCGAGTACACGTCGATCTCGTCAACGATCTTCTTCGTCACGTTGCTCAGAATCAGGTGACCCGCAAGGCACGGAATACCGACCAGCAGACCAAACTCCGTCGTGTTCAACGCAACCGAGATCGCGTTCGACAGAAACTGCGAGCGCTGATCCGGCGCCGCATTCGCGAGACCCGAGAACGCCTGAATCAGACCGTCAATCGTACCCAAAAGGCCGAACAGCGTCGCGATATTACCCACCGCCGCAAGCGTGTTCGTCCGCTTCGTCAGACCCGGCATCACCGCCGACGTCTCTTCTTCAATCGCGCTCACGATCTCCGCGTCGCCCTTGTTCGCACGCGTCAGACCCGCCTTCACGATACGCGGAAGCGCCGCCGCCGGGGCCGCGTTGCAAAGCTTGATCGCGCGGTCGATGTTGTTCGCCATCACCAGCTTCTCAATCTGGCGCATGAACGCCTCGCCGTTGATGTTGTATTTGAAGAACAGATAGATCACGCGCTCAACCAGCAGCGCAAGCGCGATCATCGAGCACACCGCAATCGGGTGCATGCCCCATCCGCCGTCTTTGTAGAACTTCGCCGCGCTTGTCATGAAATCCATTTCTCTGTCTCTCCTTCACGTGGCGGTCTCTGCCGCGCGTTTCTCACTCATTCAGGTCTCGCATCCGCTTCACGGCGCGAAACTGGGTTACCTGCTCAACGCGATTCACATCGAGTCATCTTCAAGCGACTCGACGATCTTCGACGAAAACTCCGCCGGACGCTTCAGCGTCTCGTCGTCACGCAACGGCGTGCGCGTAAACTGCAACATCGCCTCGGGCTTCTGAATCCGACCCTCGATCTTCTGCTCTTCGATACTAATCACCTTGCCCGGACGCTTGTTCGCGTTCTTCGAGGTCTTCTTCGCCGTCTCTTCCGCCCACGCACTTGTCGGCACCGCCAACGCTGCAACCGTCAATGACAGCCCCGTCACCAGCGCAAACGCCACCCAGCTCCGCGCCGCGCGCGAACCAAAAATTCCGGTGACCGAACCCACCCGCGCGCCGCCCTCTTTCGCTGCGATGTTATTGCCCATGATGACCTGCCCAGTCAGACCCGCAATTTCACTCTTTTTCGCACCCACCGCCGCATCGCTCTGCGGACTCCCCGCAAGCCTTTTCGATACGTGTGCATCGGTAGGTCTGCCGGGTTGCTGCGTGTGAAAAATTCGTGCTGCTGCCTCTTTTGATTTTCTGCCCGCGACCCCTTGAATGTCAAGGAAGTTGCCCGATCATCGTCGTCTTGCCACGCTTTGCGACACGGCCTTCACAGACCCGACACGCGCGACAAGTCTTCACGCACTTTTTTACGACCCCGCTCAACCCATTCTCACCCAGCCTTACCCAGCATGCACAACCCAGCGTGCCCTCAAGTGCACTGCGCACTGCGACCGAGACCGCTCGCCTGCGCGAGTCGCCCCAGCTTCGACTCATTCCGCCGGGGCCGCCTCTTCAATCTGAGCCTCTTCTTGCGGAATCTCTTCCTGAAGAGCCTCTTCCTGCGGTGCCTGCTCTTGCGGAGGTTCAGGCGCCGCTTCCTCGGCAGGCGCCGCTTCCGGCGCTGCTTCAGCCGGTGGTGCCTCGGCAGGCGCGGCGTCTTCAACGACCGCCTCCTCCTGAGGTGCCGCCTCTTCCTGCACTGGCTCCTGCACCGCCGCCTCTTCCTGCGCTGGCTCTTGCGGCGCTACTTCTTCCTGCACCGGCGCATCCGGCGAACCCGCATCCGGCGAACCCATGTCGTCGGCTGGCGGCGCTTCTTCTTTCGCGGGTGGAGCCTCAGGTGCCAACTGCTCATCGCCAGCCGCCGCATCAGGTTGAGCCATCTCCGGTGCCGGTGCCGCTGCTCATCCACTCGTCATACGCCTCGGCGTCAACCGCCTCGCCGTTTGGCAGCACCTTGCGACCATCGAGCAGCGCATCGCCCGCGCGGCAATCCTGTCCGCTCGTTGAGCACCGTTCGAGCCGCTCAAACTCTTCGTTCGAGACGATCTTGTACTCGACCGTGATCCACCGTCCGTCGAAGAGCTTCTCGCCCTGCTCGCAAAACTCTTCGCCACCGTTCGCCGCGATGCACTTCTCCTGACGTCCACGCGTCTCGGCCTCTTGCTTCGCCTTGCGCTCGCGCGCCGCAATCGCCCGCTGCTCGCGCTTGCCGTAGTTGTCGATCTGCTCGATGTAACGCTTGACCTTCTCGTTCCAGCGTTTCTTATCCTTCGCCGTCGTGATGCTCTCGGCCTTATCCATCGTCGCCGAGAACTGCTCGAAATACTTGCGCGCCTCGGCAAGCTGCGTGATGCGGTTTTCAAACTGCTGCGTGTTGTCGTCGAGCTTCAAAATCGCAAGGTTGAAGTAGACCTCAACCCACTTCGGGTCGAGCTCGAGCGCCTTCTCATACGCCGCCTGCGCCTCGGCAAACTTGCGCTGCGCACGCAGGCTGTTGCCGAGGTTGACGTAAATCGGCGCGTGGTCGGGCCGCAGCTTTTCAGCGACGCGCAGGTTCTCTTCGGCCTTTTCGGGGTTGCGCATCTCATTCAGCAACGCCGCAAGGTTGATGCGCGCTTCCCACAAATCCGGACGCAACTGCACCGCCCGCTCATAGTTCTCACGCGCGGCGTAAATGTCACCGCGCGACAAAAGCACGTTGCCCAAAAGATTGTAGATTGCACCCTGATTCGGGTCGATGTCTTTCGCCGTCAGCAACGCCTTCTGCGCCAGCTCGAACTTGCCTTCGCCGAAGAAGATCATCGCCATGTTGAGCTGCGCGTCGATGTTCTTGTCGTCGAGCTCGAGCGTATCGACCGTAATCCGCGCCGCCTCTTTCTTCCGACCCGACTGCAGGTAAATCGACGCAAGGCGCCCTTTGATCATGCAGTTGAACTTGTCTTTTTGCGCCTCACGCTCGAGCAATTGCTCGGCCTCGCCCTCGCGTCCCGTGCGAATCATCAACATCGCAAGGTTCACGACCGCCGGCTGAAAGCTCTCTTTGATCTCCATCGCGTGCCGGTACGCCTGCTCGGCCTCGGCCAGCTTGTTGGCCTGCTCGTACGCCAGCGCCGCGTTGAACGCCGCCTGATGAAACTTCGGGTCTTCCGCCAGCGCATCCTGAAACGAACGCGCCGCACCCTCAGGGTCGCTCAGCGACGACGCAAGCCCCGCGTTGTACTTCTCGAGCGCGCTCGCGCTGCCCGTGTAAGGCTCGGTCGCATCGCGCTTACAACGCGGACGTTTCAACTTCGCGATGACGTCTTTGTTTTCTTTCGGCAACTCAGCCGGCGCTGTCGGCTCTTCAACCCGCTCAGCCTCAGACGCATCTTCGTTCTCGATCTGCGTAAATTCTTCTGGCGGCGCAGCCTGCGGTTGCGACGTCTCAGGCTCTGGCGCTGCCGCCTCTTCCTGCTTCGCCGCGCACGCGGCAAGGTGAAGGGCATACGCGCCGAAGAGCACTGCGGCAACGAGCGCGCGGGCGCGACCTGGCGCACGCCCCGCGCGGACCGCCGCAAACGTCGTCGTTTGGTCGTGGCGGTAATGGCGGGTCATTCGAGAACCTCCGTAGCTTCGCCTTCGGCAGCAGCCTCAGTCGGGGCGGCATCTTCCTGAAGTGTCGCCTCTTCCTGCACACCGGCCTCATCCGCGGCGGGCGCGCTATCCGCAGGCGGTGCCTCCGCTGGTGGTGCCTCCGCAGGTGGCGCCTCTGCTGGTGGTGCCTCTGCCGGTGCCGCTTCCGTTGGCGCCGCATCGACGGGCGGTGCCTGCTCGGGCGCCTGTTCCGGTGCCGGGGCCTGCTGCTGTTGCTGCTGTGCGGGTGGCGGTGCGGTCAACAAGTCAGGCTCGACCACATCCACATCTTCTTCCGGTTTACGCGGCACGACAAACGTCGCACCCGAAACCACGTGCGTCTCGAGATGCTGAATCGGCTCTTTCAAGAGCGGATACTGATCGGGGCGGAACTGCGACAGCGTCTCTTCAATCCGCTCGACCCACTCATTGACGACGCCAAGCTCACGCGTCTTCGCATACGCCTCTTCATACGCCGTCACCGCGCGGTCTTCGATCGGCGCCGCCTTCTCGACCAGCACCGACTTGTATTCGTCGCACGCGATCTGCCCCATCCGCTTCACTTCCGGCGGACACGGCGAGTTGACGAGCGCCTCGGCAAACGCCTGGTCGGCAAAACCAATCATAAAGTACGCCGCGAGAATCCACTCCGGGTCGCCATACGCAAACACCTTCTTGTAATGGTTCTTCGTGTCGGTCATCGCCGTCGCCTTCTTCTCGAGCTCTTTCCTCAAGATCTCAGGCTTCGCCGACGTACCAAGCGGAAGTTTCTTGAACTCGTCGTACTTGATCTCGGCCACTTCAAACGCGCAGTGCGCCGCGCCTTTCGCCGCCTTCGGTGCCTGCTGGCGCTGCAACCCGCGTGACTGCCACTCGGCCATCGCACGCTCGCACGCCAGCTTCTTCTCGCGCTCGTTGCCCGCATCTTCGGCAAGGCGGCTGATGCGGTAGTACGCCTGAATCACCTGGTCGCTCTCTTTCGGCGCCGTCCGATAGCGCTCGATGTAGCGGCGGTACGTGTCAATCGCCTGCTGCCGTGCCTGCCCCGCGAGTCGCGAGCTGCCCTTCTCGAGCATCGCCTGATACTGCTTCTCGTACACCGTCGCCGCGAAGAAGATCGCCCCCGGCGCCAGATCGTTGTCGGCGTACGTCTTGTTGAACAGCAAATACTCTTGCGCCGAGTCTTCGTACCGCTGCTGGTACTCAAGCTGCATCGCCATGTTGTACTGCGCCTGCCAGCGGAACTTCGAGTCGCTGTACGTCTTGATCAGCTGACGGTACCGCGCGATCGACTCGTCGTACTTGTAGCTCGCCTCGGCGTTCACCGCGACGCGAAACAAGGCTTCGTCGGCAAGCTTCGACTTCGGGTACTTCTCGTAAAGAATCCGGTACATGTTGTACGCTTCGTTGTACCGGAACGTCTTCACGTAACACAGCGCCGCGTTGTAGTACGCCACGTCGGCGTCTTTGTAGTCGGGGTTCTTCTCGACGACTTCGAGAAACTCGATCGCCGCCTGCTCGTACTTGCCCGCTTCGAGCAACCCGAGCGCCTTGAAGAAAATCGCGTTGTCGCGCACACCGAGAAACCGGCTTGTCCCCTCGGCCAAAAGCCGCGCCGCAAGTTCCGTCGTCTCGCGCACCTTGTCCCAGTTCCGCTCCGCCACATACGTCTGAATGATCATGTTCGCCGCGTCGAGCGCGTATTCGCTCTTCGCATACCGCGTCAGAATCACGAACAGCCGCTTACGCGCCGCCTCATACTGGTCGTACAGATAAAACTGCTCGCCCGCGAGATACGCCGCCAGCGCCGCGTTCTTATCCGACACGCGAATCATCTCCTGCTTCTTCTCGGGCTCAACGCCGATCAGCGAGTAGGTGTACGGCTGCACCTTCTCGATGTACGCATCCGACGACGCCACCGCGCGCGACACAAGCGGCGGAAGCTCCTGCGGGCTCACCTTCGGGTCGGTCTCTTTACCCTCAAAGCTCTTCAGCGGACGATCCTCAAGCTTGCCCTCTTTGATCGCCCCGTTGATCGCGTACTGGTTCGCCACCACCGCCTGCGCACCCGCCTCGATCATGTACTTGTCGCCCGCCGTCGAGTCGCGCACCGCCTCAAACTCTTTCGCCGCAAGGTCGTATTTGTCCTGCCAGAACAGCGAGTCGGCATAGAGGTAACGCACCTCGTACGCCATCTTCGAAAACGGAAACCGCCTCAGATACTCTTCGTGATTGCGTGCCGCGAGCGCAAAATACTCGCGCCCCTTGCGATAGTCCGCCGCATACGACGCCTCATCGCCCTCACCCTTCGCCTTCTCCGCGCGCGCCATATAGCTCTGCGCCGAGATGTGGTAGTACGCACCCGCCTGCTGCAACGCCTCTTCCATCAGGCGCTGCGCCTCGATGATCGTCTCCGGGTCGTTTTCGTTCGCCTTGTGCCACTCCCCATCCGCCGAATACGTCGCCACCAGCGTCTCGCGCTCTTCCGCCGCCGCCTGCTCTTCACGCAACAGCAACCGCGCCTCGATCACCTTCGACTGCAGCGCCGGATTCTCCTTCGCCAGCGGGTCAAGCTCGATGCCGTACTTGTACGTCACCACCGCCCGCTCATACATCGTCTGCTCAAAGTACGCGTCGCCCAGCGCCTTGAACACCTCGCGCTCATAGCTCGCCGCACGCGGATTCTCCTGCTTCGCCTTCTCAAAGAGAATCCGCAGGTTGTCGAAACCACCCTTATCCCACGTCGTATCGCTGAAGCTGATCGCAAGGTACCGCACCGCTTCCGGACGCAAATCACTGCCCGACTGCCCCGTCGCCTGCTTGCGCTTCTCGTCGATGTCCACCACCTGCAAGAACCGCTGCACCGCGTTGTTGTAATCGTCGAGCCGGTAATACGACCACGCCTGCTTGTAGAGCGCCTTGTCGTAGTACGGGTGGTCCGGATACTTCAGCACCTCGCCGTACGCCGAAATCGCCTTGCGCAGCGAATCATCCACCTTCGAGTAGTCATCTTCCTCGAAGTAAATCTCACCCAGCAGCGTCCACGCCTCAGGTATCAACTTCGACCGCGGATACGTCTGCGTCAGCGTCAAAAACGACTTCAACGCCTCCGCCCGATAATCCATCTGCCGCTGGCAATACCCCAGCATGTACAGCGCCACATCGTTCCGCTCGTACCACGGAAAATCACGCAGCAGTTGCTTGTAGAGCGTCAACATCCGCGAAAAATCCTGCCGCGGAGCCGTCGGCTCAATCTTCAACTCGCCCTTGTCGTACATCTCAAGCATACGCTGATACTCGCGCTCTTGCTCAAGGTACTCCGACTCGCTCTTCTCGAAGTGCAACTCCGCAAGCCGAATGATCGCCCCCGGCGAATACCTCGGGTCTTTCGGATGCCGCTGCAAAAACGTCTCGAACTGCGCAATCGCATCTTCACGGCGAATCTTCTCTTCGGTCTCGAGGTCGCGAATCGACTTCTCATACGAGGTCTGAATCCCCGCCAGCCGTTCCTGATACCGACGCTCGATCACCCGCCGCACATCTTTCGAGTAATCGCCCGATGCTTCGTCGTACCGCTCGAGCACGCGGTTGTAATCCGCAAGCTCGCGCCCCTCGTCTTCACTGAATCCCGCCGGAGCCGCCGTGCGGCTCACCGATACCACGTTCTGCTTGACGTTCGCCGACTCCTTCGGCTCGTTCGACGCCTCTTCGCCCTGCGCCGGCTCACCCGCCACCGCCGCGTTCAAATTGCTCATCGTCCCATCGTCTTGCGGCGATGAACCCGATTTCGCTTCGCCCTGCGCCCCCGCAACCTGCGTCGCGCCAACCGTGAGCAGCACGATGCCCGCCACAACGAGCAACGTGTGACCCCGCCGCGGCATCGCGATCTCTCGCTGCCCCGCGCGGTCGCGCATGCTCTCTTCACGCATGCCTGACTTGACTGAACGTCGCATCACAAAAGTTCCTCCGAAGACCGCCCCGGATTACGGCGCATCGGCCCCTTTCCGGACTTCCTCGAATTCTTCATTCAGCACCTCGACCTCTTTGTTCTGCTTGAGCGTGAGGTCGGTAATCTTTTCAGATCGCGTGCTCTTCCGCTGCCATGCCACATCGAGCATGCCAATGTCAGACTGCAACACCACATTGTAGTACTTGCCACGAACCTTCTTCAGCGCGTCGATCGCGATACCCGACGACACCTGCTCATTGTCGCGCTGCACGCGCGCAAGCTGCGTCCGGTGCGTCAACAACTCGCTGCTCTCTTTTGCGATGTTGCCCGACATCTTCGCCGCGTCGCGCTCGGCAATCGCCGCCAGCGCCTCGCGATACGCCTCAATGCCCTCACGCAACGACTCGATCTGAATCCGCAGCTTCGTCGCACGGTCGGCCAGCAACCGACGCTCACCCTCAAGCTTGTCGAGATGTACCTCGGTCGTCGCGATGTCGGCGTTCGTCGTCTCGGCCAGCCGGTCACGCGCCGGACGCTCACGCCGCATGTTCGCGCTGTAATTGTACTTCTCTTCTTCGATGTCGATCTCGTCCTGAATCTCTTCGATGTTGTCGCCGTGCAACGTGATGATCTGCAGCTCTTCGCTCAACTGCTGCTTGAACCGCCGCTCGCCGTCTTCGCTCTTGCGAATCGTGTCCTTCCGCTTCGCGTAGTACTCTTTCACGATCTTGTAGCGCTTCTTGTTGAACTCGACCTGCTTCGCGATTCGGGCAAGCTCACCCGAGACCCGCTGCAACTCGGCAATCTGCAGCGCCTTCTCTTCTTTCATCTCGGTAAACGTCGAGGGCAGCGGATTGTTCTCGCGCATCGCGTTCACGCGCTCGGTCCGCACCGCCTTCAACTCTTCGAGCTCTTCGCCCTTCAAAAACGGCGCCACCAGAAGGTCGAGCACTTCGGCAAGTCCCGCCTCGATCTCGAGCAACTGCACATCGAGAGCCAACCCGCGCGCGTTACCCTCAGACAGCTTGCCGAACACCTCGATCCGATCCGGCCCATTCAGCATCCGGTTCAGCTTCGCCACGAGCTTCTCGGCGCGCTTGATCGTCTCTTCCATGTTCTCGAGGTTGTCGGTCACCCCAAGCGCCCGCTTCATCGTCGGGTTGTTCTTCGCTTCGGCAACCGCTTCGGGCGGCAACGGATCAACAAGCTGCTCGTCGTCTTCGTCGGCGTCGGTCAGCTGATGAAAGTACGCCTGCGCGTTCGGCGTGTCGTCGACCGACTGGCTGATGCGGTCGTAAATCGGCACGAACTCTTCCGACACCGTCTGCATCTCGCCCTGCGCACGCTCGTACTCCTGCTTGCGCATGTAGAGGTCGCCACGCAACAGCCGCCCCTCGGCCTTGATGAACTCGCTCGGCTCAAGCAACAGGTACAACTCGAGCATGTTCGCCGCGTCATCAAACTTCTTATCCCGCACCAGCATCCACGCCTGTTCGTAGAGCGCCGTCTGGTACAGGTCAGACTCGACCGGAATCGCCTTGTACGCCTCCGCCGACTCTTCGAGCTTGCCCTCGTCATAGTAAACGCGTGCCACCGCGAGCCGCGACAGGTCAACGAGCCGCTGGTCTTCTTCGTTCGCCGGCGTCGTCTCGATCACCGTCTCAAACACCGGCAACGCATCTTGCGGCTTGCCCTGCTTTACGAGAATCGCGCCGAGAAAGTACCGCGACTTCTGGTAGCCCGGCTGACCCTCGCGCACCATCGAGAAGTAGTCTTTCGCCCGCTTCAAATCACCGCGTCGGTAATACGCCCGACCAATCGTGTACGACCCATCCGACGGCTGCTCTTCCGGCGGCAGCTTGTTGTACATCTCGACGTACTTATCGAGCAGTGGACGGTCTTCGAGCAGGTCGGCGATCTCAATCAACTGCACCACCGCCACGCCGCGACGCTCGCCCGTGATCTCGTTCTTCGCCAGCAGCTTCTCGTAATACTGCTGCGCCACCACATGGTCGCCCGTCTCGTACAGCGACTCGGCCAGAAGGTACGTCGCTTCAACCCGCTTCGGATCGTCTTTCGTTTCCGGCGCCTCGACATACTCGTAGAGCGAAATCGCCGCACGGTCATATGTCCCCGCCGCAAAGAACATCTCGCCCTGCTCGCGACGCTTCTGCAACTCGACGAGCCGCGACTCCGGGTCGGGCTCGGTGTAGCCCTCTTTCAAGAACCGCATCTCTTCGCGAATCCCGCGAAGCTGCGCCTCAAACCCATCCAGCAACGCCGCGATGTCTTCGAGCGACGCCGTGCCGAGCCCCTCGCTCACACGGCTCTGCTCAAACCCGGGGTTCAGCGCGACCGCCGTGACTCCCTCGCAATCGAAGTCGTCGCAAATCCGCACTTCGGCCCGCACGCGCGGACGGTTCTCCCACTTCTCGAACACGCCACCCTCTTCATACGTGATGAAGTCGATGATGCCGTACTTGCCTTCCGGTATCCGAATCGGCGCGTTCCATTGCACGCGCACGCGCAGGTTGGACGCAAGCGTGTAAATGCCGCTCGTCGCACCGCGATAAATCGCCTGCATCCGCACCTGGTGCAGACCCGACCCAATTCGACCACGGTACACCGTGATCTCTTTCTGCCCGTTGATGTCGCTCTCGCTCTGGTTCGCCACCATCGCCTTGTCGACCGTGTAGACGATACCCGCGAGCTGATACGACGAACCCACCTGGTCGAGGTGATTCACGCCAAGGTGCGCATCACCCCCAAGGTCGCCCGCCACGCCCGCTGCCGCCGCCACCTCCTCAGGCTCCTCCGGCAGATCAACCCCCGGCATGATCAGTTCGGGTTGGGTATTCGCGCACGTCGGTTCGTCGCACACGCGAATCTCGGCCCGAAGACCCGGACGTTGCTTCCACTCAAGGTCAATCCCCGTCTTTTCGTACGCGACGAATTTCACGAACACGTACTTGCCCGTCCCCGCCTCAAACTCAAACCCCTTCGGCCACTGCTTGCGCAGTCGCACCTTCTGCAAATACGGAATCACGCGCGAGCCGCCGGTGCTCACCGCCTGCACGCGAATCGTGTGCTTACCCGCCGGCACGAACCCATCGTACGCGATGATCTGTCGCACCTCGGCCAGCGCCTCATCATCGCGCGCCAGCACCGGCGTCCGGTCGATCGACATCTTCAGCTCGCGCGGAATGTAATCCACCCCAAGCTGGTTTTCGTACGTCACCTGTAACTTCACGTCGCCGCCAAGGTCGGCGATCGGCGAAATCTCTTCATCCGCCGGCTCCGCGGCAGGCACCGTCGCCGCAACCGCCGCGGGGGGCGGCGCACCAGTCGGCGTCACCACGCGCGCATCGACACCCTCGCACGTCGGCGTGTCGCAGATGCGCACTTCGGCCCGCACGTCACCCTTGTCTTTCCAATCGAGCTTGCCTTCGGTCTTCTCAAACCCGATGAACTTCACCACCGCGTATTTACCCGCCGGAACCTTCAACCGCGTGCCCCACGTCAGTCGAATCGGCGGCGTGTTCGAGCTCATCACCATCCGCTCAAAGAAGTTCCCGCCGCTGCGCAGATAACGAAGCTGCGTCTCAATCTTGTGCTGCCCGGCCGGTATCCGCGCCTCGCGAATCGTCATCAGCTTCGTCTTGCGTGCATCGGTACCCCGCGCCTCAAACACCGAGTCACCGTTGATCGAGTACGCAATCGCGTCGAGGTCATACTGCGACCCCATCTCGTTCTCGTGCGACAAGATCAGGTACGCCTCTTCGCCAAGCTCCGCCGGGGTCGGATACTGCGTCGTCGCGGCCCCGCTCGAAGCCACCGTCACCGCCGCCGCCGCACCATCGGTGCACTCGGCGTTGTTGCAAATCCGCGCCTGCCCCTTAAACGTCGGACGCTCTCTCCACTCGGTCGCGCTCGCATCTTCCGAGTTCACGATGCGCACCACCGCCCACCGACCCGTCGGCGCCGTGTACGGAATTTGCCACTTCGCCTTCACCGTCTCTGAAACACCACCCTGCGTCTCAACCACCTCACCATCTTCGCCCACGCGCTCATACGTCGCTTCAACTTCGATGAGGTGCTTACCCGCCGGTGACTTACCCAGATAAATCGGCACTTCCACCGACCGACGAATCGCTTCCGTGTTGTCGAGCAACAGCATGTTGCCATCGACCCGATACCCCAGCGCCGCGAGCCGATACCCCGCCCCAAGCCGGTTCTCGTGAACGATCGCAAGATTGCTGCTGCCACCAAGCTGCTTGCGCGTCGCAAGCGACGTCGACGCCTGCTTCGCCGATGGAGGCAGCTTCGCCACACCCGCCGCCAGCGCACCGCTGCACGTCGGGTCGTTGCACGTCCGCGCGCGCGCCGTCAGCGCAGGCTTATCAAGCCACGAACTCACGGCCTCCTGCTCGAAGCCGCGCACGTTGATCACCACATACCGCCCCGGAACAAAATTGATCTTCGCGCTGTACTTCACCTTCGACTTCGGCTTGTCCGCGTACGCGAAAATCTCTTCAAACACCCCGCGCTTGCGCGTGTCTTCGTAGATCGCCTCCACGTAAAACGCGTGCAGCCCAGGTGAAATCGCCCCACTGAATATCTGAATGTCTTTGGCCGAAAGCTGATTGGCGTCGCGGCTCTCAAACACCACCCGATCACCAATCTTGTAAATCAGCTGCTTCAGCGCGTAGTCCGGCCCCATCTCAGAGACGTGAGCCACGACGGCATTGCTGTCAGACGCCATCTCCACGTCCGCCTCGGCTTCCTCTTGGGCAGCCGCGACGCCTGGAGAGGCGAAGATTGCCGCACCCATAAGCGCGGCAACGAACACGGTCCATACGCTCGCCACGCTCGCGGTCTCTCGCTTCGAGAAACCTCGCTCGCTCGGCTCACGCATTCCCGCTGGTTCAATCTGGGCGGTGCGCACGAATCACCTACCGGGCTTGGGGGATGAAACAGCCAACCCCCTTTGACAAACATTCAACGCCGACAACGCAGCCACGCGGCCACGCTCACACGGCGAACAATCACTCGGCCGACTCGTCATCCAGCGTGTCGCGTACCTGAATATTGGCACGCAGCGCCGGCTTATCCTTCAACTGCGTCGTCAATCCGCCGCGCTCATAACCCACGATCTCGGCCTTCACGACCTTCCCCTCCTGCGCCTGAAACGAGAAGCTCTGCTTCAGGTTCCACTTGTAACCCGCCACATAGTTGAAAAGTCCCCCGCTCTTGCCCGCGTACTCAACCCGAACACTCAACGTGTGATCACCCGGAACCATCGCCGCGTCGAAAATCTTGATCCGGTCCACCGTCTCAAGCCCGTCTTCCTTCGTCTTGCTGAATATCGGCGCACCATCGAGCGAGTACACGATCTGATTGATCTCGAACATGCTGCCCATCTCGTTCACGTGATAGACAACCGCCTTCGCACCCGTCAGCGCACCCGAAATCACCGTCTCGGCCAACAACGACAACCGCGCCTTCGACTTGAACACCTGCTCCTTCAACTCGGCCACCCGACGCTCAAGCGTCTTCAACCGCAGCTTGTGAGCCTGCATCTGCGCCTCTTCTTCGCGCTTGCGACGCTCCTCTTCACCCACCGCAGCAGAGTCAATGCTCTTGTACTGCTCGGTGACCGATGGACCCGCCTCTTCTTCGGCCTTCGCCGCAGGCTCACCCGCCGCCGCAGCCTCCTCCGCGGGCGCTGCTTCAGCCGCGGCTTCCCCGCCGCCTTCTTCCTGTGCCCATGCCAAAGCAGGGCCCACCATGACGCACAGCGCAAGCCATGCCGGGACGAAGCGTCTCGTCGAGCGAATCATCCGAATCTCCTTACAATCGCGATGGGTCTGATCACCTTGATGAAAACCTGCGCTGAGTTCGCCCAGCCGATTTCTGTCTCTCGGTGTCAAATTGTCTTGCCCGTTCGCGAAACTATAACCGTGGCCTTGCGCCGTGTCCATGTTTTCACCCAGACGCAAGTGTCGTTGCGTCAAACCATTTCATCGTTTCACGCCCGCATCGTTGCGGGGGCGAAACTTTACGACCCCACACCGGGGCCCACATCATCACGAAAGAGACTCTGCGCAAGCTCGTCACGCCCCGCCACAGCCAGGAATTCCGCCGCGCCTCACCCGCCCTGCTGCAAGTCGCGAAGCACGATCTTCGCCACCGCCTTCAACGTCTCAAACACACCCACACCCGTCGTCGCAACCGCCGAAAACTCAGGCCGCGCACCCGGATTAAAATTCGCCGACATCTCCGTCACCGCCGCCACGCTCGGCAGGTCTTGCTTATTGTACTGAAACACCAGCGGCACCCGCTCGATATCAAGCCCCTGCTCCGCAAGATTCACCTGCAGGTTGTCGAGCGACTCAAAGTTCGCGTCCATCCGGTCAATCTGACTGTCCGCCACGAACACAATCCCGTCCGCATCCTTCAAAATCAGCTTGCGCGACGCGTCGTAAAACACCTGACCCGGCACCGTGTACAGGTGAAACCGCGTCCGAAACCCGCGAATCTCACCCAGCGCCAATGGAAGAAAATCAAAAAACAGCGTCCGCTCCGCCTCCGTCGCAAGAGAAATCATCTTCCCACGCGCCTCTGGACGCGTCTTCGCGTAAATGTACTGAAGATTGGTCGTCTTACCCCCGAGGCCCGGCCCGTAATACACGAGCTTGCAGGTGATCTCGCGCGCTGAGTAGTTGATGAACGACATGGCGGCGCCTGCATCGGCCCCAGTTCCGGGGCGCTCGAATCGTTGAACATTCAGTCGTTAAAAAGGTTGTCGATGTCTTCGTCCGTAATCTGCGGAAACGCCGACGCCTCGCTCGCGCCCCGCTCGCGGGCACGCTCGAAGATCCGACCCAGCTCATCCGTCGCAGTCCGCACGCGCAACCGCACAAGACCAATCGACGTCTGACGGTCAAACACCACCACCAGAATCATCCGCTCGCCCACCACCGAAAGGTTGAGGTTGAACGTCCGACCCTCGTGAAGCTGACCAAAAAAATGCTCTTCGCCCACAAGCTGCGCAAGCGCGTTCGTCGCCGCCACGTTGCCCGCCGCAAGCGACGCCAGCGACGTCACGTCAAGGTGACCCACCGACCCCGCACTCGCCAGAAGCTGCCCATTCCGATCGATCAGAAAAACGGCACGCGCACCCGCGGCTTGCTGAAGCCAGCCACAGGCACGCGTGATCTCCGCGAATTCTTCTTCGTACAGAACGAGCGGCTCACCGAGCATCGCACACCTTGAATTCGCGCCTGCGGGGGCGGCAGTCACCCGCATGGCACCCGTCCAATTCGGAAAGGCGCGTGCGGGTGGCACACGCGGCACCAGACAACCTCAACGGTCTACCGGCAACGCCTGCGCTGCGCGAAACGACGTTAGCGATGTGATGCCTCAAACCTCGGCGGCGCGCAACAACTTGAGGCCCTTGCCACCCGCCGCCGTGAAACCTTTCACGTACGCACGCGCCTCTTCACCCGTGCTGAACACCTCGCGAACCGCATTCGTCCGATCCACGATGAGGTACATTGAGCCGCCAGTCAGGCGCGCCGACGACGACGAACCACCCGACGAAGCCGACGCCGAAGCGCCACCCGCCATGTACTTGTCCGCGTTCGCAACGATCCGCATCACCGTCGCGTACGAAAGGCCAAAACGCTTCGATGCCTGAAGCTTCGAACCGCCCTCGTTCACGAACGCCATAATCTTCGGCGTCAGATCGATCAGTTCTTTTTTCGTCGCACGCTTACGCTTTTCTGCTGCCATGGGATGGGCTCCTTCTCATCGGCGCGGCGCGTAATTGCGCGCGCAACTCTCAGGCACATAACTCTGGCTCTCGCAACCGGCTCGTCTCCCCCAACGGGCTCGTCTCACTCAACCGATCTGACGCCAGCGTGCCAACGCCCCACCCCTTTCAAGGTAGAATCGCGGCAGCCGTGTCGGATACTACAAACGAAGCCACTGTTTGTAAACAACATCGCACCCGCGATTCACGACGGGTGCGACATTCATCGCCGTCACACACGGTTAATCACCTGTCAGATGCACCCTCAGACGCAAATTGTCGAAAAAATTCTTGCGATTTCAAACCCTTACCCGCCATGCCGAAAGCTGCTGCGCGCAAAACACGCATTTTTTTCAACGCTTGTATCGAAGCGAGTATACCCCCTGCCCCTTCCCCGCCCCTTCCCTGATCGCCCTGCTCGACCGGCTCGCCTGCCCGCCCACTTCGCCCGCTCGCCGCGCCTTTCCAGCCGCCCCCGCAGCCGTCACTGCAACCTTCAGCCCAACAGCAATGAGTCCAGCAACAATCGGCACGGCGACCGCCGTCACTGCGTCACTTGCGGCGCGACGCTTCGAGCCGCGACAGTGCGCTTTGCAGCATCGCCTTCGCCCGCGCGTTCGACTCTTTGCCAGCTCGCGTGCGAATCGACGCCGTCGCGCGACCGTCGCCAAGTTGTGCGAGCCCCTGCGCCGCGCGCCCCGCAAGCAGTCCGTCGCTGTTGTTTTCGACGATGCTGATGAGCCCCACGATCGCAGGCTCGTCGGCCTTCACCGTCAACAGCGCAATCGCCCGCGCCTTTTCTTTTTCATCGCTCGAAATCGTCACCCGCGACACGAAGTAGCTCGAATCGATCTGGTCTTTCATCGCGTCGAGCGCGCTGCGCGCCGCATCACGCTCGGGCCCCGGCAGGTCGTTGACAACGATCGTCGCGAGCGGCGGCAGGTAGTCCTTGTGTGGACGCGCCTTCATGAGATCGATCACCCGCGCCCGCACGTTCGCCTCGCGTGTGTAGAGTGCCGTCGTCAAAATCGGCACCAGCTCTTCGTCGGCGTGTTTCAAGAGCGCGTCGCCCGCCGCTTTGGCGAGGTTCGCGTCGTCGTCGGCGAGGGCGAGCACGACTTCGCTCAGCGCCATCGGGTTGTGCACGTTCGCCAGCACCTCGACCGCTTTGGCTTTCTGGTCGGGTGCCGCCGCCCGGTAGTAGCTCAAAATCGCCCCAATCGCTGCCGGCTTTTCGGCCACCTGCGCCAGCGCCCGCGCCGCCTGCGCCTTCACAAACCCGTCGCTATCCGACAGCCGCGCAAACAGCGCCGGTATCGCCTTCGGGCTGCCGACGCGGCCAAGCGCCACCACCGCCGCGCCACGCAGCGCAAACGCCGGGTCGTTGCTCAGCTTCACGAGCGGATCGACCGCCCGCTCATCGGCGAGGTTGCCCAGCAGCATACAAGCCGTGATGCGCACCTTCAGGCTCTCGGCGCTCTCGAGTTTTTCGATCAGCGCCGCCACCCGGTCGCCCGCCTCTTCGGCCTGCGCCGTCATCGGCGTCGCAATCACGCTCACGGGCATCACCGCAAGCGACAGCGTCGCCGCCAGCGCCGCGCGCAGCGAAGACAGCGCCGACACGCGCACGCGCGCCGCCCCGAAACCGTTGACCGATTCATGGTTGCCGATCTTTTCGTTGCGCAACGCCATTGCCCACCGACCTCTTCTGACCGTGCCGCCATCATCGGCGGTCACGTGGGTGAACTCGCAAACGCATCGGGTCGCGACGGCCCGCAACCCGCTCTCTTCGCGGTACTTCAATCACAAGAAACGACTTGTCGAATAACATGCACGACGACGTTGCTCAAGCAAGCCTTCGGCGCGGGTTTGACTCACTTCTTTGCGCGATGTATCGCAACCGCGACGCGGCTGACGCGACACGACACGCGGCCAACGCGACACGACCCTGCGCCCACGCGCCGAGTGACACCGTATGCACCACATGCCGAGCACCGCTACGCCCCAATACCCGAACGCGCGCCGCGCGCCCGGTCGCCTGCTCAACCTCGCGCCTGCCCTCGCCCTCGCAATGGCTCTCGCTCTCACCGCCACGGGCTGCGCCAAACGCACCATCGTCGCGGGCGAGAGCGACTACACCCGCAGCGCCCGTTACGCCTTTGAAGAGGCCGAGTCGGCCCTTGCGGGCTCGTACCACAAAGAGGCGATTCAGGGCTTTCGCAAGGTCATGAACCGCTATCCGCAAAGCAAATATGCGACCCTCGCCGAGCTGCGCATCGCCGACACCCAGTACGAAGAGCAAACCTGGGAAGAAGCCGCGTCGTCATACCGTCAGTTCGCCCGTCGCCACCCGACCCACGAAAAGGCCGCCTACGCCGCCTATCGCGTGGGGCTCAGCTACTACTCAGCCCGCCCCGACAACATTTTCCTCTTCCCCCCCGATCACGAGTACGATCAGACCCCCACCAAAAACGCCATCGCGGGCTTTCGCACCTACCTGCGTCGCTACCCCGAAGACACCCTCGCCGACGACGCCAAAACCAAAATCGCCGAGTGCCGCACGATGCTCGCCGAACACGAGATCTACGTCGCCCGCTTCTATCGCCACCGCGACAAACTCGAAGCCTCCGCCGGACGTTTCGAAATCGTCCGCGAGCAGTTCGGCGACCTGACCATCGGTGCCGAGGCGATGTTCGAGCTCGCCGATGTCTACGTCACCCTTAAACAGGCCGAAAAAGCCGAAGCCGCCCTGCAATCGCTCATCGCGGCGGCCCCCGGCGACGAGCTTGTCGCGCGCGCCAGACGCCGCCTCGACGAGGTCGCAAAACTGCCCCGAATCTCCCCCGAAACCGCCCCAGAAAGTCCCCCAGAAACTCCCCCGGAAAATCCCGCGGGAAATGCCCCGAAAAACACCCCTCAAACCGACCCCGAAACCCCCGCCGAGAGCTCACCGTGAACGAGCACACCCAGCAGCATCTCGACCTCGGAAAAGACTTTTTCGCCGCCGGTGACTACGCCCGCGCAGAGCCGCAACTCCGCGCCGTACTTGAGGTTTCTCGCCGCTTTGCCGATGTCCACCACATGCTCGGCGTGATCGCCCATCAACGCGGCGACCGGCAAGAGGCCATCGCCCGGTTTGAAGAGGCCCTCACCATCAACGCCGGCTACACCGACGCCGCCCTCGCCCTCGCCATCGTCCTCAACGAACTCTGCGAATACGATCGCGCCCGTGAAATCTACGAAAAAGCCCTCGCCCGCGTCAGCGCAAAAGCAGCCGGAGCGAGCGACCCCGGCCCCCGCGCCTACAACGAAATCCACGCCATCGACCCCTTCGTCCGCGGAAAAATCGCCAACATGTACGTGCAGATAGGCGACGTCTGGGTCGCCCAGGGCTTCGCCGAACGTGCGCAGGTCGAGTACGAGCGCGCCCTCGCCATGTGCCCCGATTTTCACGACATCCGCCTCAAGCTCGCCCTCTCCTACCGCGCCCTCGGTGAGCACGCACGCGCCGAATCGACCCTGCGCCGAATCGCCGTCGAAAATCCGGCATTTCATCGCGCCCGCGTCGAACTCGGCGTAACGTTACACGCACAAGGACGCGTCAACGAGGCGCTAAAAGTCTGGGACACCGTCCTCGCCGAAGACCCGGCGAACACAACGGCAAAAATGTACGCGCGGCTGACACGCGGCGAGCCTGCACCTGCACCGGCACCCGTCAGCGTACCATCCGCGCAAGACTTGTAGTCAGGCGGGAGATTCAACGTGAGCAACGGAACACGGCACGTGCTGCAGTTCATCTCAGGCAAATACCGCGGCGGAGAATTTCCACTCTCGCCCGACAAACCCATCGTCGTCGGGCGCGGCTCTGACCTCGACATGGTGCTCGTCGAAGACATGGTGAGCCGCCGCCACTCGCGCATCAGCCACGACGGCGCCAACTACGTCATCGAAGACCTCGGCAGCACCAACGGCACCTTCGTCAAC
>CAZXXB010000004.1:0-3417 GCA_964644185.1 uncultured Myxococcota bacterium
GTCACCGGTCGCGTCGTCATCATCGTCGTCACCGCGGGCCGCAAGGCCAGTGGGGGCGAGCGCGATGCACAAGAGCGCGGCGAGGCGGGTGTGCTTTTTGTCGTGCGTGTGAAGCAGCCGTGAAAAATAGTTTGTCAGGAGCATGCGAGTCACCAGTCGAGGGTTGCGTGTGTCATGGGTCAGCGCGTTGCGATGCGGCGGTGTTTTAGCGTGCGCCCCCGCGCCGCGCAACGCGCTCGACGATTCGACTATTCCATGAGGTCACTGTCGGCGTCGTCAAACAGCCCACCGGCACTTCCGTCGCGCGACCGCTTCGCGCCACGTGAGCCCTTTGCGCCCTTCTCGCCGCGGCTGTTTTTCAGCGCCTCTTCGACCGCCTCTTTCGTAAAGCCGTCATCGGCACGACGGTCGGCAGCATCGACATCACCTTCGGCCTCGCGTTCCGCGGCATCTTCGGCGAGCACGCGCTTGCCCGTGTGTTGGCGTGCCTTGGGCTCAGAGCGCTTCAACCGCTGGTCAAGCTCGTCGCGCAACCGCGCGAGTGCCCGTTTTGCTTCGACGTGATCGGGATGTTTTTCCAGCACCAGCTCGTACTCACGTTCGGCACCGCGCAACCGACCCGCCCCAAGCAGCATCTTCGCAAGCTCCATGCGATACTTTGGTTTGCCCGGGTCGTTGGTCATCGCGGCGTCATAGGCGTTGCGCGCCTCATCGAAGTTGCCCTGCTCGGCCAATAGCCGCCCCTTGAGCGTGTAGAGCCGCGAGAGCACCTTGCGCGTGCGCACCGAGCGGTCGAGCAGCGAGTCGATCGTCGCAACGTCTTTTTCGCGATACGCAATCGTCGCGCGAGAGACCACGAGATCGGTGATATCGCTCGATTTTGCGAACCCCTCGTCAATCACCGCCGTCGCCTCGGCGTCGCGGCCCAGCTTGTCGTAGACGCGAAAGATCTCGGCGTAGGGCCAGCCCAGCGACGCATCGACCGCGAGCGCGGCGCGCGCCACGCGCAAGACCTCGTCATCGTTGCCGATACCCCACTGCGTCTGCGCCAGAAGCTTCATCGCTTCGAGGTCATCGGGTCGCTCGATCAAGAGCGCCGTCAACACCTCGGCGGCATCGACGAGCATCTCTCGCGCGCGCAGAAACTGCGCCGCCGCAATCGCCCCATCGCGCGTACCACCTGCAATCGCGACGATTGGTTCGGGTGAGCGGGTGAGCGACCACAAGTCATTCAGCACCTGATCGTACGACCCGAGATTGAACGCCGTCTCGTACTCGCTCATCGCGAGCGTGGTGCGCCCGTTCGAATACGCCCAGCGCGCCGCCAGCACGTGGATGCGCGACTGCTGCGGGTACGAGTAGACTGCGGCGTTGATCCAGTTCAGCGCGCGACGATGCAGGTTCGGGTATTCGGGCCGCAAAAACGCGTACTCGGCCACCATCGTGTAGACGCTGAAATCGAGCGGGTTCGCGCGAACGGCTTCTTTCGCCACCTCGAGCACTTCTTCAATCGTCCGTCGATCGTCGTTGGCATACGCCTCGACCTTTGGGCGCGTATTCTCGAGCTGCATCGGACGCACGACAAACGTCGCCACCGCCCCGACGATGCACATCACGCCGAGCAGTCCCACGACGAAATTGGGTACGCGCGTCGGTAACACCGACGGCTGCCCGTGCTCATCGACGACAAACGCCAGCAGCATCAGCGCTGGCACCATCGTGCCTGGAAACTCAAGGTTGAAGTCGGCCACGTTTTGCAGCGCGATGTAGGTGAACGCCGTCGCAGCGCCCGCTGCCGCACCGTCACGCGCACCGCGCCACGCCGCTACGAAAAACACCCCCGCGAAGCCAAGCAAAAACAAAAGCCCGAATGGCAGCCCCCAATCGACGAGCACCTGCAACGGCTCGTTCTCAACGAACGCCACCGTCTCAAACGTTGCAACCGAGGCATAGCGCGAAAACATCGCGTGGTACGCGCCACGCCCGAAACCAACCCACGGAGAGTCTTTGATCGCGTTGAGCGCATCGCCCCACAGCCCCACCTTGAACTCACCCTGCCACGGCGTATCGACGTTGAGCGTCTCAATCTCGCGCTTGATCGTTGCGTAGGCGAGGTAGCCAGCGAGCCCAACCGCGGCGACGACGCCAGCCACCGCGCCACCGAGAAGGCTCGCGCTCGCCGCGCGCCCGTCGCGCCGCAACCGCAGCACGAAGAACAGCAGCACCATCGGCAAAAACAGCGAAATCGCCGCGCGTGAAAAGCTGAGAAACTGCCCCAGAAAACACGCCACCGCCGCCACCAGAAACAGCATTCGCACCCGCGTCGAGTACATCCGCGACAAGAACAGCCCGAGCGCGGTGAACCCCGCCATGCCAAAAAACCCGCCCTGGTGGTTCGGGTTGACGAACGTCGCCGTCAGCGCCCCACCCTCTGGCTGCACCGCCGAGACCACCCCCAGCACCGCATTGACGTGAAACACCGACTGCACGAGTCCGATAAGAAAACTCAGCGCCCCAAAACCGAGCAGCAGATAGAGTGGCAACCGCCCGTGTATCCGCCGCGCGAACATGTGCGAGTACATAAGAAACGCAGACGCTGCGATAGCCGCAATACCCAGCGCACGCCACGTGCCGGGTGCCGATGCCGTCAGCGGACGCCACGTCGTCTCGTCATACAGACCCACGTTGCCGAGCGTGTAGTCGTACCACTCGACGATCGTCGGGCTCACCACCTTCAGCACGCTTTGCGGTAGCGGAATCACCTGCGCGAGCGTCACGAAAATGCCGGCAAACAGAAGCCAGAAGACCCCCGACACCCGCATCCGCTCGTCGCGGGCGGTGAGCGCAAGCCCGATCATCGTTGCGCCGACAAGCACCTCGACGAACATCAACGCGAAATTGTGCACGACGCCGTACATCAGCGGACACAGCACAACGAGCGCGACCGGCACGTAGAAGAGGTTCTCGCGCAGATGACTCAGCCGCTCATCGTCGCGGCGACTGCGACGTCGACGGCGCTCGCCGCGATGTTCACCACGGTGCTCACCACGGTGCTCACCACGCCGACGCTCGCCATGCGCGTCGTCGCGCCGTTCGCCATCGTGGCGTTCGCTCTCACGTTCGCGCGACGCCGCAGACGCGTCAGGATGTGCGTGTTGGTTCAAAAGATTTACCTACCGTCAGTGTACATGCTGCACGGTGACCCGCTAGCGAAACCTCCGGGGGGCGACACGCTCTTTTGTAGTCTACTGCGCGCGGGGTCGCAACCTGTGCGGCGCATCACATTCCATCGCGAACCGCCTTCTCTACCGCCCGCATCAGCCGCGCAAACTCGTCGTCTCCGGCACCCGCGAAACTTGCGACGATGCGCCCTTTGCGGTCGAGCAGCACGGCAAACGGCAACGCCGTGAGCGGCCC
>CAZXXB010000004.1:3433-13100 GCA_964644185.1 uncultured Myxococcota bacterium
GTCACCCCGTCGCGCATCGCAAGCGACGGCAAAAAGACCGGATACGGCACACGATGGTACTCGATGTAAGGCTCGATGACACGTGGACCCTGATCGTCAAGCCCCACCCCGATGACGGTAAAGCCCCGGTCGGCATACTGGTGATGCAGTTGCACGTAGGCGGGCGTGAGCTTCATGCACGGCAGGCACCACGTCGCGAAGAGATCGACCAGCACCACGTTGCCACGATAGCGCGAGATGAAGACCGGCTCATTTTCAAACGAGGTCAGCTCAAAATCGACTGGCTCGCGCGTCGCGTCGAGTTGCGGTGCCGTCACGTCATACTTGCGGTGCGATTCGGTGACGCACGACGAGGCGCAGCACGTCACCGCGAGTAAGGCAGCGAGGCTGGCTGCGGGGGCGAGGCGTGTCACGATGTTATCCCAAGTTGTTGTAGCTTCACGAGCAGCGCCTGCCGCGAAATGCCAAGCTCTCGCGCGGTGCGCGCCTTGTTGTTGCCATAACGCATGAGCGCCTCGACAAGCACCTCGCGCTCGAACCGCCGCATGATGTCTTTGAGCGCCACCCCCTCTTCAAGCTGCGCCGTCACATCGGCGTGCGCCCCCGCCGCCTCGCCGCCGCTCACATCACCAGGCTGCCCGCCATCACCCGCCACATCACCGTCTGCAACGCCACCCATCGCCGTGCCCAGCACCTCGTCGTCGCTCCCCTCATCGCCGCCAGGCGCCGGAAGCGCGATATGATCCGACAGCACGTCGGCCTCGACGACATCGTTCTCGCCAGCAAAAATTGCCGCCCGCTCAATCTCGTTGACCAGCTCGCGCACGTTGCCGGGCCAACCGTAGGCCGCCATCTTTGCCAGTGCCTCAGCGCTAAGCCGCGTCGGACCCCGCCCCGTTCGCTGATGCAGCTTCTTCAACAGATACGTCGCAAGAAGCGGCAGGTCGTCCGGACGTTCGCGCAACGCGGGCACCGTCACCGACACGACGTTGAGCCGATAGAACAGGTCTTCGCGAAAACGTCCGGCGGCCATCTCGACCTTCAGGTCGCGGTGTGTCGCCGCCAGCACCCGCACATCGACGGGCGTCGCCTTCGTCGCGCCAAGCGGCCACACCTCGCGGGTTTCGAGCACGCGCAACAGCTTCGCCTGCAACTCGCGCGGCATGTCGCCAATCTCGTCGAGCAATAGCGTGCCGCCGTCGGCGACGAGAAACAGCCCGCGATGGTTGGCCGTGGCCCCGGTGAACGCCCCCTTTGCGTGACCAAAAAGCTGACTCTCGAGCAGCGTATCGGGTATCGCCGCGCAGTTGACCGGCACGAACACGCCGTCTGCCCGACGCGACGCCGCGTGAATCGCTCGCGCCACCACCTCTTTGCCGCTGCCGGTCTCGCCCAGTATCAGCACCCCCGCGTCGCTTTGCGCCACCTGTGCGATGCGCGCCTTCAGCCGGCGCATCGGCTCAGACTCACCCACGAGCCCCACATCGACCGCCGCCTCGACCTTTTTGACGAGGTAACGATTTTGCGTTTCGAGTCGTTCGTTGGCCCGCGACAGCGCGGCGAGCGCATCGGCTCGCGCCCATGCCAGCGCCAGCGCATGAGCCGCCAGCGCCGCCGCATGTAAGTCGTTCGCCACGAGCCCCGTGCCGTGGCGCGACGCAATCACGAGCGCACCCAGCGTGCGCGGAGCCTTACCCTCTTCGGCGGTCAAAATGGGCGCACAGATAGCCGACCCTGCCCCCGACTCGAACGCGCTTACGCTCGGCGGGGCTTCGCGCACGTTGGCGAACAGCACCGCCTCGTCGCGCGCGCACGCCTCTGCGATCATCGAGCGCGCCACCGCCTCACCACCCGACACCGACGAGTCGAGCGCGCCGTCACTCGCCGCCTCACGCAATGCATCGCAGACGACGGCGTAGCCATTGTTCTTTCCGTCGCCGGTCTTTCCGTCGCCGAATTCGGCACCGTCTTCGACGCGGCAAATCTGCACCCGGTCGGCGCCGGTAAACAGCGCGAGGCAGCGCACGGCAAACCGCCGCAAGAGCGCCTCGCGATTGCCCGCATCGGCCGCGGTCTCGCGCACCAGCGCAAGCAACGCCCGCATCGGGGCTTCGCGCGAGATTGCGGCCTCCTGCATCAGCGGGTCGAGCACGCTCTGCCGCGCCACAATCGTGCTCGCACGCCGCGTCGGCTCGGTCTCGTTGAGGTTGCCGACCGCCCCCGCTTCAAAGCGCAACACGACTGGAGTCTCGGCATCGCCGAGCAAAATCAGGTCGCCAGCCTGCAACGGCAACGCGCCCGCCTCACCCGGCGTCACCGGCAGGCGCTCACCCGCGCGCTCAATGAGGCTGCCATTGGTCGAAAAGAGGTCTTCAAAGACGACGACGTTGCCCCGCCGCACCACGCGCCCATGCACGCTCGACACGCGCGGATCGTCGATGCACAGGTCGTTGCCCGTGGCACGGCCAAGCGCCACAACATCGCGCGAAAACGAAAACACCCCCGGCAGCGTCGGGTCACTTTTTCCATCGGCACCACACGCCGCGGCACCGGCCACCATCGTCAGTCGAATCATGCGACACGTTATGCCGTGCGCGGGGCTCTTTTCGCAATCGTCGTCGTGCGTGCTTTACGGCGAATCATGCGAGCATCCGGGCGAGCCCTCTGCGACCCGGCAGACTAGAACCGCGCCAGCGTGCGATGGGCATCAAGCAGCGCGCGCCCCACCCGCACATCGTCGGCAATCTGCTCTTTGAGCGCCTCGACACTCGTAAAGCGCAATTCGTCGCGCACCCGCGCGACAAACGCCACCTCGATACGCCGACCGTAAAGGTCGCCCGAAAAGTCGAGCAGATACGGCTCGACGCGGCGCGCCCGCGCCCCCTCAAACGTCGGGTTGACCCCCACGTTGGTCACCGCGTCAAACACCGCCTCGACGTGACCTGCGGGTGCCTGCGGTGCATTCACGACCCGCACGCGGCAGGCATAAATGCCATTGGCCGGAAGCATCCCCTCAGGCTCGCCGAGATTGGCCGTCGGGTAGCCAAGCTCACGACCACGCCGATCACCCTCGACGACAACCCCTGCCACCTCGTGCGCGCGACCCAACAGGCGCGCCGAAAGCGCCACGTCACCCGCCGCGAGCGCCGTGCGAATGCGCGTCGAAGAGGCGGGCTCGCCGTCAACCGTCGTCGCCTCGACTCGCACCGCGCGAAAGCCAAGCCGTGCCCCCTCGCGCTCGAGCGTCGCAAAGTCACCGGCGCGCCCTCTGCCAAAGCGAAAGTCGTAGCCCACGTGCACCTCAGCAGCACGAACCGGCCCCGCCAGAAAGCGCTCGATGAATTGCTCGGCGGTGAGGCTCGCAAGCGCTCGGTCGAACGGCTGAATCACCACCACGTCGGCCCCGGCTTCACGCAGCAGCTCGACCTTTTGCGCCACACTCGTCAGCGACTCGGGTGCGCGCTCGGGCGCCAGCACCACGGCCGGGTGTGGGTCAAACGTGACGACGACGACGGACCCTCCACGGGCCTCTCTGAGGCTCTTCAGCAACGCACGATGCCCGGCGTGGACACCATCGAAATTGCCAATCGTGACAAGCGCGTTGTCGATGCCCACACCGCCATGCGGCGCGGCCTCACCAATGTCGAAATAGACGGTCATGAAGGGTTGTTACGTTCTCTACTCACGCCACCAGCAGCACGGGGTTGTCGGTGCGGGTCACGACGGTTGCGGTCGTACTGCCAAAAATCCAGCGCAGCACGGTTGGGGCGGCATAGGCCCCCTTCACGACGAGCGCCGTCGGGTGCGCCAGCGTCACCTTTTCGAGCACGTGATCGACCCCATCGCCCGGTGGCACATGGGTCGCGCGCACCACCGCGCCGTGGTCTTCAAGGTAGTTCACCGCCTCGTTGCGAATGCGCTCGGCCCCCTCGGCGTCGCCCATCACCGTCACGACACTCACCGGCCACCCCATCACGACACCCCACTGCGCCGCCAATGGAAGCGCACGGGCCGCCTGCGGGCCGCCGTCGTAAAACAGAATCACCTCTTGCGGCACCTCAAACGCTTCGGGCGCGAGCAAAATCGGTCGCACGCTCGCCGGGGCGAGTTTCTCTACAAGCTCACTCATGCGCCCCTCGCGCGTCTCGTAGCCCTTGCCAATCACGATGAGGTCGGCCAGCCGCGCATCGGTCACGAACGCATCGGCAAGCCCCGCAATCGTGCCCCCCGCGACGCGCACGTGCTGCTCATGCTTGACCCCCTTGGCCTCACACAGCGCCGACGCCTGTTCGAGAAACCCCTTCGCCTCACCGAGCAGCTCGTGCATCCGCTCGTGCCAGCGTTCGGCCAGCGCCGCCGCCTCGTCGGGCGTGACCGTCCCCACCGGTGGAAAATCGCCCACCGTGGGCGGCATCATCGCAGGCATCTCGCGCTGAATGTAGTGGACGATGCGCAACGCGCTGCCCGCACCGAAGTGACGCGCCACAAGGCACGCATAATCAACGGCGCTCTGCGCGAACGCCGTACCGTCATGTCCAACCAGAATTCGTGTCCGCATGATGAGAAACGCTACAACGACGCCGTGGGTGGGGCAAGCGTGCGCTGATGAAGAAACTGGGTGATGACCGGCCAGATTGCGCGCGGCGCCTCGTGCCCAATCAACACGTCGAGGTGCCCGAAGTGTGCCCCCACCGTCTGCCACCCGGCGAGAAAATAGGTCTTGTCGCGCGAAACGCTCTCTTCAAACGCCGGACGTGCCGCATCGGGCGGCACGAGACGGTCACGGTCGGCGGCAATCACCAGCAACGGCACGTCACATGCCGCAAACCGCCTGCAATAGGTCTCTTGAACTTCGGCACCGATCAGGTGGTCACCCGCCGAAAGCGGAGCCAGCCCATGACTCGACGCCAGCCGCCACATGTCGCCCATCACCCCAAAACTCACCCGGTCGAATCCGTGATTGAACCGCTCACGCACAGCCGAAGCACTCATGCTGCCGGGGTGGTAGCTGCGTATCACGTCGCCCGTTTTTTCTAACGGAAACACCCGCGCCGCCGCCCCCATGAGACGTCCGTACATCCATATCGGCAGATACGCCCCCTTGCCCCTGCGCAGCGTATGCGCGACCCGTGGCGCCCGCGACGTCACCCCCTGCAACACCCGCTGCTTTGCGAGATGGTAAACCCCAGAGACCGCCACCACCCCCGCCACCTCGTCCCGACACAGCGGCGTCACCCCGTAAACAATCGCACCACCCAGCGAATGCCCCAGCAAAAACAGCGGAGCCCCCGCCGCAAGCCCATGGGCAAACCGCACCGCCGCCACCGCGTCTTCGTGCACATAGTCGCCATACCCTCGCGGCGGAAGGTGACCCGACGTCGCGTGCGATCGCCCATGCCCGCGAAGCTCTGCGATAAACACGTCGTAGCCGGCGGCGGCGAGATGACCCGGCAGCGAGATGCCCTCAACCTCGAAGTTGAAGCGGTTCTGCCCGAGCCCGTGAATCATCAGCACCGCGCCCCGCGCCACGACGGGCTCGTGGCGGGTATCGGTCGCCCGCACCCGCTCGACCGAGAGCCACGCCGCACCACGGCCTTTTGCCGTCCGCACGAGATGGCGCTCGCGCAACAACATCACCCGACGTGCGGGGCGCACTTCACGCGACGGCTCGATCAGCGTGTTTACGAGTTCACTTGCGATGCGCACGGCCCCTGCCCCCTCAACAGATGAAACTTCAATTGTGCGGTGCGTCGCAAGCTGCTAAACGGCGCACGGTTTTTTGACGGTTTTTTTCGTCCACGGCTTCTACTCTCGCATGCTTCTTTTCCTGCGCGCCTGACGCTCGACGTTGCTCGGGCACAATGGAGCCCCGCACCTCATGGCCACGCAACAGCCCCCTACCGCATCTGGCGCACCCGGCGAAAGCGCGATTCACCGCGCCTATCGCAAGTTTTTCAAGTTCATCATGCGGCACAGCGTCGTCGTGCTCGTCTTGACGCTTCTCTCCACCATCGGATGGGGCATTGCCGCGACGAAAATCGGCTTCGACTTCAGCCCCGACCAGCTCTTCGTCTCAAACGACCCCGCGCTCGATTTCTACCTCGAAAACAAAAAGAAGTTTCGCACCAACGACTCGCTCATCATCTTCGCCATCGAGCCCGACGACCTCTTCACCGAGTCGTCGCTCAAGCTCTTGCAAGAGGTGACGAAAGAGATCGCCGCCTTCGAACACATCGTCGAGGTCGAGAGCCTCGTCGATGCTGAAGTCATCACCCCCAGCGACAACGGCTTTTCGGTCGAGCCGCTCTTCGACGAGTTGCCCGCATCACCCGCCGCTTATGCCGCGCTCAAAGCCCGCGCCCTCGACCAGCCGCTCTTACTCGGACGTGTCCTCTCGCCCGACGGCAAGGCCGCTGCCGTCGTCGCCCGCGTCAGCGAAGAGCTCGCAACCGAAGGCTCCCGTCGTCCACTCATCGCAAAGTTCGAGGCGCTGCAAGCCCGCACGCAAAAAGAGCACCCCGAGCTCAAGGCCGCTTGGGCCGCTGGCGTCACCATCACCGAAAAGGTGATCGTCTCGATGCTGCAGGGCGACCAGATGACGTTCATTCCGCTCGCAGCCCTCATGATGCTCGTCATTCTCGCCTTCGTCTTTCGCCACTACGTCGGCGTCATCGTGCCGATGGCCGTCATCTTCGTCACGATGGTCTGGACGGTGGGGCTCATGGCCGCCACCGGTGAGCGCGTCAACATTCTCAACAACGTCGTCTTCACCCTGATTCTCGTCTACGGCATCGGCGACTCGATTCACATTCTCGCCCGCTACCGCGAAGAGCTCGCGAAGGGCGTCGAAAAAAATCTTGCCATCGAACATGCCCTCACCGACCTCGGCGTCGCCTGCTTTCTCACGAGCTTCACCACCGCCATCGGCTTTCTCTCGCTCGAGACCGCCTCGATGGACATGATCAAACGCATGGGTCTCTACGCCAGCTTCGGCATCATGATGGCCTACGTCTCGTCGATCATGCTCATCCCCGCCCTGCTCATCCACCTGCCGAAGTTTCCAGTAAAGCAGGTCAAAGAAGAGGCAAAGCACGCCTACTGGCTCGACGCGCAGCTTCACAAGATGGCCGACCTCGTCATCGCACGCCCCTACGCAATGCTCATCGGCGGGGCCTTTCTCGTCATTCTCGGCGTGACCGGCGCCACGCGCCTCAAGGTCGAGTCACGTCTCAACGAAGAGATCGACCCCAACCACCCGATTCAACAGGCGACCCACTTCGCCGAAGAAAAGCTCGCCGGTGTCTTGCCGTTCGACGTCATCGTCCAGTGCCAAGAGGTCGACTGCATCAAAAACCCCGCAGTGTTGAAGGCGATGGATACCCTGCAATCGCGCCTCGAAGAAGAAAAGCAGACGATCACCGTCAGCTACTCGATGGCCGACCTCGTCAAAGAGATGAACCGCGCGATGTTCATCGAAGAAGACTCGGCCACCAACTCGATGCGCGCGATACCCGCGACGCGAGAGGCCGTCTCGCAATACATGCTGCTCTACGAGTCGTCGGTGAGCGACACGACGCAACTGCGCGACCTCGTCAACGCCGACTACAACGAAGCCCGCATCGCGATCATGAAAAAAGACACGGGCACCGTCGACTTCTTCCGCATTCTCGACGGCGTGCAGCCACTCGTCGACGCCTTTCCAGACGGCGTCAAAGCGACGATCACCGGCCCCGCCTTCATCGGCGCGCGCGGCGTGCACAACATCGTGTGGGATATGGGTAGCTCGCTTGCGTCGAGCTTCATTCTCATCTCGCTCACGATGATGCTGCTCGTGCGATCATTCAAAGTTGGTGGGCTCTCGATGATACCCAACATCGTACCGGTCATCTTCGGTCTCGGGCTCATGGGCTACTTCGACATCAGCATCCGCATCGCGACGGTCGTAATCTTCTCGGTCGCGCTCGGCATCGCGGTCGATAACTCGATTCACGTGCTGGCCCGTTTTCAGAGTGAGCTTGACGACGGCAAGGGCTACGAAGAGGCGCTGCACGCCACGCTCGTCACCACCGGACGCGCGATCATCTTCTCGGCGGCGATTCTCTTTCTCGGCATCTCGGTCGTCTCGGTCTCAAACTTCATCGCGATGCGCCACTTCGCCGTGTTGACCAACGTGGTGCTCGCCACCGCCGTCATTGGCTCGCTCGCGATTCTCCCGGCGTTGCTGATGATCTTCCGCCCGATGCAGGCCCGCAAACGCCCTTAGGTGCCCGGCGACGCAGCCCAGCTTTGACCGCACGAATGCGCCCTCACATCCCCTCGGGCAACCACGCGAAGAGCACATCGCGAATCGCCGCCGCGATCACCTCATGCCCAAGCGCGTTCGGGTGCGACGAATCGTTGAAAAGCGATGCGCGCGTAAAAGGCGGTACATCGCCCGCGTGGGCGTCGGCATACCCATCGAGCGCCGCGTCGGCATCGACCAGCAGCGTCTCATATTTTTTCGCAAGCTCGCGCAGCTCGTCGCCCCACGTTGTCCACGAATAGCGTTTGCCAAACTCACGATAGCCCGGAACAATCAGCACGACGCGCGCACCCGCCTTGTGACTTGCCACGATCATCCGCGTCAGGTTGGCAACACGCTCGTCATCGTTGACCCGTCGCGGCGCAATCACATTCGGCGTCTCTTTGAAGCTGTGTACCTCTTCGAGCAGGTAGCCGCGCATGAACCGGTAAAACGCGCTCTTGTCGAGCAACTGCAACAGACCGCCAAACGCATCGCGCCGCGCCGCAAGCTCGCTGTCGCGCAACCCCGTGCCAAAGCCCGCCACGTTGGTCTTGATCGCCTGCTGCACCACCGGCCCCGTCACAATCGTCGGCGAGTGGTCGTTCAAAAGGTAGTAGATGAAAACGACGTTCGGCTTCAGCATAAGCCCTTCATCTTCAAGGTAGCGCGCCGCCTGAAACGACGTCGAAGCCGGAACCCCCGCGTTGAGGCACTCGGCCCGCCGCGTCGTCAGCCGCTCGTTGAGCATCGCCTCGACCCGCGCGCAATACGTCTCGCTCTCGGCCACCGTCGCGCCAAAGCTCGTGCTCTCGCCAAGCGACAAGATACGCAGCGTGTTCGGCGCCGGCTCTTGCGCCACCTCTGGCCCCCGCAACCCGATGCTGTTGACCCGCATCGGATTCCCCTGCACGTCGGTGCCGAACCCGCCCGGCTTGTTCCAGAACAGATACCGCGGGTGTGGCGCCGTGATGCCGAGCCACCCGTCATCAACCATCTTCGCCGGACGTTGGTGAAAGTTCTCGCGCGCCCAATACTCGAGCCCCGCGAACACCGCCGCGTAAATCACAAACGAGTAGATGGCAAAGCGAAGTCGTTTCATCGCGCAGGTTCGTGAATCGTCACGCGAGCCATACCATCACAGGTTCTTCGGCAACACTTCGTTGTCGAGCACTTCAAAAATCGCTTCGGCGATGACCCTGTGCCCTTCGGCGTTGGGGTGCGCGTCGTTGACGAAGAGCCGCGCGCGCTCAAATGTCGGGTCTTCTTTTTGCCGCGCCAGCACATAGCGCTCGACCGCCGCGCCCGCATCGACCACGCTCGTCCTGTATTCCGCCGCGACGACGCGCATCGCTTTGCCAAACGCCTTTGCCTCGCCCGCCCGTG
>CAZXXB010000004.1:13124-19429 GCA_964644185.1 uncultured Myxococcota bacterium
AACACCATGCGCGCCCCGTGGCTGTGCGCGAGCGACGCCATCAACCGGTAGTTACGTAGCTGGTCTTCATACGGCGCGCGCAACACCCGAGTTTTCTCGCCGTCAGTTTCCACGCCACGTTCGACACCCCGAGCTGCCGGCGACGACGACGGGAGCTGTGACGATGGCGGTGAGGGCGAAGCTGCAGACGCCGAGACCGCAAACCCCAGCAGAAAACCGCGATAGAGCCGGTAGAATGCGCTCGCCTCAAGCCACGGCAAGAGCCACGCGAACTGTCGTCTGCGCTGCGAAAGCTCGTGGTCGGTCGCACCGCCACCGAACCCCGCCACGTTGCGCGCCACGAGCTGCATCGCCTCGTTGTGCAGCTCCGCCGCCCCCTGATGATCGTTGATGTAAAAGTACGCCAGCACCACGTCGGGGTGCAGCGCGAGCCCCCGCTTCTTCAAAAACTGCGCCCCCATCGTCGAGGTTGCCGATGGACACCCGGCGTTGAGCACCTCGGGCTTCAGCGTGCGCAGCCGTCTTGCGAGCAACGTTTGAAGCACCGCCGGGTACGCCTCTTCTTCGCGCACGTGCAGCCCAAACGCGCTCGACTCACCTACCGACAACACCCGCAGCGTGGCACCAGGCTTGTCTTCAGACGT
Source organism: uncultured Myxococcota bacterium (assembly GCA_964644185.1). Classification (GTDB taxonomy): domain Bacteria; phylum Myxococcota; class JAJVIH01; order JAJVIH01; family CAZXXB01; genus CAZXXB01. The sequence continues at coordinate 13,769 of CAZXXB010000004.1, forward strand.
CTCTTCGCCGCGCAACCCAAACCGATTCGTCCGCCAGCGTATCCCCTCCGGGTCGATCAAATCGACGCCAGCGCGCAGCCAGTAGAGCATCTCAGGGTCGGGCTCGTAGAGGTGCGACCAGCCATCAGCGGTGACTGCGCCCGTGGCACCAGCCCCCGCGAGTCGCGCAAAACCTTCGAGCACCGCCAGCGCGAGCGCCACGAGCAGCACCCCCGCGAGCACCGAAAACGTAAGTTTTTTCGCGAGGTTTCGCACGCGACGACGTTACTTGTGTCAGCCGCGGAAGAAAAGTGGACTTTCGAGTTCAAAACCTCTTGACCTTCGCTGGGTCGCGTGGTTTAAGCACTCTTGAACTTGGGGCGTAGAAAGCGATCCGGCCCCAAAAAGAGCATCGCAGTCGCAAACGAGAAGCAGAGCAGACCGACAAGCCATGACGAGTTACCGCAACAACTTTAGCGTCGAAGCACCCGCCGAGGGCGGCATTCTCGCCACCGTCGAGCAGGCCCGTTTTTCGGTCGAAGACCCGTCTCGCAACCTCATCACCGAGGGGCGCCTCATCGGTCGCGTCACGCAAGTGTGGTACGAGAGCCGCGCCACAAGAGGCTCAAACGCCGTCGCCGTGGGCCGCCTGCGCCTGCTCGCCGCCGGGCCCGACTTCACCGCCCTCAACGCCGTGCTTGTCGTCGCCAACGTTGCCGAGGCCCCAACGATGGCGCGCCCGTTCGTGCGTCGCGCCCTCACCGAAGCCTCGCGCGTCGAGGGTGTCACCGTTCACGCCGATTGGGATACTACCTTTGCGCGGGCGATGGGGTTTGACCCCGAGCGGTCGAACCTCGCCATCATCGACCCGCGCGGACGCATCCGCGCCCGCTACCGTGGTGTGCTCGACGCGCACCAGATTGAAGAAGCAAGCGACGTTGTGCGCGAGCTGACCCGCGATCTTGCGGCGGCTACCTCGACGTCGGTTACTGAGTTCCCCTCCGCCATGTCGCCATCCCGCCTTTTCCCAGTTCCCGCCTGAAGTCGAAAGACAACCTGCCAGACCCCTTCTTTATTGCGGGCTCCCCCGAATTGGCGACGGCCGGGTGGAGCCCCACGCATTTCTTGCGTCACACTTCCCCTGCCTCATCGAGCAGGGTGTCTCATCGAGCAGGGTGTCTCATCAAGCAGGGCGTCTCAGCGGGCAGGCGGGTCACACCACCGCGCCGTCATCACGCACATTTTTCGGCTTCGCGACGGGCTTGCCGGCGTCTTTCATCACGCCCAGCTTTTCTTGCAGAATCAGAATGAACGGCGACGCGACGAACACCGACGAATACGACCCGAGCGCAATGCCGAGCGTCAGCAAAAGCCCAAACCCAAACAGCGTCGCGCCACCAAAGAGCATGATCGTGCCCGTCACGAGCAACACCGACACACCCGTCAGCAACGTGCGCGACAGCGTCTCATTGACCGACGTGTTGATGACCGAAGGCAGCGCCGTATCAGGGAAAGCCTCCATGTTTTCGCGAATGCGGTCGTAGACGACGATCGTGTCGTTGACCGAATAGCCGACAATCGTCAGCACCGCCGCCACCGACGTGAGGTTAAACTCGATGCCGAAGAGCGAGTAGATACCGAGCGGAAGCACCGCGGCGTGCAACAGCGCCACGAGTGCGCCGGGCGCAAACCGCATGTCGAAGCGAAACGCGAGGTAGATCACGATGCCGATCATCGCCGCGAGCACGGCGAAAAATCCGTTCGTGCGAAGCTGCTCACCCACCTGCGAGCCGACCGACTCAACGCCGCGCACCTCGATCTTGTCATCGGCGAGCTTCTCGGCGAGCGCCGCGACGAACTTCGTCGAAAACGTCTCGAGCGCCACGTTGTAGGCGTTGTCTTCGGGCTTACCCGACCGCGTCACATCGACGTTGGCCTGACCCTCGGCGACAAACGCCGCCTTCACCGACTCGGCATCAACCGACTCGCTGAACTTCAGCGTGATGCGGCTGCCGCTCTCGTCATCGGCCTCGATGCGCGTGAGCTTGTTGCCAAAGGTCGCGGTGAGCTTGTCTTTCAGGCTCTGCAACGCCGTCTCGTCGAGCGCCGCAAACTTGTCGACGCGCACGAGGTATTGCAGCTTCGCGCTGCCGTCGAGGCTCACGATCACCGACTTTTCGTACCCCATCGCGGTCACGGTATCGCGCAGCGCCGACGTCTCGACCGGCTTCGAAAACGCGAGGTTCAGCTCGGTGCCGCCCTGAAAGTCGATGCCATAGTTGAAGCCGCGCACGAGCAAAATCACGAGCGCGACGTCACTTCCTTGCGGCCGTAGTACATCGCGAACATCACCGCCGAGATCATTCCGGCGGTGCGCATGTATGCCACGAAGTCAAAACGCGTATCTGGCTTGATCAGTGTGAGTCCCATGATTGCTCCGAAGCTGCGGGGCCCGCCGGGGTGAAGCGCCGGCTGCGTGAAGGTTTAGACCGAGAACTTCTTGACCTTGAATCCATCGACCATGAGGTCGCTCAACAGACGCGTCACCACAATCGCCGTGAACATCGAGCACATCACGCCGATCGAAAGCGTCACCGCGAAACCGCGCACCGGACCCGTACCAAACTGGTAAAGAATCACGCCCGCGATCACCGTCGTCAGGTTCGAGTCAAAAATCGCCGAAAACGCTTTGTCGTACCCCGCCGTCACCGCCGCGCGCACCGTCTTGCCCGCGCGCAACTCATCGCGGATACGCTCGTTGATGATCACGTTCGCATCGACCGCCATACCGAGCGTCAACACGAGACCCGCCATGCCGGGCAACGTCAACGTCGCGCCAAACGCCGCCATCAGCGCCAGAATCATCACAAGGTTCATCAACACCGCGATGTCGGCGAAAAGTCCCGCGAGACCGTAATAAACCGCCATCGTCAACAGCACGAGCGCCGCGCCAATGATGATCGAGCGCATGCCCGACTCAATCAAATCCTGACCGAGCGACGCACCCACTTCGCGGCGAAACAGAATCTCGACATCAGCCGGAAGCGCACCCGCCCGCAACACCGCCGCAAGCTCTTGCGCGTCACGCAGCAACTCATCAAACCCCGTCAGCGAACCCAGCGTGATCGACGCTCGACCACCGCCGATGCGCTCTTGAATGACCGGCGCCGAGCTCACGAAATCGTCGAGCACAATCGCCATCCGGCGCTTCGTGTTGCGCTCGGTAAGGTCGGCAAACGTCCGCGCGCCCGTGTTGTCGAACACAACCGTCACGTACGGACGTCCATTCTGCGGGTCTTGCGCAACGCCCGCATCGGCAATCGAGTCGCCCGTCAACAGCACCGTCTTTTCGAGCGTGTAGGTGCGATAAAGCTTCACGTCGCGTTCGCTGCCACCGTCGCCTACCAGCACTTCGAGGTTCTCGGGCACGCCCAGCGACTCGCGATTGGCAAGCACCCCTTCGAGCAGGGTTCGGTCGGCACTTTCGAGATACGGTGAACCGCCCTCGTATTTGACCGTCACCCCAGCCGGAAGGTTCGCCGCCTGGCTCGCGAGAAACGTCGCCGCGTCATCAACGATCTTGAACTCCAGCCGCGCCGCCTTGCCAAACCGGCGCTCAACCTCTTTCGGGTCGTTCTTCACACCCGGCAGCTCGACGAGAATGCGTCCCTCGCCCCACTTCGAGATCGAGCTCTCTTTCACGCCAAACTCGTTGACGCGATTCTCAAGCGTCTTAATCGTCTGCTCCTGAATCGAGCGGTCGAGGTCGCTCACGTATTCGGGGCGCAAATCGACTTCGATCAGCGAGCCCGACGAAGAGACCGTCTGAAAATTCGGATACTGCGTCAGAACGCTCGTCTCGAACGCCTCACGGTCGCCCTCGCTCGCGAACGTCAGGCTAAGCCCGTAATCGCGACCCGGCAGCGTCGCCACCGTCACCTGCTTGCCTTCTTCTTTGTCGCCAAAGTCGCGCGCCATCGACTGACCCAGCACCTCGACCTTGTCTTTGATCGCGCCGTCGATGTCGATGCCAAGCACGAGGTGCACGCCACCCTGAAGGTCGAGACCCAGGCTGATGCGGCTGCACATGCTCGCCGGGTACCACCCGGGGCACGCACCCTCTTCCCAATTGGCGACCGCGGGGATAAGCGAAACCGCCCCCCACACCAGCACCGCGACCACAAGGGCCAGTCGCGACCACCATCCGCTGCTCATGCGTGACTCCCCTGCCGCGTGACGCGGCTTCTCACGGTTTGCACGTCCATCGCTCGATTGCCCCTCAAGCCCACTCAGGCTTTTGGCGTCGGCATCGGTATCGGACCGGGCCTGTAAAGAGCGGTAACGTTCTGCTTCATCACTTTGACATTCACTTTGGGCGCAATTTCGAGCTTCAACTCGTCGCCCTTCACTTCCACAATCGTACCCACAAGCCCACCCGCCGTAATCACTTCATCGCCCGACTTCAATGCCGCCAGCATGTTCTCAAGCTCACGACGCTGCTTGGCCTGCGGACGCAAGAGCATGAAGTAGATGATCGCGAAGAGCAGCAGAAACGGGACAACCTGCTGCAACGCAAGCGCGATTCCACCTTGCGGAGCCTGCGAAACCGCCACCTGCGCCGCGTCGCGCGCGAGTTCAAAAAACGTGACGTTCACGATACACAACCTGTCGTCTGGTAAAATCCACCAGACTCACCGCCCCGCATCACACGAGGCTTGGCGAAAACACAACCATGCGGCACGCCAGACTGGCGGTCCGTGAAGGGCGCGCGTGAATAGCAGATGAAGGGGCCGCATTCAACCGCGCAACCTCATTGCTTTCACGCAGAGTCTTGACCGCCGCCCCCGATTCGTCTAATAGCGTCGCCCCCGCGCCACGAGCGGCGCGTTTGTGTGGAGGCTTTACGATGAAAAAGTGCATTCTCACCGGCAAGAAGCCGCTCGTGGGTCACAACATCTCGCACTCGAACCGCAAGACCCTCATGCGGCAAGAGCCCAATCTGCAGTTCAAGCGCATCTGGAACGCGAAGCGCGGCACCTGGCTGCGCCTGCGCCTCTCGACCAGCGCCATTCGCACCCTCGACAAGATTGGCCTTGAAGAGTTCGCGCGCCGCACCGGCATCGCGATCTAACTCGTCGCCATATACTCGGCACCGTCGCACCCGTTGCTCGAAAAGCGCGACGTCGTTTCGACCGCCGAGCACGCTCACAGCACTTCGACGACCCCAATAAACAGGTCAGCGTAGCCGTCGCTCGCGATGGTCGCGTTGGCCCCTTTGTCTTTTGGGTTTCCGTTGATTCCGTTTGGGTTGTCGTTTGGGTTGTCGTTTGGGTTGTCGTTCTCCGCGGAGTTGTCATCGCCTGCAAAAAAAGCCACCTCTCCGGCAAAACTGCCCGTCAGCGCCACCGCGTTTGCACCCACGCGCGCCATCGCCAGCACCGCGTCGTGATTGACACCACCAAACGTCTCGACCGCGATGAGCCCGCCGCCCTCGCCGTCAAAAAGCGCAAGCAACCCGTCGGTCTGCCCCTGTGACGCCACATCGCGCCCCATACCACCGACCGAAAGCTCGCCCTCAAACTTGCCCCCCACGAGCACCCGCCCATCGTCGAGCACAGCGAGCGCGTGTGCGTGCGTCCACGCCTCGACACCGCCAAGCGTCGCGTGCCACAGGACCTCAAA
>CAZXXB010000004.1:19439-27285 GCA_964644185.1 uncultured Myxococcota bacterium
GCCCCACCACCTCCCCCGTCGCCGTGAGCCCTGCTACAAAGAGATCGACCGCCCCCTTCGCACCCACACCAAGCCCGGCGAGATTTTCGGAAACAAAATACCCCGCCACCGTCGCCGACTCGTCGGTATGAGCCACAAACGCCGTCAGCGTGTCGTCGCTCGATAGCCGCGCTAAAAACCCACGCACCGCGGTGGGCAGCCCCCCGACGAAAAGCCCCGCGTCGAGCGCATCGGCGACCGGCTCGGCCAGCGATTCGTTGCGCGCCGCTTCACTCACCCGCGACGCCGCCACGCACGCCCCATCACGCGAGAACGTCGTCGCAAACAGACTTTTGACGCGCGCTGCGGCCTGTTCTAACGGCGCGGGAAGCGCCACCTCATTCGTCGCGACCGCGTGCGTCGTCGCACCGCGCGCCTGCCACACGGGCGCTGCCGCCGCGCGCCCGACAATCGTCACCGCGCCATCTTCGCCAAACCCCACAACCGAAGCCGACGCATCGCCCACGGCCCCCGTGCCATGCGACGTCAACACGCGGCTAAACAGCGCCTCACCCGTCGCAACGTCGAACACCGCCAGACACGCCGCATCGGCCCCAAAGCTCACCAGCGGATCATCACCAAAATCGATCGCGCCCCGCATATCGGCGGCAAGCGCCAGACGCCCCGCGCCGTCATACGCAAGCGCCTTACCCACCGCGACGCCCGTCAGCGCCCCAAACGTTTTCAGCCACCGCACCTTCATCATCGCACCTTCAACATCGCACGCACCATCACACGGTCACCCTCACCACGAATAAAAACCCTGCCCGCTCTTCTTGCCGAGCTTGCCGGCCCGCACCATGCGCCTTAGCAGCATCGGCGGACGAAACTGCTCGCCCCCCAACTCGCGATGCAGGTGCTCGGCAATCGCAAGCCGCACGTCGAGCCCCACGAGGTCGGTCAACCGCAGCGGACCAATCGGGTATTTGTAGCCAAGCACCATCCCCTTATCGATGTCTTCGGGCGAGGCGACGCCCTGCTCGACCATCCGTATCGCCTCGAGCCCAATCACGACCCCCAGCCGACTCGTCGCGAACCCCGGCGTATCCGACACCGTGATCATCTCGCGACCCAGCGCGGCACCCAACTCACGCGCACGCGAAAGCGTAGCCTCACTCGTCTGTTCGGCACGCACCAGCTCAAGCAGCGTCAACGCATACGGCGGATTGAAAAAATGCATCCCCAGCACGCGCCCTGGGTGCCGCACCGCCGCAGATGCAATCTCGGTCACCGAAAGCGACGAGGTGTTCGACGCGAGCAGCACCTCTTCACCGCAGCGCGCATCGAGCTCGGCAAAGAGCTGCTTTTTGAGATCGATCTTTTCAGGCACCGCCTCGACCACGAGCTGCGCCCCCGCCGCCGCCTCGGCGAGATGTTCCGTCGTCGAAAAGCGTGCCATCGCCGCGTCGGCCCTGTCGCGCGCAAGCTTGCCTGCCGCGACACCCTTTTCGAGCGTCGCGCGCACGGTCGCGGCCCCGCGCGCAAGCGCCTCGCCACTCACGTCAAACAGCACCGTCTCAAAGCCCGACAACGCCGCGATGTAGGCGATGCCGTGCCCCATCGTCCCCGCACCGAGAATCGCAATCTTCTCGCCCATCAGTTGACCTTCTTCGCTTTCTTTTCGAGAAACGCCGTCATCCGCGCCCGTCGTGCAGGGCCGCCCAACAGCACCGCCTGCATCGTCGATTCGAGCGCCATCGCCCCATCGGTCGAGTTCTCGTAGCCAAGATTCACCGCCGTCTTCGCCATCCGCACCGCAAGCGCCGCGTTCGCCGCTATCTCACCGGCGAGCACAAACGCCGCATCGAGCGCCGCACCGTCATCGACGACGCGATTCACGAGACCAATCCGATACGCCTCTGCCGCATCAATCAGCTTGCCGGTAAAAATCAGCTCGCGCGCGCGCCCGATGCCCACAAGCCGCGGAAGTCGATACGTCGCCCCCGCCCCCGGCAATATGCCCAGCCCCACTTCGGGCTGACCGAACCGCGCCGACGCCCCCGCGACGCGCAGATCACACGCCATCGCAAGCTCGCAACCGCCGCCGAGCGCATAACCCTCGATAGCCGCAATCGTCGGCGCGTGAAACTGCTCGATCGCGCGAAACAGCCCGCCGTTGATACGCCGCAGCGCATCTTCGCTCGTTCGTTCGCGCATCTCGGCGATGTCGGCGCCAGCGACAAAAAACATCTTGCCGCTCGCGGGGTCGCGCGCGCCGGTGAAGATCAACACCCGCACGTCGTCGCGGGCAGCGAGCGCGTTGAGCGCCGCATAAACCTCACCGACCATTGCAAGGCCCATCGCGTTGCGCTTGTCGGCCCGGTTGAATGCGATGACGGCAATGCCGCCCTCACGCACCTCAACCGAAATCTCCTGGAACGTGGCGGTGTCACTCATGGTTGCGCTATGAGTAGCCCCCGCGATGGAACGAAACAAGGGCACCGTCTCTGAACTTTACCTGCGTGTGCGCGACCGCATCGAACGGGCGGCCCTGCGCGCCGGGCGCGACCCCGCGTCGGTGACCCTCATCGGCGCCTCAAAAGCCCAACCCGCCGAACGCATCCTCGCCGCCGCCGAGGCCGGACTCACCGATTTTGGTGAAAACTACGCGCAGGAGTTGCGCGACCACAAAGCCCTCTTCGCTCCCAACGCTGCGCCCAATGCAGCGCCCAATGCAGCCCCCGTCGCCGCGCCACGCTTTCACTTCATCGGACACCTGCAAACCAACAAGGTCAAATACGTCGTCGGTGAGGTCGCGCTGATTCACACCCTCGACCGCGAAGAACTCGCGCAAAAACTCGACGCGCGCGCAGCGTTCGTCGGCACCCACTGCGACGTACTCATCGAGGTCAACGTCGGCAAAGAGCTCACCAAGAGCGGCATCGACGCAGCGCACCTCGACGCCCTCGTCGAGGCACTCTCGCGCACGCCCAACCTGCGCCTCATGGGGCTTATGACGATGCCTCCGCCGAGCGACGACCCGACCGCCGCAGCCCCGTACTTTGCCGAGCTACGCCGCCTCGCCGAAGGCCTCTTCGCACGCGGCGCGCTACACACCACGACCCCCGTGCTCTCAATGGGCATGTCGGGCGACTTCGAGGTCGCCATCGCCGAAGGCGCAACCCACATTCGCGTCGGCACAAGCCTCTTCGGCCCCCGCGCGTGACGCCCCAATCTAGCTTGCCCAGCGACGAACACGCTTGCGATGCCGCCCCGACGCATCGCATACTCGCCCCCATCATGGGTGCCGAAATCGTCACAACCCCACACACCGTAAGCTACGATGACCTCGTCGCGTTGCCCCGCCATCTCGTCGGCGAGATCATCGACGGCACGCTACACACCCACCCGCGCCCCGCCGCACGCCACGCCCGCACGTCGAGCGTACTCGGCTCACGTGTCGGCGGACCCTTCGACTACGACGACGACGGCCCCGGCGGCTGGGTCATTCTCTTCGAGCCCGAACTACACTTTCCGTCGCGCCGTAACGACCTCAACATCGTCGTACCCGACCTCGCCGGGTGGCGCCGCGAGCGGATGCCAGAAACCCCAGATGTCGCCCACTTCACCCTCGCCCCCGACTGGGTCTGCGAGATTCTTTCGCCCGGCACCGTCGAGTTCGACCGCGTGCAAAAGATCAATCTCTACGCCCGCGCGCACGTCACCCACGTCTGGCTCATTGACCCGCGTGAACGCGTACTCGAAGTGTTTCGCTTAACAGGCGATCTCTACACCCGCGTGCTCGCTGCCGCGAACGACGACATCGTGCGCGCCGAACCCTTTGACGCCATCGAGCTTGCCCTCGCCGACCTCTGGCGCATGTAAGCGCGCCCGCTCACCCCGCGACGCGCCATCACCCCGCGATACGCTCTGACGCCAAGATACGATTGTAGAGCGTCGTGCGCCGCGCGGGCACGCACCCCGCCTCGCGAATCATCGCGTGCAACTCACCCTCGCTGTGCCCCACGCCATATCTTCCGCCCGCTTTGCGCGTGATGTTCTCTTCGAGCAGCGTACCGCCGATGTCATCCGCCGAGTGTTCAAGTATCTGCGACGCCAGCGTCGGCCCCAGCTTCACCCAGCTCACCTGCACGTGGTCTATCACCCCCGCAAAATAGAGCCGCGACGCCGCGTAAAAAAGCTCGGTCTTCGCCGCATCACGCATCTCGTGCACGCGCCGATGCAACGGCGTCTCGTACGGCACGAATGGCAACGGAACCCACTCGGTGATGCCGCCCGTCGCAAGCGCGATCTTCCGCACCCGCGACAGACGCTTCACCTGCGAGACCGGCCCCTCGATGTGCCCCAGCAAAATCGTCGACGTCGTCGGAACCGAGGCCGCATGCAGCGCGCGGATGATCGCCTCCCAACCATCACTCGTCACTTTCTCGGGGCAAATCTTGCGCCGTATCTCGTCATCGAGAATCTCCGCCGCCGTGCCGGGTGAGCTGCCGAGGCCACGCTCTTTGAACGCCTCAATCAGCCACGCAACACGCTTGCCCGATTTCTTCGAGAGCCAGTCAAACTCATCGGGCGAGAACGCGTGCACGTGCGCCTCGGGGTAACGATCACGCAACGCTTCGAGCAGCCCCAGATAAAACTCAAGCGTGTATTCGGGGCTCAGGCCACCCGTCACGCACACCTCGCTCACCCCCTGCGCATACGGCTCAGCCACCTGCGAGAGAATGTCGGAAATCGTGTAACGCGTCGCCTTCGGGTCGCCCACCCGCTCTTTGAAGCCACAAAACGTGCAGTGATACTCGCACGCATCGGTGTAATTGACGTTGCGGTTGACGACGTAAGTGCGCTCGTTGCCATGCAGCGCCCGCGTCACGTCACGCGCTCGCGCAATCACGTCACGCGCGGCGTCGCCCTCTGCCGTCAACATCGCGAGCAGCTCATCATCCGAGACGAGCTTCGACAAAACGAGACCGGCGGGGTCGTGCCCTTTTGGCGCGAACTCCCACCGGTCATGTTGCGGCGCTGGCCGCGCTGAAAACGTAACGCGCATGGCAGACGGCGATGGTCCCCCCGTCGCCCGTCACGCAGCAACCCCGCTGCGTGCTCACTTTGCGATGTACACTCGTTCGCACCCGTGAGTCAGCATCACTCTTCGATCGGCTTCACCGTCGTCCAGTCTTTGGCGAGCGTGTAGTTGAAGCTGATGGTCAAGAGATTCTGAAACTGGAAATCGTCGAGCAACCGCGGCTGACGCACGACGCGAAACACATAGCCCGCCTTCAACCACTCGAACACGAAAAAGTCGGCCGCCACGCCACCTTCAAACGTCGCGTAATACGGCAGGCTGTTCGGGTCGGTCGCGCTGTCGTACGTGTCATCCCAAAACGGAACCAGCGTCTCGGCGTAGGCGCGGTAGGTGATTCGCTTTTCCATCGTCGAGCCCCAGAACACCAGTGAGAAGTCACCACCAGCCTGATTGAAGCTGCTCAACTCATTGATCGCAACCGTCGCCGTCGAGCCCGTCGGCGTCGCACCCGCGGTCACCGCCGTGATCGCGTACGCCCCATCGGCAAACACTTCCTGCATACCGACACCGGCACGAAATTCGAGCGACGCGTAGACCTTGCGCAGCGGACGCGCGAAGAGGCCCACCGCCTGACGCAACTGCAACGGGCTCCAGAATCCGGCGAGATCGAAGCGATCGGCCGTCAGGTTCGTCACGCTGCCATCGGCGTTCGTCACGACGTAATCCGCCGTACCCGAGCGTGCATCAATCGTCGGAAACACGCGCGTATTCATGCGCGCGTTGACGAATGGACCAAACCAGTCGACCACGTAATAGAGGTAAGTCGTGTCGAGACGCATCTCGTCTTGCGACTTCAACCACGCATCGATACCCGGCGTGCGAAAGTATCCCTCACCCCAGAAAAAGCTACCGCGCCACTCGTGCGCGCCGTGGTGATAGACCGTCGAAAAGTCGATGTTCGCCTGCAACGTAAACGTCTCGCCCGGCACCGTACCGATGACGTTGGCGTTGCTGAGAATGCTGCCACCGCCGTTGAGCTTGAACAGCAGCTCCCACCCATACGTGTTGCGCGCATTGGCGAGGTTGTCTTTGACTTCCGACGACAGGTCGTAGTTCGCCGTGTCACCACGCAACGCGCCCGTATCGGCGGCGGCAGCGGGCGCGGCCGCGGCGGCGGGCTTGTCGGGCGCGGCTTCGGTCACCGGCACCTCATCGGCTGCGGGCTCAGCCTTTTTTTCTTCTTCCTGCGCGAACGCTGACGACGCGACGGTCGCAACACCCAGCGCAACAGCAGCAACCGCAAACCGGCGCAGTTTCATCACAACAGACATCGCAGGGTGGCAGACACACGCACGAGACCCCTGCCGCGCGTCTGCTCATTTGGGTTGTCCGCCTTTTAGCGCCGCTTCGACGCTTTCGCCAGTTAGCGCAACGTGAAAATGGCGCGCTTTCGCAATCGATTCTTGACATTGCCGGGATGCTCTCGTAATCGGTCGCGCGTTTTCGACACGGGTCGTGTGAGCATTCGTGCTGCCGGGCCGGTCTACCATTCAGTCGAAAAGGCCTCACAGCCTTCGATTTGGTCAGGCGTCATCGCCTGAAGGGGTTGCCTTGATGCGGATTATCCCGAAGCGCATGTTCTTCACGACGGGTGTTGGCAAGGGCCGTGCTGAGCTTGAATCGTTCGAAGCGGCTCTGCGTGACGCCGGCATCGAGAAGCTCAACCTCGTCATGGTCTCGTCGATTTTCCCGCCCGACTGCAAGATCATCAACAAGACCACCGGCGAAAAGGCGATCTCGCCCGGCGAAGTGATGTTCACCGTCATGGCGCGCCAGTCGACCAACGAGCCCAACCGCCTCATCGCCGCCTCGATTGGCCTTGCCCGTCCCTCCGAAGAGGCCAAGACCAAGTACGGCTACCTCTCTGAGATTCACACCTACGGCGCCACCAAGAAGACCGCCGGAGACATGGCCGAAGACCTCGCCGCGACGATGCTCGCGACGACCCTCGACATTCCGTTCGACGCCGACAAAGCCTGGAGCGAGCGCGAGAAGGTCTACAAGGCCAGCAAGCTCATCATCGAGACGCGCAACATCACCCAGTCGGCAGAGGGCGACCCCAACGGCCTCTGGACCACCGTCATCGCCGCCGCCGTGCTGTTGCCCGACTAAGAATCGCGCTCGGCTGAGCATCGCGGCTGATCGAGACTCTCTACCTGCTGCGATGATCGTTGATTAAGCAAAAGCCCCGATGGCATCACGCCCTCGGGGCTCTTCTTTTTTTCTTCCCGCGCCACCCCTCTCCCCTCTCCACCCCTACGCTGCGCGCGCGACAGGCGGTATCGCAAACACGTCACTCGCGCCGGGCTTCGGCACCACGCGGTCAAGCACCTTCGCCGTACACAACACCCCCGGCACCCCCGCACCCGGATGCGTGCCCGCCCCAACGAAATAAAGCCCGCCCACATCTTCCGACCGGTTGTGATACCTGAAGTACGCCGACTGCATCATCGTCGGCTCAGGCCCAAACGCCGCCCCATCCGCCGACCGCAACCGCTTCTCAAAATACTCCTGAGGCTCAACGTAGAACGACGTCACGAGGTTCTTCTTCAAACCCGGAAGCATCCGCTGCTCAAGCCCGTCGAGAATCTTCTCGTAATACGCAGGACCCGTCTCCTTCCAGTCGATTCCGCTCTTCGTGTTCGGCACCGGCGAGAGCACATAAAACGCCTCATGCCCCGCTGGAGCAAGGCTCGCATCGGTGCGCGTCGGTGCGTGCACGTAGAGTGAATAATCGTCGGCGAGAACCTTTTTCGAAAA
>CAZXXB010000004.1:27306-29929 GCA_964644185.1 uncultured Myxococcota bacterium
CGCAAAGATGTCGTGCAGAAGTCCCTTGTACCGCGGACCCAGCACAATCGTGTGATGCGCCACATCGGTGTACTGCACCTTCGTGCCAAAATACCCGACGATGAGACTCATCGAGTTGCGCGTGGCGCCCACGAGCCAGTCGCCGTGCTTTCCACGATGTTCCTTCGCGATCAGCTTGCGATACGTCATCGTCGGGTCGGCGTTGCTCACCACCATCGACGCCTCGATGCGCTCGCCATTTTCGAGCCGCACACCGCACGCCTGCCCGTCTTTTACCTCGATCTCGGCCACCGGCGCGTTCATCCGCACCTCGCCACCAATGTCTTCAATCAGCCGCACCAGCGCGTGCACAATCGACGTCGTGCCCCCCTTCGCGAACCACACCCCCCACTTGCGCTCAAGCCAGTGAATCAGCGCGTAGATGCTCGTCGTCGTGAATGGATTCCCACCCACCAGCAAAGGCTGAAACGAAAACGCCTGCCGCAAACGCTCGTCTTTGATGTACTTCGATACGAGCCCATACACCGTGCGATAGTTCTCGAGCCGCATCATTTGCGGAATCACCCGAATCATGTCGCCCATCGTGTCGAATGGAACATCGGCAAGCTGCGTGTACCCAATGTCGAAGATGCGCTCGCAGTGTTTCGCGTAGGCAAAATACCCATCAACGTCGTCGGGGTTGATGCGCTTGATCTGTTCGACGATGCGCTCTTCTTCGCCAACGTAATCGAAGCTCGAACCATCGTGGTACAAAATTCGATAGAACGGATCGACCGGCACAAGCTCGAAGTAGTCGCGCGAGTCGCGCCCCACCATGCTGAACAGCTCGTGCAAAAGGTACGGCGCCGTAATCACCGTGGGGCCCGCATCGAACGTGAACCCGTCTCGATGAAACACCGATGCGCGCCCGCCCGGCTGTTCATTCGCCTCAAGCACCACCACCGGGTAACCCATCGCCCGCAAACGCACCGCCGCCGCGAGCCCACCAAAGCCCGAGCCAATCACCACTGCCGGTTTCATCACGTGTTCCTCTTCGCGGGCATCTCAGCCCAGCAAGTGCCGTATCGGCGCAACAATCTGCTCGACGAGCGCCGCGCCAAGCGCCCGCAGGTTCTCGTGCTGCGTGAGCACATCGTGACCCTCGATGCGCCTCGCAAGCTCACGCACCCGCGAAAGCGACGCGTCGAGCGCACCACCTTCACGAAACCGCACGATCACTTCAGCCACATCGGCATCGCTCGTCTCGTCGCGCGGCGTCGAAAGTATCCGCCACAACCACTCACGATCTTCCGGATGCAGCGCGAGATGCTCGACCACAAGCGAACTCACCTTGCCCTCGCGCACATCACTGCCCGTCTCGTTGCGACCCTTGTCACCGTAGAGATCAAGCACGTCATCCTGAATCTGAAACAGCAGCCCCGCATCATCAAACGCCCACGCGATCTCGCGCGCCGCGAGCGGCTCAAACCCCGCAAGCAGCGCCGCACCCTCGACCGGAAGCACGAACAGCGCCGCCGTCTTGCCGCGAATGCACCGCTCATACCCACTCGTCAGCTCACGCGTGCCAAACAGATGCTTCAACTCAAGCTCGCTCGATTGCCCCCGCACCACCTCACACGCGTGCCGCGCGAGCGATACCGCGAGCCGATACCGCACGGCCTCACTCACCGCGATGCGCTCAATCGCGAGTGTCGGCAAAAACAGCATCAGGTCGCCCGCGTTGATCGCCTGCGCCATACCGTGCGCCGCCCACACCGTGGGGCGCCCGCGTCGCGTCGTGTCGCCATCTTGCAGGTCGTCGTGTATCAGCGTCGCGTTGTGCAGCAACTCACACGCCGCAGCCCAGCCCGACGCGTCGCGCAAATCGACGTCGAGTGCCGCCGCCGCCGCCAACGCCAGTCGCGCGCGCAAACGCTTGCCACCGGTCGCCAGATGTTCAAGCGAGATCGCGCCAATCGGCTCATCGCGGCCGCCGCGACACAACTCCGCCATCAGCGCCTCGACCGACTCCATGCCGGTGCCGCTCGAAAAGACGTCCAGTGCGTCGAGTGGTTTGCGAACGTCAGCCACGATCTGAAGCATGGGCAAGCCAGCGCCCGGTGACAAGGGGCGGACCGCAATGATCCGCACCTGTCCCGCACCACAAGCCATGCGACTCGCCGCATGCCTTGAAGTTCAAGTGATAGTGAACTGCTTGAACCGTGTCAAGTCGCCACCCGCGCAAGGGTTCGACATTCACGGGTTCGACACGCCGGGGTTCGATACCTGCGGCACCGCAAACGAGTACGGCGCACGAAACACCCCGCGCTCGGTCACGATCGCCGTGATCAACTCTGCCGGCGTCACGTCAAACGCCGGATTATACACCCGCACCCCTTCTGGTGCCGTCGGTATGCCATACAGCGTCGTCACCTCTGCCGGAGACCTCTGCTCAATCGGTATCTCGACCCCACTCGCGAGCTTTGCATCAATCGTCGACGACGGTGCCGCCACATAAACCGGAACCCCATGGTGCTTCGCCACAATCGCAAGCCCAAAGGTGCCAATCTTGTTCGCCGTGTCGCCGTTTGCGCAAATGCGGTCGGCCCCCACCACCACCGCCTGAAGGCGCCCCTGCGCCACC
>CAZXXB010000004.1:29940-36120 GCA_964644185.1 uncultured Myxococcota bacterium
TGCTGTCGCACAGCAGCACGGGGGTCACGCCGGCCCGCAGCAGCTCCCACGTCGTGAGTCGCGCACCCTGCAACAATGGCCGCGTCTCGTCGGCATACACGGTATAGCGTTTGCCCGCCGCGAGCCCATGCAAAATCACCGAGACAGCCGTGCCGTAAGCGCTCGTCGCGAGCCCACCCGCGTTGCAATGCGTGAGCACCCCGCCCCCATCGGGCATCAGCGCCGCACCATGCCGCCCCATCGCGCGACACATCGCCTCGTCTTCTGCATCGATACGCCGCGCCTCATCGAGCAACAGCGCCCGCACCGCCGCCATCTCGGGTATCTCGCGCAGCGTCAGCCCGCGTTTTTCCATCCGCGCGAGCGCCCAGAAGAGGTTCACCGCCGTCGGACGTGTTCGCCGCAGCCGCGCCACATCACGCGCGAACACGTTATCAAAATAGTCTTCGACCGAGCCGCGATGGCAAGCCGCCGAGAGCGCCACGCCGTAGGCCGCCGCAATGCCAATCGCTGGCGCACCGCGCACCGTCAGGTCTTCGATGCAGCGCGAGAGCGTCTCGACATCACGGCACTCGACGTACGTCTCATTGAGTGGAAGTCGCTTCTGGTCGAGCAGCCGCACCACCCCCGCGAGTCCCGGCAACGCCTGCCACGCGACGGCGCGATACGCTGGAGCGCGCAGCGCCTCGGTCACGCGAGATTGCACCAGGGCCCACGCCGCCGCACTCGGCTGGCTTACCTCAACCACACCTTCTGCAACTGTACTCATCGTTCTGCGACGGTGAGACGCTTCACGCGCTATGTCAAGGCGCGTCGCGCCGAAGAATAAGCACAGAAGGCGCGTCGCGCCGAAGTGCCCACTGCTGAACGCACGGACGGGCTTGCGTTTCGCCGCCGCGTCGGTTCCACTGGCGCGGTGTTTCTTTCAGGCGTCGCGAAGCGTCGCCGCATGTGAGAAAAATTGAGGGTTATTCAGGCGTCGCGAAGCGTCGCCGCATCTGTAAAAGATTTCGGTTCTGGTCAGGCGTCGCGAAGCGTCGCCGCATGTGAGAAAAATTGAGGGTTATTCAGGCGTCGCGAAGCGTCGCCGCATCTGTAAAAGATTTCGGTTCTGGTCAGGCGTCGCGAAGCGTCGCCGCATAATTAAAAAACCTTGGCAGGGAATGTTATTTGAGATGGCGTCTATTGGCGGAACCACATTGTTCGTTACAGGGAGCGTTCCCTGATCGTGGTGAGCATGCTCTCCTGAGCGTACCGCGAGTCTTGCCGTGGAAACGCGGTGAGCCGCCAGTCCGACAGATGAGAGAAGCCTGAAGCGGTCATTATCTGCACCCACCTCGCAAGAGGTTCCGACCTTTCCCATCAGGTCACCCCTGCCAGGGTTCTTTAAATATGCGGCGGCGCTTCGCGGCGCCTGAAAAGCAAAACAGCTAAGTATGCGGCGGCGCTTCGCGGCGCCTGAAAAGCAAAGCGGCTAACTATGCGGCGGCGCTGATCTCCGACGGGCCGGGCGGGTGGCGCCGGAGGGGGTGCCCCCGGGCGATCCGTCTGCGGAGCGAGCCGGGGGATCAAGGCGACAGGACCCGCCCGCAAGAACGACCCGCCCGCAAGCACGATCCGCCCGCGAAAACGAACCACACGCGAATCGACGCCACCATGCAAAACCCCGCCACAAAACGAGAGATCGCCGCGTGGTGCCTCTACGACTTCGCCAACTCGTCGTTCACCACCGTCATCGTCACCGCCTTCTACTCAATCTACTTCAGCAAACGCATCGCCGAAGGCACCGGCATCAACCCCGACCTCGCATGGGGCATCACCACCAGCGCCTCCGCCCTGCTCGTCGCCCTCTTCGCACCCTTCCTCGGCACCCTCGCCGACCGCACCGCACGCCGCAAACCACTGCTCATCACCCTCGCCCTCACCTGCGTCTTCGGCACCGCCGCACTCTCACTCGCCAAACCCGGAGACATCCTGCTCGGCGCCGCCCTCTTCGCCATCGCAAACTTCGGCTTTGAAGCAGGCAACGCCCAATACGACGCCTATCTTCCCCAAATCGCCGCCCCGAAAAATCGCGGACGCATCAGCGGCATCGGCTGGGGCATCGGCTACGCCGGTGGACTCCTCTCGCTCGTGCTCGTCGCCGGTAGCGCGGGCGACGCCTTCAAACCAGACGGTGAAGCCGCCGCAACCCGCATCTTTCTCACCATCGCAGCCTTCTTTCTCGTCGCCGCACTCCCCGCCTTCTTCCTCCTCAAAGACCGCGGAACCCCAACACCTTCGACCGAACCTGCCCTGCGCGGCGTTATCCGCGAACTCAACGGCACCGCGCGCACCCTCGCAAGCGGCGAAAACACCGGCCTCTTTCTGCTCGCCTACCTCTTCTACAACGACGGCATCGTCACCGTGATCAAGTTCGCCTCGATCTACTCCACCGGCTCACTCGGCTTCACCATCAAAGAGTCGATGCAACTGCTCATTCTCATCAACGTCACCGCCCTCGTCGGTGCCATCATCTTCGGCTTCGTCAACGACCGCATCGGCAGCAAACGCACGATTCAGATTACCCTCATCCTCTGGGTCATCACCTGCATCGCCGCATGGGCCACCACCTCACGCGAAGCCTTCTGGGGCGTCGCCAACCTCGCCGGACTCGCCATCGGCGCATCGCAATCGGCCTCGCGCACCTTCATGGCCCAGCTCGCCCCAGCCGGAAAGTCGGGCGAATACTTTGGCTTCATGGCCATCTGCGGACGTTTCTCCACCATCCTCGGCCCCATCACCTTCGGCGCCGTCTCCGCACTCGCCGGACAACGTCAGGCCGTCCTCGCCCTCACCCTCTTCTTCATCGCCGGGTACCTCCTCCTCCACCGCGTGCGCGACCCCGTACCCGTGTGATACCCTTAACCCCATGCGGCTCTTGCTCGACATGGATGGCGTGCTGGCAAACCTCTTGGCCAAGTGGCTCGCTACCTACAACCGCGACCACGACGACGCCATCGGCGAAGATGACCTCAAATCATGGGGCATCTGGCAGTGGGTCAAAATCGGCCACCGCATCTTCGACTACCTTCACGAGCCACACTGGTTTCTCGACCTCGAACCCATGCCCGGCGCCATCGACGGAGTCCAATCGCTCGTCAATTCCGGACACGAAATCTTCGTCGTCACCGCCGTGCCCCTCGCCTCACCCACCGGCCTTCACGACAAATCGCGCTGGCTCGAACAACACTTCCCGATGATTCCGCGGCACCACCTCATCGCCGCCCAACGCAAAGACCTTGTCGCCGGTGACCTCTTGCTCGACGACAGCCCCGAACACATCGACGCCTTCCCCGGCATCACCGTGCTCTACGACCACCCCTACAACCGCACCTTCAAAAGCGACCACCGCGTCACGAGCTGGCCCGCCTTCGTCACCCTCATCGACACCCTCGCGGCAACAACCCCGTCACACACCGCACCCCTCGCACCCCTCGTCACCCCTCCTCGTCCTCACGTGAAGAGGAGTCGCTCATGAGCCACCCCCTCAGCGAAAACGACTTCTACCGCGTCTTGCACGAGCTCTCGCAAAAGCTCGCCGACCGCCTCGACGAAGAGACCATCTTCCGCCGCGTCCTCGACACCGTCATCGCCGTCGTCCCCTTCGACTACGTCAGCATCACCCGCGTCGACCCAATCTACAAAACCGTCTCGACCGCCCACGCTTACAACGCCGAACACGGCTTCATCGCCGGCTCGACCAGCAAACTCGGACGCGTCGACGACTACCAGCATTGGCGCAGCGTCTATTACGACCGCATCCCCCTCGTCATCACCGACGCCGCCAACGACACCCTGCTCGACGAGGCCGCCCGCATCCGCTACCGCAGCGCTGGCGTGCGCACCCTCGTGCTCGCCCCACTCTGCAAAGACCGCGTGTTAGGGTGGCTCTACGCCGAGAGCCGCAAGCCCCTCGCCCTCACCGACCGCCACATCGAACTGCTGCTCGCCGTCGGCGCCGTCGCAACACAGGCCGTCACCAACGCTGAACTCTGGCAAAAGCTCGACTCGTCACGCCGACGCTACCAGAACCTCGTCGAGCAAAGCCCCGACTTCATCTGGCAAATCAACGACGACGCACGCATCGTTTTCGCCAACCACGCAGCCCACGACTTACTCGGAAGAAACCCCGCCGAACTCGTCGGCAGACACTACCTCGACCTCGTCGCCCCCGCCGATCGTGGGAGGGCGGCAGAGACCATTCAAGCCCTGCTCGACGGCACCGCAAACCACGACACCTGCGAGTTTCGCGCCGCCGCCACCGCCGGACGCACCGTCTGGCTCTCGACCCACTTTCGCAAACTCAACGACGCCGCCACACCTCAAAGCGCCATCGAGGGCGGCAGCCGCGACGTCACCGCCCGCAAACGTGTCGAAGAAGCACTGCGCGAAAGCGAAGAACGTTTTCGTGGCCTCATCGAACTCTCGCCCGACGCGATTCTCATCCACCGCGAAGGGCGCATCCTCTACGTCAACCAGGCTGGTGCAGACCTCATCGGCGCCGCCTCACCCGCCGACCTCGTCGGTGAGCCCGTCTTCCAGTTCGTCCACCCCGACTACCGCGCCATCGCCGCAAAACGCGCGCAAGACACCCAGCTTCACGGCATCAAATCTGAACCCCTCGAAGAAAAACTCATTCGACTCGACGGCTCCATCGCCGACGTCGAGGTCGTCGGCGTGCGCGTGCTCTATCGCGGAAAACACGCCTCGCAGCTCGTCGTGCGCGACATCAGCGCACGCCTGCAAGCCCAACAGGCCCTGCGCGAAAGCGAAGAGCGCTACCGCCAGATGTTTGAAGACAATCAGGCCGTGAAGCTGCTCATCGACCCCGACACCGCCACCATCGTCCACGCCAACCCTGCCGCCGCCCGCTACTACGGCTATCAGCGCGAAGAGATGATCGGCATGTCGCTCACCCGCATCAACTCGGCACCCGAAGCCATCATTCGCGACCGCATCACCACCGCCATCGACGCCGGTGCCTACCAGTTCAACTTCCGCCACAGACTGCGCTCGGGCGAACTGCGCGACGTCGAAGTCAACACCAGCCGCGTCACCCTCCAGGGCCGCAAACTGCTCTTCTCAATCATCATCGACGTCACCGAACGCCGCCGCGTCGAAGAGGCCCTGCGCGAGAGCCAGCGCGTCCTCTCGACCCTCATGAGCAACCTGCCCGGCATGACCTATCGCTGCCGCAACGACCGCGACTGGACGATGGAATTCATCTCCGACGGCGTCCGCGAACTCACCGGCTACGAACCCGCCGACTTCTTACCGGGTGGCTCGCTCACCTTCGCCCAAATCCAGCACGAGCAAGACCGCGACCGCCTCTGGCGCGAGGTGCAGCGCGCCCTCGAAGAACACAAACCCTTCCGCTTCGAGTACCGCATCACGACGCGCGACGGCACCGAAAAATGGGTCTTTGAGCAGGGACGCGCCGTCTACGACGAACACGGAAAAGTCATCGCCCTCGAAGGCTTCATCGGCGACGTCACCGACCGCCGCAAATTTGAAGCCGAGCGCGACCAGCTCAACGCCGGACTCGCGGCCCGTGTGCGCGAACTCGAATGCCTCTACGAAATCAGCCGCGCCGCCGCCGAGAGCAGCGCCGCACCCGACGTACTCATCGCCGCCGCCGCAAGCGTCGAGCGCGCACTCGCCGCCGAAGGGGGCAGCCGCACCACGCTCACCCTCGATCAACGCTGCTATGGCCCTGAAGGCCCCATCGACGACGAAGACGACCCGACCCTCGCGGCGCTCGCCGCCCTCGACCCACTCAACCCACTCAACCCACTCAACCCCTCGCGCACATCCGAAAAACACCGCACGCCAATTCTCGCACGAGAGCCCATCGTCATCGCCGGCGCCACCCGCGGCGAACTCGTCGTGCTGCGCACCCTCGACGCCGGCAGCGACTTTCATCGCTTCATCCGCTCGGTCGCAGCACAGGTAGGTCAAGTCGTTGAACGTATGGAACTCACGCAAGAGGTCAAACGCAAAGAGCAGCTCGCCACCCTGGGCTCATTCACCCGCGTGCTCGCCCACGAGGTGCGCAACCCCCTCAACGCCCTGCAACTCGGCACCGACGTCATGGCCCGCCGCCTCACCAAACTCGGCCTCGGCGACGACCCAAGCCTC
>CAZXXB010000005.1:0-8029 GCA_964644185.1 uncultured Myxococcota bacterium
TGTCAGCTTCCCAAGCTGAAGGTCGCGGGTTCGAGTCCCGTCGCCCGCTCCATTTTCGCCCTCGTCGCGTCGCTCGCTCCCCTCATTTTCCTCAACAGTTGCCACGGGTTACGCCCCGACACCGACGGACGCGTCACCCTTCCCGAAGGCCCCCTCAGCGAAGCCCGACTCGTCGAAGACGACCTCAACATCTGGTTCGGCGCAATCGCCTTTTCAACCCTCTGGGCCGAACTCCCCTACGCCGACAACGCCATCCCCAACCTCACCCTTCGCGTCACCTATGGATTCGAAGAAGACGACGTCTTTTCGCCTACTTACAGCCCATTTCCCGCCTCACTTGGCCCCCGTTTTCGCCACCTTTTCGAGCGCTACATCCGCCGCGACAACGACGACTTCGTCGCCCTCGGCCCGTTCGCCATCGTCCGCTTTCGCAAGGCGAAAAACACAACCGATTCAACCACTTCCGAGGTCTGGCAGGCATTCGATCAGGGCATCAGCGACGAGCTTGTCGAGCGCCCCGATGGCTCGCTCGAAATGCGCGATGGCTTTGGCGGAACGATGCGCTTCGAGCCCCTCCCAAACGATGAAAAACGCCAATTCTTTCGAGCAGTTGAGCAACGCTATGCCAACCAGGAGACGGTCGCCTTCCGCTACCGTGGCAGCGAACTGACCGCCGTCGAAGGCCCCTTCGGCCGCACCTTCGTCTTCGACTGGCAAGGCCCCCCCGAACGTCGCCGCATCGCCCGCATCGTCGCCCCCGCCGGCATCCGCATCACCTTCGACTACGACGACCGCGCACGCCTCATCGCCATCCGCCGCGGCACCCGCGCCGAAGTCTACGGCTGGTCTGAAATCGCCGGACGCTTCTACCTGCGCACCCGCGACGACGGCGGACTCAACCTCAAAACCTACCGCTACTGCGGCATCGACCGCGACCCCGACCGCCTCCTCTGCCCCAATGGATTCGCCACCGGCGTCGACATGCCCTTCACCTCCATCACCTCCCGCCGCATCCGTGAAAAATCGCTCCTGCCCGACGCCCCACTCGCCGTCCGTGTGCGAAGATCAGGTGAAAAATCGCGCCTTTACCGCTTTGACGCCGACGGTCTGCGCACCGAAGCCGTCTACGACGGCGGCACCTTTCGCATCTCGTGGAACAAGCTCTACCGCAAAACCGCCGTCGAAACCCTGCCCAACGGCGCCGTCGCCCAAATGACCTACGACACCCGCGGACGCATCATTGCCCGCGAACGCCGAGTCCGCGACGGCGTCATCCGCGAGTCGTGGGCCTACACCGCGCCATTCGACCGCCCAACCGAATACATCGAGAGCGGGGTCCGCGTTTTCTCTCGTGTTTACAACCACTTCGGCCTCGTCCTCCGCGAAGAAAGCGGGCGTTCGACCATCGAACACGATTACAGCGACCGCGGCTCGTTGATCGCCACCCGCCGCGACGGCGAGACCATCTACCTCGTCGAAGCCACCGATAATGCTGGCAATATCACCCGCTCTCTGCGCGACGGAAACATCACCCGCTACGCCTTCGACCCCGCCGGACGCATCATCGAAGCCTCGCGCGAAGAACTGCTCTCGCGCTACGACTACGACGACGCCAACGACCTGCCACGCGCCGTCGCCTACCTCGGCAACGGACGCATCATCGCTTATCAGCCCTCGATTTACTTCCCCGACGGCACCCTCGCCGTCCGCATCGAACCCGAAGGCATGCGCGTCTCCATCCCCGACGCCGAAGGCCCCCAAACCCTGCTGCCACTGCGCGACGACATGCTCCGCGAACTTCAATCCGGCGATGGATTCGCACTGCAAACCGTCCGCACGATGCTCGTCCTCGCCGCCGGAGCCTACAAACGCGCCGAAGAACACGCCAAAGCCCTCGCCGCCGCCCGCCTGCTCTCGCAACTCGACCCCGCCAACCCCATCGGCCACATGCTCGCCGCATCATTGCTCCCCGAAAATGCCCCCCTCGCACTCGCCCGCGGACACCTCCTGCAAGCCGTCAAAATCAACGGAGACAACTACCGCACCCTCTACGACGCCGCCCTCGCCCTCTTGCGTCGCGGCGACCGCGATGGCGCCGCCCCCCTCTTCACCCGCGCCCTCAAACTCAACCCCGACTCGATGCTCGCCCCGCTCGGCATCGCCTACGCCGCAACCCGCCTCAAAGGTGCCGATGTCGCACCCCTCGTCGAACCCTTCATCGCCCGTTACCCCAACAACCTCGTCGCCCTCGACGCAGCCGCCTGCATCTACGCCCGCGCCGGTGACGATGCCGCCTCACAACGCTACGCCCGCCGCATCGAAGAAGAGCGGATGAAACAGAAGCCCGACATCCGCTTCGTCATCCTGCGCTACGAAGCCACCTGCAAACCCGAGGTCGAGCTGCTCGCCCAGAGCGAAGACCCCGATGGCGACGCCGGCGATGAAGCGATGCGCGCCGGAGACACTGCGCGAGCACTGCGCGCCTACCGCGACGCACTCGAACGCTTTCCGCGCTTCTACCTCGCCCACCTGCGCATCGCCCGCGCCTTTCTCGCCGCCGGACACGCCGAAGCGGGCCTCACCGCACTCGAAACCACCGTCTCGCTCAACCCCGCCGCCGCCGAAGCATGGGCCCTCATGGCACGCGTCCGCTCTCAGGAAGGTGACCGCGCGGGGGCATGGCTCGCGCTCGAAACCGGCGCCGCCGAGGCCGGCCGGCACGACACCCTCGTTCTCGAAGCGATGCGACTCGGTGACGACGATGCCGATGCGGCGCACGCTCGCGACTGGGTTGATCGCCGCATCGCCCGCGATGGATTGACCGGTGAACTGGCCGTCGCAAAACAAAGCTACGACGACCGGCTTGGGCAACGAGACCAATGCATCGCGGCGGGCCTCACGCTCTTGCGCGACCCCGCCCCCGCCACGACCCCCTCACTCGTCGCGACCCTGCGCAACAACACCGCATGGTGCATGCGCGACGACCCAAAACGGGTCGACGAGGCACTTGCCATTCTCGCGCCCGCGCTCGACCGCTACCCCGATCGCCCGGCATTCTTGCACACCGCTGCCACCCTTTTGCGCCTCGCGGGCCGACTCGACGAAGCCCGCAAAACCGCCGAACGCTGCCTCGCACTGCACCCCGACGAGACCGATTGCGCCGAACTCGCCGCCGAGCTGCGCTCTGAAACACGCCTCTAGTTTCCCTGCATTTCGTCTCCCTGCACTTCCTTGCGCCCCACGACTCCATGACATCGCGACCCGCATCGGTTATGGTTCGCGACCGTTTTCGAACTGGTCAACGCATCGCGCCAGCGTCGGCTCCGCGACGATTCACGAGCACCTAGAGATGGCAGACGAGCCCAAACGCAAGCAGCCTGCATCGCCCCGTCGCGCCCCCAAACGCACCGGCGGCGGAGAACTCTCGCCGCCCCACGACGAAGCCGCCGAGCGCGCCGTGCTCTCGGCGATTTTCTTCGACAACCGCGTCTACGATGAAGTCTCCGACATCATCGACAACGACGACGACTTCTACCGCGCGGCGCACCGCATCGTGTACGGCGCGATGCGCGAGCTGGCTCAGCGGCGCGAAGCCATCGACGTCGTCACCGTCAGCGACCTGCTCACCCAGCGCGACGAACTCGGCGCCGCGGGTGGCTCAGACTACCTCATCGAACTCGCCGGAGCCGTTGGCAGCGCCGCAAACGCCAACTACCACGCGCGCATCATCTCGCGTTACGCGCTCTTGCGGCGACTCATCCACACGACAGGTGAGCTTTCGAGCGACGCCTACTCGCGCCCCGAAAACCTCGACGAGTTTCTTCAAGACGTCGAGCGGAAGATTTTCGAGGTGTCGCAGCAACGCTTGCGCGAGGGCTTCACCCACGCCCAGCCGCTCATCACTGCGACGATGAATGAGCTTGCGCGCCTGTTTGAAAACTCGGGCGACATCACCGGCCTTGCGACCGGCTTCACCGACTTCGACCACAAGACGAGCGGACTCTTCCCCGGCAACCTCGTCATCGTCGCGGGCCGCCCCGGCATGGGAAAAACCGCCTTCTGCCTCAACGTCGCCGCAAACGTCGCCGCCCGCTCGGTCTTGACCCCCACAGGCGACGAAACGAACCAGAAGCACGTCGTCGCTTTTTTCTCTCTCGAAATGTCAAAGCACGAGCTGGCGATTCGCCTTCTCGCCGCCGAGGCCAACGTGCCCATGCAGCGCATCAAATCGCCGCGCTACAGCAAAGAAGACGAGTGGCAGCAGATGCTGAAAGCCGCCGACAAGCTCAGCACGCTCAACCTCTGGGTCGACGAATCAGCCGACCTCAACATCTACGAACTGCGCAGCAAAGCGCGCCGCCTGAAGGCCCAGGCCGGACGTCTCGACCTCATCGTCATCGACTACCTGCAGCTCATGACGAGCCGCACGCGCTACGATGCCCGCCACCTCGAAGTCGCCGAAATCACCCGCTCACTCAAAGCACTCGGAAAAGAATTGCAGGTGCCGATCATGGCCCTCGCGCAGCTCTCGCGTCAGGCCGAGTCGCGCAAAGACCACGTGCCGCTACTGAGCGATCTGCGTGAGTCGGGTAGCATCGAGCAAGACGCCGACATGGTGCTGTTCATCCATCGGCCCGGCTACTACAACAAAGAAGATCAGTCGCTCGCCAATGTCGCGAAGCTGATTCTGGCAAAAAATCGCAGCGGACCCACGGGCGACGTCGATTGCTACTTCTTCGGCGAGACGATGCGCTTTGAAAACGCCGCCCGCGGCGACGGTTGAGCGCTCACGACGAGTTCACCCCACAACCCCGAAAAAAGCACGGGCGGGTGCAACGCCCCGCCCAATGTTTCGGCTCGCGAATGCATCTGCCAGCGAATCTCGGTCACCGATCACACGCTGATGGCGTCTTTTCTGAAGTCGCTGCGCCCAATCTTCACGTTGACCATCGCCGGTTTCGGCGACGCGAACGCACGCTCAAACGCCGGACGCAAATCAGCCACCTTTTCGACGTACTCGCCGTGGCAGCCCATCCCCTCGGCAACCTGATCGTAACGCGTGTAGTTGAGTTCGGTCGCCACGATGCGCTCAGACCCGTACATCGAAATCTGCCCGCGCCAGATTTGCGTCCAGCACGCGTCGTTGCCGACGACCGCCGTCACCTTGATGCCCTGACGCGCCATTGCCTCAAACTCGAACCCGTTAAAACCCACCGACCCGTCGCCATAGACGAGAATCACGTTCGCACCCGGCTTCGCGAGCTTCGCCGCCATCGCATACCCGGGGCCCACGCCCAACGTCCCGAGCGGACCCGGGTCCATCCAGCTTCCCGGCCCCTGCACATCCAGAATGTACGCCGCAGTCGCGACGAAATCGCCGCCGTCGCCAATCACGATCGTCTTGTCATCGACGAAGTGATTCAGCTCGGCGCACACCCGCAGCGGATTGATCGGCTCTGCGTCGCTCTTCGCCTCAGCCTCGGTCTTCGCGATGAGCTTGTCGTCCATCTCTTTCACCGCCGCCATCCACGGCGCGAACGACAGCTTCTCGCCGCGCACCGCATCAGCGAGCTGCGCGAGAATCAGCCCCGTGTCGCCCACGAGCCCCACGTCAACGCTGCGGTTGCGACCAATCTCACCACCGTCGAGGTCGGCCTGAATCAACTTGCAGCCCGCCTCGATTTTCTCGCCATAGCCGAGACGAACATCGAGCGGCGTGCCGAAGATGATCACGAGGTCGGCCTTCGTCAGCGCCTTCGACCGCGCACGTTTGAAGCTGCATGGGTGACCCTTGGGCAGCGAGCCACGCGCCATGCCGTTGACGAACGTCGGCATCGGGCACGCCTTCAAAAACTCATCAAGCCCCTCGCGCCGCGCCGACCAGCGCCACTGGCTACCAACAATCAGCAGCGGACGTTCGGCCTTACGAATCAGCGCCGCCGCCTCTTCGATGGCCCGCGGGTCCGACTGGGTGCGCGTCTCGGTGCGGTAGTTGGTGTACTGAATGATCTCGCTGTCATCCGCGCCGTTGACCAGCACGTCAATCGGCATTTCGAGAAACACAGGCCCGGGCACGCCCTGCGCCGCAATGCGAAACGCGCTCTGCACATAGTCGGCAAGCCGACGCGTCTCTGGCACCGACACCGACCACTTCGTCACCGCCCGCATCAGCTCGACGTGATTCATGTCTTGCAGCGATCCACGATCCTGTCCGCCAAACGGACCATATGTACGCGACCCCTGTCCGCCCATGATCACCATCGGCACCTGCGCGCGCTGCGCATTCGCCGCCGCCGTCACCACATCGGTCACGCCCGGCCCCGCCGTCACAATCGCGACGCCCGGCTTGCCCGTCACGCGCGCCCAACCATCCGCCGCATGCCCCGCGCTCTGCTCGTGCCGCGTATCCACGACGCGGATACCGTTGTCGAGGCATCCGTCATAAATCATCTGCACGTGCCCGCCGCACAGCGTGAACACGTGGTCGATGCCTTCTGCTTTGATCGCGCGCGCAACGATGTGGCCGCCTTGCAAGTAACCCATGGCCCAGTACTCCTGTGGTTCTGCTCGTCTCGTGTCGTCTCGTGTCGGCGTCGACCCTGCATCGGTCTCATCGCGATGCGCGGTGCCAGTCGAGAGATGAACGCCGTCGAATCTGCCGAAGCTTCGTAGCCCACACCGGCGACCCGGCGCAAGCAACGCTTGCCGGTTTGCGCTCGCCGTTGTAGCAGCAGGGCGCGATGGCAACCGAAAACCACATGCCGCTCTCACCGCCCACACCGACGCCCACCTCGTTGCCCGCGAGCGAGACCCCGCGCAGTCAGCCCGTCGGCATCTGGCTACCTCTGCCTCCATGGAACCGCCGCACGTTGCCCATCTTGCGTGAAGCGCTCGACCACGCAGCCGACAGCCTCTCGGCCTTCGCGCTGATTCTTTTCTGCGACCTCCTCATTCTCCCTTTCGTCGCCATCCCGCTGCTGCTGGCCGCGTGGCCATTCATCCGCGCCGCAAGCGAGCCGCAGCCCTTCGACGAGTTCGAGCGCGCCGTCTTGATCGCCTACGACTGGATGACGCCGGGCTTTGCCCCTGCCGTGGCCGCGATGTTCGTCGCGGGCACTCTCATGACGCTGCTTGCCACGTGGGCCGTGCGTGGTGTCGCGTTTGCAATCGTCGCGTTGCGCGCGCGACACCGCGACGCCTCGCTCGAAGCCGCCTTGCGCGCCTCAGCCCCGCGCACCCTGTCATGGATACTCGCGATGGGTGCGTTGACCATCTTCACATTCCTGCTCGTCATGGGCTCGGTCGCACTGCCCATGCTCGCTGCCTCGCGCCTCTTCGAGGCCGACGAAACCTCACTCGAAGGCCTCGTGCTCGTCGGTGTCTCGTCGCTCGGCGTCGGCTTCTCAGCGTTCGTCACCACGACGATGTGGATGCTCATCCGCGCCGGCTACATGACCGCGCTCGCCCTCGACATCTCACTCTCTGCCGGATGCATCCGCTTCGTCGCGCTGATTCGTCGCTACGAACGTGAATTCGTCCGCCTCGCCACCGGCTGGTCGGCCCTCTTGCTCGTCTGGTTGTTTCTTTTTGGCATGTTGGGTGGCTTCGCCGCGAGAATCGACCCCGACAACGTGCGCCTCGCCGACATCGCAAGCCTCGCCGAAGGCTTCAGCGTCGTCGCCACCGCCATCGCCGCCGCGCTCATGCAGGTCTGGGTCGCCGCCTCGTTCGCGCTCTTCGTGCGCCGTGCAAGTGAAGCGTGACCTCTCGCGTGCAGACACGCTAGCGTTTTTTCTCCGCTTCGCGTTTGACACCCGGAAAGAGGCGACGGTATAGCGTCGCGCCGCGTCGGGGCGTAGCGCAGCCTGGTAGCGCGCTTGCTTGGGGTGCAAGAGGTCAGCAGTTCAAATCTGCTCGCCCCGACCATTTTTTCTACCCCGCCTCTGTTCTGTTCTCTCCTCTCCCGCTATCTCCCTGCCCGATCCTCCGCCTCATTTTCATGCAACATCGCCTGCTTGCACGGTGATCG
>CAZXXB010000005.1:8039-27678 GCA_964644185.1 uncultured Myxococcota bacterium
CAAGCATCGCTGCAATCCGAAACTGCACGTTTGTCTTTTCGTAACGTTCGGTCACGAGTCAGTCACAAACCGCTTGTCTTTTTCATCGCAGCGGCTATTGTCGCCCCCCTCTCAGACCAGACCGCCTGTGGGTGGCGTGTTCGGTTTGCGGGTGTTCGCACGACATCACGCCTGCGTTCGTGCGTGGAGGATACTGGTAATGCGTTCGCGGTTTTCTTCGTTGTTGCGTTTGCGAGCCCTCGTTTTCGGCTCCGCTGCGCTGGCTCTCACGCTCGCTGCCTCCGGTTGCGCCGAACAGCGCCCCGATCGCAACTTCGTCCAGGCCGATGTCGTCCCCAAGAACATCTTCGACGGCAAGTGGTACTATCAGCAGACCGTCGTTGATATCTCGTACCAGGGTGCCAGCCCGACCTTCATCGGCGAGCAATCATCCGTCGAGATCGTCCGCTGGGAACTTCAAGAGGCGAACCTCATCGCGAAGCGCGCCTACGAAGACATCGCGGGCTCCGACTTCCAGTTCCGCGACAACGACTTTCTGAAGGGCGCACCGCTCGCGTCGTTCGCCGTCAACTCGCACTTCGACATTCAGCGCGGCTACAACCCGCTGACTGGCGAGCAAAACAACACCATCGTCGAAAATACGCAGGATCGCCTCTGGTACGAGCGCGACTTCATCCGCGTCGACTGGTCAACGAGCAACGTCTCGAACCTCGAGTTCTTCTCGCTCGCCAACGCCGAGGCCGACCCGCTCAACTACTACGTCAACCGCCCCGACGACCCCGACCGCCCCATCATCACCAACGACTACATCGAGATCACCACCCGCTGGGCCATCACCCCAGAAACGCGCGAACTCGAAGGCTTCGGCGATATCCCCGTCTGCTTCTTCTACGGTGAAGTGGCTGATTGTGCCTCGCAGATCGTCAGCGTCCGTCACTCGTTCCGCAAGTACAACGAAGAGAACGACTTCGTCCGCGAGTCGTTCACCTCGCAAGAGATGGATTACTTCGGCTTCTTCGACACCGAGCGCAAAGCCTACCAGCTTGATTACGGCCTTCTCGAAGCCAATCGCCGTCGCTACCGCATGATCCACAACCTCTGGGCAAAGAGCCGCGATGCGCAGGGTAACCCACTGCCCAAGTACGCGCGCACCCCCAAGACCGTCGTCTACTACGTCAACAAAGAGCACCCGCGTGACCTCATGAACGAGGCCGGCCTCATCGGTCTCGGCTGGGATACCGCGTTCAAAAAAGCCGTCAACGGCATGTACGCCTACTACCAGAACGAAAACGCCAAAGCCGGCGAGCAACTCTTCGCTCTCGGTGGCAAGCCCGATTACAAACTCTACGACCCCGACGCCGACAAGTGGTGCGAAACCAACGTCGAGACCGGTCGCCCCGACCCCGACCGCTGCGTCGCCAACCCTGCCAAATCGGGCAACTGGAACTACGTTGAGTGGATTCGCTCGCTCCCCGCCGAAGAAGTGGCGAAGATGCTCTACATCGTCTGCCCAAACAACCCGGTGCAAGAGGGTGACCCCGCCCAGTGCGGCGAACCCGGCCTCTCGCCCCGCCCCGGCGACATCCGCTACAGCCTCATCAACTACATCACCGCGCCGCAAATCTCGTCGCCCGCTGGCTACGGTCCGTCGAACATGGATCCGCTCACCGGCGAAATTCTCTCGGCCACCGCCAATACCTACGGCTACGTCATCGAGCAGCAGGCTGCGCGCTACACCGACTTCATCCTTCTCCAGACCGGGCGCCTCACCGCCGACGACTTCGTCACCGGTAACAACGTGCGCGCCGAGCGTGGCGAGCAGCCGATTCCCGGCTACGTCAATGGACTCATCGCCAATGCCCCCTCAAACATCGCCAACGGTACCGCCGAGACGATGTACACCGCCGCCGACATTCGCTCGATTCGTGAGCGCACCCTCGAACACGTGCGCAGCGCCCAGTTCGGCCCAGTCATCGACCCCACCCGCAAAGACATCTCGGTGTGGGATCAAATGCGTGACCGCCAGCGCTACCTCGAGCAGATGGGCGTGCTCGATACCGGTGCCCCCACGGGCGATGCCAAGCTGCAAAAGCTGATGCAGATGCCGTTCGCGCAAAAACTGCTCAATCGCGAAATGACCATCGCCCTCAGCGACTCCACCGCGGCGCCAGACCAGGCCGTCGCCGCAGAGCGCCTCGCCAAGTTCCCGGCCATGATGCGCGAACTCAACGACCTCAAATTCGACCTCGACACGAAGCTCATGACCCGCTCGATTTGCATGGTGCAAGACGCCGGCATCTCGTTCAGCGACCAGTCTATCCAGGGCCTCGTGCGCGAGATGGAAGACCTCTACGGCGACCTCGAAGGCTTCGAATTCGTCAAGGCCGTCCGCGCAGAGCTTCGCCGTCGCATGTACCGCTCGGTGCAAGAGCACGAGGTCGGTCACACCGTCGGCTTGCGTCACCAGTTCGTCGCCTCATTCGACGCCACCAACTGGAACGACAAGTACTGGGAACTCCGCAAGAAGTTCGGCAAGTCGAAACTGCCCGCCGGTAATGGCCTCTTCGAAAACATGGGTCCCCGTGGCCCCGATCTCCGCACCGACGATCCGTCGCCCGTCGACCCCGTCACGCAGGAAGAAATCAACTCGGGCATGGACGACTACCGCTACTCTTCAATCATGGAATACCCATCAGGCTGGCACGCCACGCTGAAGGGGCTTGGCAAGTACGACATCGCCGCCATCAAGTTCGGCTACACCGGCATGGTCGAAATTTTCAACGAACTGGGTGACCTGGCCGAGACCGAATCCCAGAAACTCCAGTTCGCGCTCACCGCCAACGACTGGCGCAAAAACAGCCAGCCCTGGGTCTACATCAACAACGACACCGTGCTGCACTACACCGACATGCCCGCCGTCTACGGCGATCTCTCCGAGGCCAACAAGACCGACGTCCCATGGGATTACATCATGGATTACCGCTCGGGCTTGCAGTCGATTTCGCCCCGCAAGATGGTCTACTGCGGTCGTCCCAAAGAAGAGGCTCTCGCGCGCGGTCGTCTCTGCGCCGGTGGTAACTGCCTCAACGACGATAATCCCTCGCTCGACATCTCAGAAAACGACTGCACCGACGACCAGAAGGTCATGAACCTCTACATGTTCTGCTCTGACGAGTTCCGCGGCTCGGGCGTCACCTGCCGCATCTTCGACGAAGGCGCAGACATCTACGAGCAGCAGGCCTATTTCGCCAACGCCTACCGCAACTACTACCTCATCAACGCGTTCAAGCGTGACCGCGTTGGCTTCGGCATGGGCGTCAACGCCGCAACCGGCTACATGAGCCGTCTCATCGACCGCTACTTCGAGCCGATGCGCGACACCTACTCGTGGTACAACCTCTACAGCCTGCTCTTCGCCGGCGATGCCACCGCAGAGGCGTTCCTGCTCGACCCGAAATCGTGGGGTACCCTCACCGCAGGCACCTACGTCGGGTTCGACACACTCACCCGCGTGCTCGTGTGGCCGCAGCCCGGTAGCTTCATCACCGTCGAAGACCAGACCGGTGAGCGCTACCTCGTCAACGCCAGCGACAACAACGACATCTTCGCCTCCGACCCCAACTCAACGCCCGTCGCGGGTCCGCGTTTCACCGTTCCCCTCATCGACGGCAAGTTCTACGAGACCGAGTGGGATAGCGAAAACGGCGGCTACTTCTGGTTCGAGCAGGTCAAATACATGGGCTCGTTCTTCGACAAGCTCGTCGCCCTCGACTTGCTCACGCAAGAGCAGGCCTACTTCATCGGACGCGACTCGTCGACCGACGTTCGTCGCTACCGCATGTCGTACTACAACTACTTCGCGAAGAGCATGAACCAGCTCATGCGTGGCGCGATGGGTGACAAACTCGCGGGCTTCGCACCGCGCGTCATCAATGTCGGCGGCAAACCCACCATGCAGATGCCGCGTCTCTCGACCGACCTCGAGATTCGCCCGGTGACCGACAACGACATTCCGCTCTCGCCGCGCTTCGACCAGACCCTGCAGATGTACGCGCTGCTCTTCATGGCCGCGCGCTACGACTACAACTGGGTCCAGCAAGTCACAGATGGCGAGCTCGCCGCAAGCTTCGACGAGCTGATTAGCGTCTGGCGCAAAGGTAGCTGGCTCGCTCGCGAGCAAGACAACCTCGTCGAATATGTTGACCCGTTCGATGGCACCGTGTGGCAGGCAATCGCCTTCGCCCCGCTCAACGACGGCAACGAGATCGGCATCGGCGCCGCGATGCTCGCCCACGCCAATGCGCTCAAGGCCCGCATCACCGAGCTTGAGACTTCCGGCGGCTCAACCGAAAACCTCATCAAGGCCAAGAGCGACCTGCGCCAGCACGTCGATATGTTGACCTACGTCTCTGAGATGGTCAGCGCGCTCAGTTCGATCACCCAGTCGCTCGACTACGCGCCGCAACAATAATCGCGCCGCGCGTCGCTTTGTCCCTTGACACCCGGCCCCGAAGGCTTACCCTTCGGGGCCTTTTTTTGGCCGCCTTTTCAGTCCATTCGTGTTCGATTTTGGCCGCGCGCCAATTGCGAAGGCACCCAAAAGGCACTACGTTTTCAACAGAAGCCAACCAGTCGAAGGAGTCACGCGATGACGGCAAAGAAGCGCGAAAGCCTCACCAAGAAGCAGGTCGCCGAGCTGCGCAAGTACCTCGAAGAAGAGCGTGACCGACTCATCCGCACCGCGCGCGATGCACTCGCAGAGGGCATGGCCCACGAGAAAGAATCCGGACGCGACGAACTCGACGAATCGAGCGACGAAAACCTGCTCGCCTTCGAGCTTCGTCTGCGCGACCGCGAACGCGGCATGCTGAAAAAAATCCAGAAGGCCCTCGCCCGCATCGACGACGGCAGCTACAACGAGTGCGAAGAGTGTGGCGCCGAAATCGGCTTCGCCCGCCTCAAAGCCCGCCCCTTCACGACCCTCTGCATCAACTGCAAAGAAGAACAAGAGTCCCGCGAGCGCGAGATCCATGATTCTTCTCGCGAAGCACCCATGATCCTCCGCGGCTAACCGCGCCAACGCACCGTCGCCAACCGCAGGGTCGCCAACCGCACTGACTTTGACGTCACTGTCGTCAACGTCACTGTATCGTCGGCTCGGGCGCCCCGTTCGCCTTCGTCCCGCCGTCAATCGGGCCGAAGCGCTTCTCATGCCGCTCGATCTCGTTGCGCAACGCCGCCACGAGCCGCTTTGCGTGCGACGGACTCAACAGCACGCGAGATACGACGCGCCCCTGCCGCTGACCCGGAGCAAAAAACGCAAAGTCGACCACGAACTCGTGCTCGGTGTGCGACAGCATCGCCACGTTGCTGTACTTGCCCGCCGCAGTTTGATCGTCGATCTGCAGGTTGAACTGCGGTGCCTCATTGCGTGGCTTCTGCTCATTGTTCTCGCTCATGCTCGTGCCTCGTGCGCTGCCTCGCGCACCTTTGCCGTTTGAACCTATTCGATCACGACCCCGCGCAAACTCTGACTCACCCAGTTCGACGCCAGCGCCAACGCCAGCGCCGCAAACGTCAACGCGGCCCACACCTGCCAACGAAACCCCTCGCGACCCACCGCCACCCGCTCATCACGCGGAGCAAGCTGCGCCATCGCCGTCGTCACGATGCGCGACAGTGCCCGCCCCGCCTCTTCATGCTCGCCGTTGCGATACTGCCAGTCATTGTACCGCCACGCCGCATAGTCCAGCACATCCGACGACGTGCACGCCTGCAAAAATCGATCATGCGCCGCGCGATTCGCAAACGCCTTCTCAACCTCGCCCCACAGCGCCTCGACACCAGCTATCGCCTGCCGTCGTTCCGGACCAAACAGCGGACGCTTCGGCGCCACCGTCGGACGTTTCACGCGCGTGCCCGCCGCCCCCCCCTCCGTCGCCGCCGCCGACCTCTCGGCGCTTGCCGCTCTACTCAGCCCCGTCCCCGCCGCTGTCACCGCCAGCGCACCCGTCAGCATCGACGCATCGAGCGGCTCAACCTCCGACCGCTTCGTCGCATCACCCGCCCCCTGCGCCGTGTAAAGGTCCGCGAGCCACGTCACACCGCCACATGCCGCGCACACAAACGCCGCACCTTGTGGCGTCGATTTGACCACCGCCGTCTCGCTCACGTGTCCGCAATGTTTGCAGCGCAACTCCATGCCGCGACCTTAGCCCCAGCCGCGCGGCGACGGCAATAACCCAGCACCATCACCCGCGCACCGCCCGCCAGCTTGCCCACCGCCCGCCTTCTCGCTACGAACCCCGCATGACCTTCAGCGAGTCGCTCTTTCTACTCCAGTTTCTCCCGCTCACGCTCGTCTCGCTCTGGCTCGCCCCCGCACGCTTTCGCAACACCCTCCTGCTGCTCACGAGCCTCGTCTTCTACATCTCTGGCGATGGAGCATGGGTCGCCGTCCTCATCGCCCTCGCCCTCATCAACTGGGCACTCGCCCTTCTCATCGGGCGCGCTCGGTACCCCAGCGACCACGCCGTCAACCTCGCCGTTGCCCTCGCCGTGACCATCAATCTCACCGCACTCGCATGGTTCAAATACGCCACCTTCGCCACCCAGTCGCTCAACGCCGCCCTCACGAGCCCGCTCCCTGTACCCCACCCCCACCTCGTCCTCGGCATCTCATTCTTCACCTTCCAGGCCCTCTCCTACGTCATCGACGTCGCCCGCCACGACGTCCGCCCCGAACGCAACCCCCTCCGCTTCCTCCTCTACCTCACCCTCTACCCCCAACTCATCGCCGGACCTATCGTCCGCTACGCCGAGGTCGCCGCCCAACTCACAACCCGCACCCTCACGACCCACGCCATCGCCGAAGGCTTTCTGCGCTTCTCACATGGACTCGCGCGCAAGGTGCTCGTCGCCGACACCCTCGCCACCGCCGCCGACCACGCCTTCGCCCTCAGCCCCGCCGAACTCACCACCTCCGCCGCATGGTGGGGACTCGCCTGCTACACCCTGCAAATCTACTTCGACTTCTCAGGCTACTCAGACATGGCCATCGGCTTGGGCCGCATGATGGGCTTCCACTTCCCCGAAAACTTCGCCCAACCCTACGCCGCAACCAGCATCACCGCCTTCTGGCGCCGCTGGCACCTCACCCTCTCACACTGGTTTCGCGACTACCTCTATATCCCCCTGGGTGGCAGCCGCCGCTCGCCCGCCCGCACCACCGCCAACCTCGTCATCGTCTTCTTACTCTGCGGACTCTGGCACGGCGCGAGCCTCAACTTCATCGCGTGGGGCGCATGGCACGGACTCTTTCTCGCCATCGAGCGCCCCTTCCGCCGAGCAAACCCAAACGGTGCACTCACAACGCGCACTGACGAACACACCCCGCTCACCCTCACGCAGCGCGCACCCCGCATCGCCCTCACCCTCTTCATCGTCTCTGTCGGATGGGTCTTCTTTCGCGCCGACACCCTCACCCACGCCACCAACTACTTCGCCGCGCTTGCCGCCCTCACCGACCCCGCTCGACCCGCCTATGCCCTCATCGACGCCGAAAAACTCATCGTCTTCGCCCTCGCCGTCACCCTCTCGCTGCGTCGCTTTTTAACCGCCGTCAGCGCCCGCCTGCGCTGGAGGTCCGGCGACATCCGCCACCTCGAAGCCTTCGTCGCCCTCACCTTGCTCGCGCTCTCGCTCGCGGTCACAATCGCCCGCCAGCACTCACCCTTCATCTACTTTCGCTTCTGACGAACCATGCCCGCTTCACCACATACAAGCCCACCCGCAAGCCCTGTCACCCCGCGCGACACCCCGCGCGATACCGCAACCCCGCGCCCCGTTATCGCCTTCGTCGCCGCCTCACTCGCGCTGCTCTCACTACCCGGACTTGCCTCACTTGCGCTCACCGCCGTCGATCGCTTCACCCCCACCCCCGAAGCCGTCTACCGCGACACCACCGAAAAAGACCCCGTCGTCCACGAACGCCTCCAACGCGCCATCGCCACCTCCATCGACACCCTGCGCCGCGACCTCTTCGGCGTCTCGCACGACGACCGCGTCCTCATCGGAAGCAACCAATGGCTCTACCTCGCGCAAGAACTCACCCCCTTCTTCAACGGCAGCGAGCTCTTCACGCCCGACCGCCTCGCCCACACATGGGTCGCCGCCTTCGCCCATCTGGCCGCCACCGCCAAAGCCCACGCCACACCCTTCGTCGTCGTCATCGCCGCCGAAAAACAGTCGGTCGCCCCCGAATTTCTCCCCGCCTTCACCGCCGCACCACACCCCGAAACGCGCACCACCCAGCTCGTCGCCGCCATCGCCGACCACCACCGAACGCACGGCCCCGCCTCGCTACCCTTCGTCGATTCGCGCGACCTCCTCCGCACCATCCGCCGCGACCGCGAAGTCTACCTGCGCCTCGACACCCACTGGAACGGTAGCGGCGCACTCGCCGTGCTCGACGCCGCGCTACGCAAAGCCGGCATCGACCCCGCGCGCCACGCCCGCATCACCGCCACGCCCCCCACCCCCATCACCCAACGCGGAGACCTCGCCGCGATGATCGGACTCGATGCCAAAGAGGTCGCGCCAAGCCTCATCACCCTCTTGCCGCCCCTCGCACCCAACTGGCACCCCAACGGCCCCCAATCATCACGCGTCGCGCTCACAAGCGACGGCTCCATCGCATGCGCCTGCCTGCACGCCGCCTCGGGCGACGGCACCGTCGTCGTTTTCGGAGACTCTTTCGCCAACACCTTCTGGCCCGCCCTCGCGCGCGCCTACCGCCACGTCATCCACTTCGACATCGACAACCTCGCCCGCTTCGACGAAGCCTTCGCACTCAACCCCGAACTCATCATCGTCGAGCTCGCCGAACGTCGCCTTCGCGGTGACGTACCAGCCCCCACGCACGCTTCCTCACCAACCCGCGCACCAACCCCCACACCTCACGAGTCACTCGCTTCACTCGTCGCTCGCGCAGGCTGCGACCACCCCATTCCGTGACAACACCACGTCGCTCGCTTGCCACGCACCCGTCGCGCACCTATATTCGCGCCCCAACGCGAAAAGCCCTATTCCGGGCCACAGCGTCCGCAGAGAGCAGTTGATGGAACGCAACAAGCGAGACGAGACCAAAGGCACTTTGCACTGCAGCTTCTGCGGCAAGAGCCAGCACGAAGTTAAAAAACTCATCGCCGGGCCCACCGTCTACATCTGTGACGAGTGCATCGCCCTCTGCAACGACATCATCGCCGAAGAGTTCGAGCGCGACAGCGACCGCGTCCGCTCGCGCGTCAGCATCCCCAAACCCGCCGAAATCAAACGCGTCCTCGACGATTACGTCGTCGGACAAGACCGCGCCAAAGTCACCCTCTCGGTCGCCGTCTACAACCACTACAAGCGCATCGAGTCGCGCGGGCAGGGTGGCCGCGACGACGTCGAAATCCACAAGTCCAACATCCTCCTCATCGGCCCCACGGGCTCGGGCAAAACCCTCCTCGCCCAGACCCTCGCGCGCCTGCTCAACGTCCCCTTCACCATCGCCGACGCCACAAGCCTCACCGAAGCCGGATACGTCGGCGAAGACGTTGAAAACATCATCGTCAACCTGCTCCACGCCGCCGACCACGACGTCGAACGCGCCCAGCGTGGCATCGTCTACATCGACGAAATCGACAAGATTTCACGCAAGTCAGAAAACCCCTCGATCACCCGCGACGTCTCGGGCGAAGGCGTGCAACAGGCGCTGCTCAAAATCATCGAAGGCACCCGCGCCAACGTCCCCCCCAAAGGCGGCAGAAAG
Organism: uncultured Myxococcota bacterium; assembly: GCA_964644185.1. GTDB lineage: Bacteria > Myxococcota > JAJVIH01 > JAJVIH01 > CAZXXB01 > CAZXXB01. The sequence goes on from CAZXXB010000005.1 coordinate 17,854, forward strand.
CACCCCCAGCAAGAGTTTCTTCAGGTCGATACCTCGAACATCCTCTTCATCTGCGGCGGCGCTTTTAACGGACTCGAAAAAATCATCGAGCAACGCCACTCGAAACGCGGCATGGGCTTCGGCGCCAAGATTCCCTCAAAAAACGACAAGCGCGTCGGCCAGACCCTGCGCGGCGTGCAGCCCGAAGACCTCTTGCGCTTCGGCCTCATCCCCGAATTCATCGGCAGACTCCCCGTCGTCGCCACCCTCGAAGAGCTCGATCAAGACGCCCTCGTCCGCATCCTCACCGAACCAAAAAACGCCATCATCAAACAGTACAAGCGCCTCTTCGATATGGATGGCGTGTCGCTCAAATTCACCCCAGAGGCGCTGCAAGCCGTCGCCCGCGCCGCCATCGATCGCAAGACCGGCGCTCGCGGACTCCGCTCGATTCTCGAATCGTCCATGCTCGACGTGATGTACGAGGTGCCCACGCAAGACAACGTCCGTGAAGTCGTCGTCAGCGATGAAGTCATCGACAAAGGCGCGCGCCCGCTCGTCGTCTACGAAGACGCACCCGAAGTACCTGCCGCCGCCTCGGGCACCGACGGCTAACGCTCTGGCTAACCCCGTGGTTAACCCTGCCGCCGCCACACCATCGCGACCCGCGTCGCGTGCGTGACAGGCGACGACTCGAAAAGCCCCGTCATCATCAGCCGATACCCGCTCTTGCGAAACGAGCCGATGATCTCGCCCCCCATCGCCTCGCTCGCGCTCGTGATGATCACGCGCGGCGCCGCATGGCGCACCGCGCTCAGCGTGCCAGCCCCAAACCGCTCACCACACTCGACCACCGCCGCACCCAGCGCGCGTCGCCCCTCGCCATACTCCGCAAGCGACTCCTCCGCCGTGCGATCATCGAGATCAATCACATAGCGATTCAACGACGCCGCAAGCTCAACCGCCTCACGCTGCCCTGGCGACACCACCCGCACCACACCCAGCCTGCGCGTATACGCAAGCGCTGCCTCACCCCGGTCATCGCTAAACAACACCGTCGGCAACCGATTCGCCGGAGCCTTCGGCTGCGGCGCCGTCACACCCACACTGTCACCCTCACTTGCTCCCTCACTCTCACCATCACCCGCATCACCCGCATCACCCACATCACCCGCACGTGACCGCCCTGAGGCGCGCGCCTCTTCTTCATGCAGCTTCGCCGCCGCCTTCGCCGCCTCTTCCAGCGTCGCCCCCGTCTCAACCTCGTGCAACGCTATCCACGCCGCGTACACCGACCACTCAAGCTCGGCCTCGCGCTGCGACGGTGTCGACAGAGGCTCCATCGCATCCCATGGCACCGGTATCGTAAACCCCAGCACCTTCTCCGTCGCCGTGTCGGTGCCGTAAAGCATCTGCTTGCGCGCCTCGACGCGCCCCTCCGCGCGAATGTGCCGCACGACCCCCACCACCCGCGAATCAACATCGGCAAGCGCCGTCGCAAACCCGCGATAATCGGGGCTGCCCCGCTGCGTCGTCTCAATCACCACAAGCAGCTTGCCGCCAAACGCCAGCCGCAACCGCAACCCGACAATCTCACCCTCGCTCGCCCGCCGCACAATTGACGGAGGTACCTTCGCCGGCCTCGCCTCGCGCGGCACCCGCTTCGCCCCCTCGACCTCATCACCCACAAACGGCTTCAACCCCCGCTCACGCAACGTCTGCGCCACCGTCTCGGCAAACAGATCAAGCCGCCCCAGCGACGGTATCACCGCGGCACCCGGCGCCGTAAACGGTGCCTCACGCGCAAAACTGAAATTACCCGGCAACAGTGGGTTGCCACGCGCGTCGAGCGTCGTCGTCGTGTACCGCGCAAAGCACACCGACCGCTGATCGAGCGGCGCCGGATAAAGACTCGGAAACGGCCAATCAAACCCGTTCTTCCCCGCCGCCATCACAAGCCCGACATTCACCTCTTTCGCCAACCGCTCGCGCCCCACGCGCTCGTGTTCCGCCGCGGCGAGTTCGCGCGTGATGCGAGAGTAATCTGGTCGGTTGCGTTCGCTCATCACTTCACTTCCATCGTTGCGTGTTCAACCTCGCGCCGAGGCTCTACTTGTGCGCCTCTTCACTCACCGCCGCCGCCGCACCCGAAAGCTTCGGCACCGGCGGACGAAACGTCAGCAGCAACGCCGGAGACAAAAACAGATCGGCCAGCAGCGCCACCGTCAGCGTCACCCCACCGAGAATCGCGAACGTCACGTTGCCCTTCAACTCAGACACAAACCCCACGCCAAACCCCGCGACCAGCACCACCGTCGTGTAAATCATCGCAAGCCCGATGCCACGCAACGCCCGCTCGACCGCCCGCTCGTAGTTTCGATCCTTCTGAAACTCCGCCACGAACCGCGACAAAAAGTGAATCGTGTCATCCACCGCAATCCCAAACGCGATGCTAAACGTCAGCGCCGTCGAAGGCTTCAGCGTCTCGCCCACCGCCGCAATCGTCGCGAACGTCGCCAGAAGCGGCAACAGGTTTGGCACCAGCGACAACAGCGCGAGTCCCGGTGACCGCAACAGAAAAATGAACACCACCGTGATGATCAAAAACGCCCAGATGAACGAGCTGGCAAGGTTGTAGACGAGGTACAGGTTCACGCGACTCGCAATCACCGCCGTACCCGTCAGCGTCACCTTCACGTCGGCCCCAAAAATCTCCTGCGCCCGCTTCTCAAGCTTATCAAACAGTTCGAGCCCCACCGACGACCCCAGATCATAAAACCGCGACGACACCCGCGCCGTCCGCTCATCATCCGCGATGTAGTCCCCCAAAAGCTCTTCGCCACCCGACAACAGCAGCATCAGTTGCGACAACAGCTCGCGCGTCTCGGGCACCTTGCGCTCGCCCTCCCGCCCATCAAAAAACGCATAGTGCAGCGCCTTCACAAAATCGGCGTAGCACACCGTGTAGCCCACGCCCCGCGTCGCCCGCATCTCGGTCGCCAACTGATCAAGCTTCTTCAAATTCGCCGGCTCGCGAAAATACCCCGCCTCTTTCGCCGTCAACACCAGCTCGAGCGGCACCGTCCCACCCAGGTGATTTTCAATCACCATGTTCGTCAACATCAGCGGATGATCCGGATACAAATCATCGAGCAACCGCGCGTCGATGCGTGACTGCGACGCCGCAAAAAGACCCCCCACCGTCGCCACCGCCGTCACGAGAAGCACCGTCTTCGTCCGCCTCAGGTTCACCCCGATAATCCACTCGACGAGCCCAGAGCCCGTGCCGTGATGCCCCGATGCGTGCTGCTTACCCTCTGCCCGTCGCGCCGCAGCCGCCTCGGCGCTGTACCGCTTCGGCACCCGCCACAACATCAGCATCGCCGGCAAAAGCCCCATCGCCACCACGTAGCTCACGAGCGTACCCAGCGCCGCCACCGTGCCGTAGTCGCGCACAAGCTGAATGTTCGTCGCCATCAGCGTCGCAAAACCCACCGCCGTCGTAAAACTCGTGAGAAAGCACGCGAGAATCAACGGCTTCATCGTCGCCTTCACCGCGTCACGCTTCGACAACCCCAGCGCCAGCTCTTCGTAGTACCGCGAGATCACGTGAATCGCCGACGACGAGCCCACCACAAGCACCACGAGCGGAAGCACACTCGTGAGAATATTCAACGTCGCCCCAATCAGCTTCATCACGGCCAGCGTCACGAACAGCGTCACCGTCACCACCGTCATCGGCAGCACCAGCCCCTGCAAATTCATGAACGACAGCACCATCATGATCGACAGCGCAAAAAACCCGAGCACCATCAGTTGCAGCGTGTCGCGATTGATGAGTTGCAGCAGATCGGCCCGCACCGAGGGGATACCCCCCACCCGCGCCTCAAACGAAGACCCCGCCAGCTCTTCGACCTTCTGCTTGATGCGATCATTCGCCGCGATACCCAATGGCCCGTTCGCATGGTCGGCCAGAAGCTCAACCAGCACCGCCGTCACCGTCCCCTCTCTGTTCACGAGCGGACCCACGAGCAGTGGCTCACGCAGCACCCGCTCTTTCAACGCCGAAAAACCCGCCGCCGACGCCGGCATCTCGTCGAAAATCGGCTTCACATAGAGCGCCGACGCATCGCCCTGAAAAACCTCCGCCGTCAACACGTTCGTCGCCTTCTCAACCCCTTCGAGCTTGCCAATCTCATCGGTCAGCTTCAGCAGCGCAGCCACCCTGTCGGCACGAAACAAATCGTCGGTCTTGAGCGTCACGACGACAATGTCATCGTCGCGCCCAAACTTGTCGATGAACTCTTCGTAGAGCTGCCGCGAGTTGTCGTTGTCGGGGTAAAACTGCGTGAGATCGTACGACGTCTCAATCGACCCCGCGAGCGGCAACGCCCCCACAAACACCGCCGCGAACATCAGCACCGTCACCAGCGGACGGCGCAGCGTAAACTCGATAATTCGTTCAATCATGGGGTGTGACTCAGCGCGCGCTTCTCGCCGCGACGGCATTCGCGCGCAACGTCGCGATGGTGTGAGCGTAATCCGTCGAACCAAACACGGCGCTGCCTGCCACAAACACCTCGCAGCCAGCCGCCGCCGCCGCCCCAATCGTATCGCCCTTCACCCCCCCATCGAGCTCAATCAGACAATCGAGCCCCCGCGCCTCAATCATCGCCCGCAACCGCGCAATCTTCGGCATCACCGACGCGATCAGCTTCTGCCCGCCAAACCCCGGGTTCACGCTCATCAACAGCACCATGTCGGCGTACTCAATCGCCTCTTCAATCATCGCAAGCGGCGTCACAGGGTTGATCACCACCCCCGCCAACACCTCGTCAAACACCCGCCCAGTCTTCGCCTTGCCGTGCTTCGCCGACAACTCGCGAATCTGCTGCAGGTTGCGATGCAGATGCGCGCACGCCTCCTGATGCACCGTCACAACGTCAGCACCCGCCTTCACAAAATCTTCCGTCAGCTTCTCCGGCTCCACGATCATCAAATGACAATCGAGCGGAAGCTTCGTCACCGGGCGCAGCTTCTCAAGCACCGGCGCACCAAACGTCAGGTTCGGCACAAACCGGCCATCCATCGTATCCACGTGCACCCAGTCGGCACCCGCCGCCTCAATCGCCCGCAACTCGTCACCCAGCCGCGCAAAGTCGGCGCTCAATATCGACGGCGCAATCAGCGGAACCCCCGCCGCGCGAATCGCCGCCACCGTCGCCGCGTTCGCGCTCTTACCTGCTGCCGTATTCATCGCCGAGTGACTCGCCGTGCTCATCGTGCTGCCTGCCTGTCTCACCGCGTCTTGCGCGCCCGTTCGTCACGCCGTCGCGTTGCGGCTCGCGGTGCGCAGCCGTTTGCGCAACCGGGCCACAAAGAAGCCGTCTGTATGGTGCCGATGGGGCATGAGCGTCAAGCCTGCCGCCCGCCTTACGCTCGCCCCCGCCACCGCCTCTTCGTCGCGCTGCGCCGCATGCCACAGCGCATCATCCGCAACCGGAAACTCCAGCGTAAACTCCGGATACTCCTCGATGAACCGCAGCATGTGCTCGGCCCCCTCTTCCGGCGCAAAACTACACACCGCGTAGACGAGCGAACCGCCCGCATCGACAACCCGCGCCAGCGACGTCAGCAAGTGAAACTGCTTGCGCGAAAGCGCGTCGATGTCGCTACCGGTCAGCCGATACCGCGCCTCAGGGTGGCGCCGCAGCACCCCGATTCCCGAACACGGCGCATCGAGCAGCACCCCGTTGAACCTCGCCTCGGTGCGCGTCGCAAAATCTGCCGCATCGAGCGCCTGCTCGGTCACCGTCGTAATGCCAAGGCGCGCCAGATTCTCCTCTAACCGCTTCATCCGCTCCGCCGACACATCCACCGCAAGTATCCGCGCCCGGTCACCCGTAATCTCGGCAAGATGCGTCGTCTTCCCACCCGGCGCCGCGCACGCATCCAAAAGGTTGTCACCCGCCCGCGCACCCACCGACAACGCCACCAACTGCGCCGCCTCATCCTGCACCGAAAAATGCCCTTCCAGAAAACCCGGCAACTCCGCTGGATTCGCGACGCCGCGCACCCGCACCGCCACAGGCGACAACACCCCCGCCTCACACTCAACCCCACGTGCCGCGAACGCCCGCATCAACTCTGCCCGCGTCGTCCGCATCACGTTCACCCGCAACGTCAACGATGGACTCTCCAGCAGCGCCGCCGCCACCCCCTCGGCCTCATCGAGCCCAAACCACGCGACAAAGCGCTGCGCGAGCCACGGCGGCAACGCATACCGCGCCGCGAGATACGCCGCCGGCTCACCCGCCCGCGAGGGCAGGGCAGGGCCCGTCTCGCCGTCGGCCACCCGCCGCAACACCGCGTTGACGAGCGGAGCCACACGCCGCATCTCAAGCGCATTCGCAAGCTCGACCGTCGTGTTCACCGCCGCATGCGCCGCGACACGCATCGTCACGAGCTGATGCACCCCCATTCTCAGCAGGTTCCGCAACTCGGGTTGCATCGCCCCGGGGCGATGCGCCAGCGCGTCGATCACGCGATCATAAATCAGCCCCCGCCGCAGCGTCCCCATCGTCAGCTCTGCCGCAAGCGACCGATCCGCCGAAGACATCGGCCCCGCTTCGCGCAACCGCCGGTCGAGCGCCTCACGCGCCGTCAACGTCGTGCGAAACACATCGTTGATCGCCTCGAACGCCGCCCTGCGTGGCGCACTCACAATCGCCACCGCCGCCGTGAGCGGAAGGTCTCCGCTGACCGGGGCCACGGGTATCGCGCCCGGCGTGCGTCTACGCTGGCAACGCCACAGACGGCAACTCAGACGTCGGCAACTCAAACCGCGCCCCTACGGCAATCGGGTAGCCGCGCAACAACTCGCTCGCGCTCATCGCCTTTCTTCCATCACGCTGTGCATGGGTCACCACAAACGCCCCGTCTCCCGTCGCGACCGCGATACCCTTCTCATCCGCGCGCAACACGACGCCCGGCGCACCCTCAACCCCACCCCCCATCGCCGCCGCAAGCGTCTCGACCCGCGCCTTCGTCACCCGCAGCCGCTCGCCACTCATAAACGCAAACGCACCCGGCCACGGGTCGTACGCCCGCACCGCCCGCTCAAGCGCAACCGCGCTCTTGCGAAAATCGAGCAACCCATCGCGCTTCTCAATCAGCGGAGCATACGTCACCCCCGCCTCATGTTGCGGCGTCGCCGTGATCTCACCCCGCTGCAACGCCGTCAGCGTGGGCACAATCAACTCCGCACCCAGTTGCGCCAGCCGGTCATGCAACGTCGCCGCCGTCTCATCGGGCGCGAGCGTCAACGCCTCTTGCGCCAGCACATCACCTTCATCAAGCCCCGCGCTCATCTGCATCACCGTGATGCCACTCTCACGGTCACCCGCCAGCACGGCATGTTGAATCGGCGACGCCCCACGCCAGCGCGGCAAAAGGCTCGCGTGAATATTGATGCACCCGAGCGCGGGCAGCCCCAATAGATTCTCACGCAAGATGTGCCCATACGCCGCGACGACAATCGCATGCGGCTTTGCCGCCACTATCGGCGCCACGTTCTCGGCCTTGCGCACGCCCTTCGGCTGATGCACCGGCAACCCCAGCGACAACGCCAACTCTTTTACCGGCGGCGCCACAAGATGCATCCCACGCCCCTGCAGACGATCGGGCTGCGTCACCACCAGCGCAATCTCAAACCCCGCCTCATGCAGCGCCCGCAACGCCGGACAAGCAAACCCAGGGGTGCCCATGTAAACGATGCGCATGCGTGACCTGTCTGTCGTTCGATTCGCTCGGCGGTTCCGCGCGAAAGCCCATCGCGTCGCGGCTCAATCAGCCGTCGCTTCGTATGCCGAAGGGTCGCCGTCGTAAAGCCCCAGCACCGCGAGAATCGCCTCTTCGCTATGCCCCAATCGTGCCAGCGCCCGCGCCGCCTTCGCATGCGCAACCTCACCCATCGCATCGAGCGCCCTTCGCGCCCGCGAGAACTCGTCGCCCGCTTCATGAAACGCCGCCATCGCCCGCGTCATCGCCTCCGCCCCCACCATCCGCGCCGCAAGCTCCGACGACAACCGCTCAGCCCCCCACTGATTGCGTTCGGCCTTGTCGCGCAGCGCCTCTGCCACCTCGTCATCGCTCACGTAGCGCGCCTCGACAAACGCCGCCACGATCGCATCGGCGTCATGGCCGCTCGCGCCCCGCTCGACGAGAAACGCCCGCACCTCACCGCTCGTGCGTGCGCGCGCAAGATACCGCATCGCCGCCTCGCGCAGCGCCTGCATGCCTGCCACGCCTGCATCGCCTGCATCGCCTGCCACGCCTGCCACGTCGCCTGTCGCTTCTTCTTCCACTTCTTCTCCCACTTCTTCTCCCACCGCGTCTGTCACCGCGTCTGTCACCGCGTCGCTTACCAACGCACCCTCGCTCATCGGCCTCGTCATGCGCCTACCGCAGGTGAGTCACATCGGCCACCGCGACCCGCGTCACCACCCCGTCGTCACCGCGCACCCGCAACCTGCCGTCGTCGTCGATCCCCTCGGCCACACCGACGATCGCTTGCGCGCCGGTGCTTGCCGAGACCCGCTTGCCAATCGTCGAGGTCGCCGCACGCCACGCATCGAGCACCGCCTGTGGCTCGTAACATGCCGCGCTCGTCCACCGCAGCAGCGACCGCCACAGCTTCGCCGTCACCTCCGCGCGCGACACAGGCTCGCCGCGTGTCATCGCGATGCTTGTCGCAAGGCCGCGCACCTCGTCGGGAAACTCGTCCTTCGCGCGGTTCACATTGAGACCCACGCCGAGCGCAATCACACGCACCCGCTCAGGCTCGCTTTGCATCTCAGCGAGTATCCCCGCCACCTTGCGCGCCTCGCCTGTCGCCCCATTCGCTCCGTTTGCCCCCTCGACAAGCACATCGTTGGGCCACTTGATGCTCACCCGCGCGCCGGTCGAGACGAGCGCCGCCACGGTCTCATGCACCGCGACCGCCGCCGCCAGCGTCACAAGCTGCGCCTCTTCGGGTCGCACCGTCGGGCGCATCACGAGCGTCGCCGCGACGTCGCGCCCGACGCCATGCGCCCACGCCCTGCCACGTCTGCCGCGCCCCCCCGTCTGCTCGTCGGTAACGACGAGGCTCCCATCTGGCAGTTCACCTTCGCCGCATGTCGCTGCGAGGCGCAACGCGTCGTCGTTCGTCGAGGTCGTGCGCGCAAAAAACACCAGTCGGCGGGCATCGAGAAACGCATCATCGAGCCACGGCATCAGCGCCAGCTCATCGCAGCCATCGCCGCTTGCGACGAGGTGGTAGCCGTGTCCCGCCGCGGAGGTCACCTGCCACCCCGCCTCCTGCAAATGCTGGATATGCTTCCAGACCGCCGCGCGGCTGATGCCGAGTGACGCAGCGAGATCGTTGCCGTTGACGACGGCCCCCGTCGTGCGAGCGGTGATGAGCGCGCGGGCCACGCGGCGCAGCGTAGCGGTGGGTCGCGCGGGCAACTCGCTCTGGTTTGGGGTGGTGGCGCTCATGCCGTGGTTATAGCGCCACTTAAACGCAAAACGCACCTTTCGGTGCGTGATCAACGTTCGGGTTCTCTCAGGCGCCGCGACCGAAGGTCGCGCCGCCGCACGCGAGTCAACCTCGGCGATTCTCAGGTGCGGCGGCCTTTGGCCGCCCCACCGCATAAGTAAAAAAATGCGGAAGAGAGGACTCGAACCTCCACGGGTCGCCCCACAGGTTCCTGAGACCTGCGCGTCTACCAATTCCGCCACTTCCGCGCGGGAGCGCGCAACGTATTCCGTCGCGCGGGAGCGCGCAACGTATTCCGTCGCGCG
>CAZXXB010000005.1:27793-31473 GCA_964644185.1 uncultured Myxococcota bacterium
CGTCAGGTTCGCCGTCAGGTTCGGCTTCGACATCGGTCGCAGGGTTCGTCACGCTGCTCTCGATAAACGTCGTGTAGAGTCGTGCGCCAAACACCGCGAAAAAGCCCCCCACCACAGCAACGCCGAACGTCACCAGCAGCAGCGTCTCAAAGCCTTTGTCGCTCACTTGGGTCTTCATCGCGCCTCGTGGTAGCAAGCTTCGCCATGAGCACGCAACCAGAACAACCTCGCGTCGCACCCGACGTCGCCCCGTCTGAAGCGGCCCCGCGCAACACGGCGCAACCCCGCGAAGAGCAGCCCGACGCCCCACAGCCCCACGAAGACCTGCTCACACCCGGGCGCGGCGCGTTTCGCTCGCTGAAGTCAAAAGGCGACCCCGCGGCCATCGGCATCGAAATCGTCCTCGCCGTCCTCATCGGCCTCGCCGCCGGACACTACGGCGACCAGCACTTCGGCACGACCCCGTGGCTCACCCTGCTCGGCGTGCTCGCCGGTTGCGGAGCCGCGGCAAAGGCCGTCTATCGCCTCGTGCAAGACGCAGACCGCAGCGACGATAACAAGGGCAGCGATAACCAGCGCTAGCTCGCGGTCGAAACGATCGCAGACCGTTCTCGAATCGAACCTCGAATCAAACGGCTCTCGGCGGAAGCCGACCCCGGCGCACACCAGTTTCGACTCGAACCCTCGCCGCTACTCTTCGGTCGGGCAGGGCGGCGCGATATCCGACAGGCACGGCCCCCACCGACCACCCTCACACGTCTGCTGACCCGTACCGCACTCGGCCTGACACAGACGCCGCAGCGGGTCGCCAGCAAGGTTCGTGTCAATCTTGCCGTCGCAATCGTCGTCGATGAAGTTGCACTCTTCCGTCCGCGGAATCCCCGGGTCTACGCTGCACTTGATCGCGTCGCGCCCCGTGTTGCAAACGTACGTTCCCGCACGCTCGCACGCCCCCACACCCACGTTCCACGCGTCGCCCAGCAACTCCTGCTGCTCATCGACGTTGCCGTCGCAGTTGTTGTCGATGTTGTCGCCGCAAAAATCGACCGGCGTCGGACGATACGCCGCCCGCAGGCACGCCACGTTCGACCGGTCATTCTGGCACACGTAAATGCCCTCGGTCGCGCACGCCCCCAGCGCCGCATCGTTGCACTTGTTCGCGTCATCACGACGCGGCCACGGCTCATCGACGCGACCGTCGCAATCGTTGTCGAGCCCGTCGCAAATCTCAACCGTCGGCTTGCACGCCCCCCCAGCCTCGCCCACGAGCGTAAACTCAACCTCCTCGCGCCCCGGATACGTCGTCAGCATCCGCAACGTCGCCGTGTTGTTCTCAGCCGATGGCGACGGCGAATACATCGTGAAAAACGTGCTCGACCCACCCGGACCAATCTCACGTGGCTCACCATTGTAGTTGCGCATCGCAAACTGCTCATCGCCGTCGCTGACAAACTCAAACCCCGTCACCGTAAACGACCCCGCCAGACCCGGATTCGTCACCACGATCTGCGCGATACCCTCCGTATCATTCGGCACCTCACCAAACACCATCGGGCACGCAAGCGAACAGAACCGGTTCTTCATTCCCGGCGCCTGTACAAAAATATCCATCGCCGACTGCGTCACGTTCGCTTCGAGCACCACCCGCGCCGCCGCGTTCTGCGCCCCGTTCAGAAACACCTCAAGCCCGTTGCTCTTCGCCCCAGACTGCACCGCGCTAAACGTCACCGTCACGTTCTTCTTCTCGCCCGCCGTCAACTCACCAATCTGCGTCGGCTCGATCGTCCACTCACCGCTCGGATTGGTAAACCGCAAATCCGACACCGTCAGGCTCTCGCCCCCGCGATTGATAATCGACAACCGCGTCGTCTTCGGGTCGCCAATCGCCACATCACCAAAATCGACCCGCGTCGACGACAGGTCGAGCACCGTGAACTCGGCACTCGCCTCACCCGTCATCGCAATCTGAAACGTCCCGTTGTCTTCCCCCGCGGGCGTGTTCGTCGCGTTGGGGTCATTCGTCGAAATCGTCAGCGTCGCGTTGTGGTCAATCGTCGCCCCCGCACCCCCACTCACCGGATTATACCGCACCACAATCTTCACGCCCGCATTCTGCTCGGTCACCACCGCCGGAAGCGCAGGCGTCGTCGTCACCGAAAAATTCACCGGGTCGCTCACCGCCACCTGATCCACAATCAACACGCTGTTGCCAGCGTCACCCTTCAGCACCGAAATCGTCTTGCTCCGCGTCGTCCCCGTGAACCGCCCAAACTCGAAATACGCGTCGAGCGTCGCCTGCTCGTAAAAACCCGCCGCGCTCTTCAGGTCCTGACCACCCACGTTAATCACCTTCGCGTCGACGCGATCGCGATAACCCACCACAATCGGAATCGTCTTCGTCGGCTGATTCGTCGCATCAGTCGTCACCACGAGCGACGTCGCAATGCGCTGCGCATTCGACCGATGCTCAATCTTGATCAAAAGCTGCGTGTTCGGCTCAATCGTGATCGGGTTCGCCGCAAGGTCCGGCTCCGAGGGTTCAACCACGCGAAACTTGCCCTTCTCCAACGTCTGCCCCGGCGGCAACGTCGGCCCAGGTGGAAACGACGACTGATACGTCGCTGCGTCGGTAAACGTGATGCCCGTCAGCTTCACCGGCAAATCGCCGTTGTTGCTGATCTCGATCTGCTGCTGCCGCGTCTCCCCATCAACCGGTGCACCCCAGTTCAACGCCGACGGAAAAATCGTCGCCAGCTTCCGCACGCACGCCGCATCAATGCACTCCGAACCGAACGCGCATCCACTCGAATCAGCGCACGGCGGCCTCAGGTCACCCGTGATGTCGGCGCACTTGCCCGCCACGCACGCAAGCGAAAGGCTCTTGCAATCGGTGTCGTTCACGCACGTCGAATCAACACCCGGCGTCACGCACTGCCCGCGCACGCAAATCTCGGCCACCTGACCAGCGCCCGCCTCGCACTGAAAATCGTTGAGGCATTCCGCCACGACCGAGTCGCCCGCGAGATCATCGTCGTCGTCGCCTCCGGTATCGGTGCTGTCGTCGTCGTCGTCGGTCGCGCTGTCGTCGTCATCACCCGTCGATGCGTCATCGTCGTCGGCATCGGGGTCAACGCACACGTTGTCGCGACACACCTCGTTGCGCGCGCAGTCGGCGCGCGAGATGCACCGCCGCACGTTGCTGTCATCGTCATCAACAGTGGCGTCGTCGTCGTCGTCGAAGAAATCGTCGTCATCGATCGACGTCGCATCGCCCGTCGTCGTGTCGTCGTCATCGTCACCACACCCCTGCAGCGACACGACGCCAAACGAAACCGCGGCAAGCGCCGCAACCAGAAGCGTGCGCGTCGCACGCCATTCCAATGCAAAAATTACAGGACGCATCGACCTGCTCCACGTAGTTGCCAGACACCCCGATTGGGCCGCCCGTAAGTTACGGGGCGTTTGAGTTTGCCGCAAGTGCCGTGCGCACCCACCTCGCGCTACATCGACGCAATCGGTGTCACCACCCCACCTATCCGCACCCCAAAACCACCATCGTCGGTCTCAACCAGCAACGCCTCAAGCAAATGCAACTGCCGCACCCTGTCGAACCGCGCCCGATGCCCTTGCGGATGCTGCTCCGTACGCTTCACCATGCAATACAGCACGTCTTCCGCCGA
>CAZXXB010000005.1:31521-35976 GCA_964644185.1 uncultured Myxococcota bacterium
CCCCTCAGCCACCCGACTCCCGTCGCGGTCGCGCACCGGCCTACCCCCACAACCCTCGCAGATGAACTCCAGCCCGCGCACAAAAAACGCCGTGTCCTCCGGCACAATCCAGCACCACTGCGGACCCACCTGCAGCCTGTAACGCCCGTCGTCCGTCACCTTCAGCCCGTGGTGAAACAGCTCCTGCACCACGTCCGCCTCAACCATCGCGTCGCGGTAGTGCCACTTCCCGAGCTTGTCGAGACGAATGCCGTGATTCTCCGGCTGGCGAAACCATTCCACATGCTCGCGTGCGCTGCTCATGCTCGCCTGCTCTTCCCGCTCCCCCGGCTCTTGCCACTCGTCACGGCTCCGTGAGCCGCTTCACCCATCGACGCGGGCGCACTACCACGCTCTCGCGCCCTCTGGAATATCTCCGCCGCGGTAGACATTCGCCCCTTCTTCTTCCGCTCCGCCTCCAGCAACTCCGCCAGAAACTGCCCCGTGTACGATTCACTCACCCCCGCCACGTACTCCGGCGTCCCCTCCGCAATCAGCAACCCACCCGCGTCGCCCCCTTCCGGCCCCAGATCAATCACCCAGTCCGCCGTCTTCACCACATCGAGATTGTGCTCGATCACAACCACCGTGTTCCCCGCCTCCACAAGCCGATTCAACACGATCAACAGCTTGCGGATGTCTTCAAAATGCAACCCCGTCGTCGGCTCATCAAGTATGTAAAGCGTACGCCCCGTGTCGCTGCGCGCAAGCTCGCGCGACAGCTTGATCCGCTGCGCCTCACCACCCGAGAGCGTCGTCGCCGGCTGCCCCAGCTTGATGTAACCAAGCCCAACGTCGTCCAGCGTCTTGAGCACCTTCCACACCGTCTTGTGCGCCTTGAAATGCTCAAGCGCCTCACTCACGCTCATCTCCAGCACATCGTGAATGCTCGCCCCCTTGAACCGCACCCGCAACGTCGCATCGTTGAACCGCTTGCCCTTGCACACCTCACACGGCACCAGCACGTTCGCGAGAAAATGCATCTCGACCGTGATGTACCCATCGCCGTTGCACGCCTCGCACCGCCCACCCGGCACGTTGAACGAAAACCGCCCCTTGTCATACCCAAACGCACGCGACTCGGGCGTCATCGCAAACACATCGCGTATCGGGTCAAACACCTTCGTGTACGTCGCCGGATTAGACCGCGGCGTGCGACCAATCGGCTTCTGATCAATCGCAATCACCTTGTCGAAATACTCAATCCCATCAATCCCATCATGCGCCGCCGGCTTCTCGCCCGCCGCGTGCAGATGCCGCATCAGCGCAGGCAACAAAATCGCGTTGATCAGCGACGACTTGCCCGCACCCGATGGCCCCGTCACCGCCACGAAACACCCCACCGGAAAATCCACCGTCACGTTCTTCAGGTTGTTCGCCCGCGCACCCCGCACCGTCAACGTCCCCTTCGCGCGCCTCCGCTCCTCCGCCTTCGGCGTCTCGATGCACATCGCACCCGAAAGATACCGCCCCGTCATCGACGACTCGTTCGCACGCACCTCATCCGGCGTCCCCTGCGCAACAATCTTACCCCCCTCACGCCCCGCACCCGGACCAAAATCAACCACCCAGTCGGCACTCTCAATCGTCTCCTGATCGTGCTCGACCACCACCACCGAATTGCCTATGTCGCGCAAATGCAAAAGCGTATTCAGCAGCCGCCGGTTATCGCGCTGATGCAGCCCAATCGACGGCTCATCGAGAATGTAAATCACCCCCGTCAGCTCGCTGCCCACCTGCGACGCCAGCCGTATCCGCTGCGACTCACCACCCGAGAGCGTCGCCGCCCCACGCGACAGCGACAGATACCCAAGCCCCACGTTCAACAAAAACCGCAGCCGATTCCCAATCTCCTTCAGCAACTCCACCGCAATCGTCGCGTCATTTCCACTCAACGCGATCGTCGTGAAAAACCGATGCGCCTCATGTATCGACATGCGGCTCACCCCATCAAACGTCACCCCACCCACCTTCACATGCCGCGACTCAACCCGTAACCGCGCACCCCCACACGATGGACACGGGCGCGACGAGAAATACTGCTGATAGTACTCCTTCATCTGCCCCGACTGCGTGCTCTCATACCGCCTGAGCAGCATCGGAATCACACCCTCCCAGCCCGGCGCGCGCACGAACCGCACGTAATCACCCATCACCACCTTGCGCGGCTTCTGCACCGCACCCGGCGCCGAGTGCGCCCCATACAAAATGTACTCGCGCTGATCATCGCTCAACAGATTCCACGGCAGCCGCAAATCAATGTTGCTCGCCTTCGCGTACTTCGCGAACACATCCCAATCGAACCCCTTGCCCTGCTCAGCCTGATTCTTCCATGGACGCACCGCCCCCTCGTTCATCGACAACGTCGGGTCGGGCACAATCTTCTCCGGGTCCATGTCAAACGTCGTCCCAAGACCATGACACTCGGGGCACATCCCCTGCGGCGAGTTGAACGAAAAACTCTGCGGCGACAATTCTGGAAACGCATGCCCACAGTGAAACAGCCGCGTCGAAAACTTCTTCTCGTACGCCGCCTCGCCGGGCGCCTCGATCACCACCGAGATAACCCCATCCTGCGTCTCTTTCAGCGCCGTCTCGACCGCATCCGTCAATCGCGGAGCAAGCTTCTCGGCCTCGCCCTCACCCACCGCCACACGATCCACCACCAGCTCAACCGTGTGCTTCTTTCGCTTATCGAGCACCTCAATCTCATCGAGCCGCACAAACTCGCCATTCACCCGCGCCCGCGTAAACCCACGCCCGCGCAACGTCACAATCAACTCGCGGTGCTCGCCCTTTCGGTTTTCAAGCACCGGCGAAAGCACCTGCAGCCGCGTCCCCGTCGGCAACGCCAGCAGCGTGTCGGTAATCTCCTGCGCCGAAAACCGCCCCACCGGCTCACCGCAATGGTGACAATGCTGCTTACCCACGCGCGCAAACAACACGCGCATGTAGTCGGCGATCGCCGTCACCGTCCCCACCGTCGATCGCGGATTACTCGACGCCGACTTCTGCTCAATCGAAATCGTCGGCGACAACCCCCGAATGCTCTCGTACTTCGGCTTATCCATCTGCCCGAGAAACTGCCGCGCATAACTCGACAGGCTCTCGACGTAACGCCGCTGCCCCTCGGCATACAACGTGTCAAACGCGAGCGAACTCTTGCCGCTGCCAGACACACCCGTGAACACCACGAGCTTCTTTTTCGGAATCTCGAGGTTCACCGACTTCAAATTGTGTTCGGCGGCACCACGCACCACAATCGCGTCGAGCTCTTGGGCCTGTTGTTCGCCGTGTTTTGCTTCGAGGGTACGCCGTGGGCGGGTAGACATGCTGTGCTCAGGGGCCTAACGTAAGGCGGCATCGGGTGCCGCACGCCCCATGCGAATGAATTTCCGGCGGGGCTGCCGGTAGTTAGCCCGCGCGCAACCGATTGCCAAGCTGAACACATCATGTCGCTCCATCGCCCCTACGCCCATCACGGCCCCTGCGCCCATCACACCGCGGCCTCACCGCGCTTCGTTGCGCCGTTCATCGCGTGCGCCCTCGCCCTCGCCCTCGCCTTCACCCTCGCGCCCATTCTCGCCACACCCTCGCTCGCTCGCGCCACCACGTTTGCCCCGCTCACCCTGCGCACCCTCACCGCGCAAGCCCACCGCGTCGTCGCGGGCACCGTCACGAGCGTCACCCCGCTTGCCCCCGATGCCCGCGACCCCGCACGCCGTCGCCCCCTCACCCGCATCACCCTCACCGTCGAAGAAAACCTCTTCGGTGACGACACCCACGACACCCACGACGCGCCCGCCCCCCAAGCAGAAAACACCCGCACACTCGACTTCGACGTCCCCGGCGGCCCCTCCTCGCGCCCCGGCGAAACCGTCATCGTCTCTTCAAGCGGACTCTCGCACTACACCCCCGGCGCGCGCGTGCTCGTCTTTCTCGTCCGCACCCACAACCGCTGGCACATCCTCAACCTCAATCGTGGAGCATTCACGCTCTCGGCCCCAGCGACCACAACCGCCGCGGGCACCACCACATCAGGTGCCACGACATCAGGTGCCACGACCCAGCAACCTCTCACCGCCACACGTGCGCCGCTTGCTTCGCTGCGCGCAACACCGCTCTTTCGTCGCGACGAATCGCGCACAACCCTCACCCCCGTCACGCCCGCCCCCGTCACGAGCGCGCTCACCATCGACGACCGCCTCGAAGCATTCGATGACATCGCCGCGAGCGAGCTTATCGACCTCATTCTCGCCGCACGTGCCGCCGGGGGTGTGAAATGAACTCCACACGCCCCACATCTCCCCCCGCATCCCCCACGGCATCACGCACGACATCACGCACGACATCACGCACGACATCACGCACGACATCACGCACGACATCACGCACGACATCACGCACGACATCACG
>CAZXXB010000006.1:0-2237 GCA_964644185.1 uncultured Myxococcota bacterium
GGGGGCGAGGGTCATGAGCGCGGGGGCGAGCCCCAGCACGAGGCCCAGGGGGTGAATCTCGACGATGACGATGAGCCAGTAGAGCAGGGCGAGGGTGACCGAGAATTTGAGGAGTAGAACGAGCGCTGCGAGGGCGACGGCGGGTTTGCCGAGGGTCTCGCCGATGGCGCTGGCGGCGAGGCGGAAGGCGAGCAGGAGTCCGACGATGACGAGGGCGCAGAGGGCGCCACCGATGAGGATGGCGACGGCGATGGTGAGGTTGACGGCGAAGGCGGCGATGGCGGCGGCGCTGGCGACGGTTGCGACGGCGGAAAGCGTGGCGGCGCGCCAGGGGTGTCGCGCAGGGGGCGATGAGGGCGTTGAATTCACAGAGCCCCCTTGCGTCGCGGCATGAGTGGGTCATAGTGACGGGTCATGAGCAAACAGGGTTCAGATGCTGAGGGCGGCGCGGCGCGGCTTTTGGGTCGCGTGCAGCAGTTCTTCGACCACGACATCTGGGTCGGGGCTGGGGATGCTGGCGCGCGCCGGCGGATGTTGTATCGCGTGCTGCGCATCGGTGTCGTAGCGACACGAGGTCTGAGCAAGGGCAACATTACCCACCAGGCGTCGTCTCTCGCGTATACCACGCTGGTTTCGCTCGTGCCCACGCTGGCGATCGCGTTTTCGCTGTTCAAGGCATTTGGCGGGCTCGAGTCGATGCGCAAGCAGATCGAGCAGGTGGTGATTTCGAATCTTGCGGTGGGGGCGCAGAGTCAGGTCGAAGAGTATTTGCGGGCGTTTGTCGACAATGTTCATGCGGGGACGATTGGCGGGATCGGTTCAGCGGGGCTGTTTTTTACGGTGGTGGGGCTTTTGACGGGGGTTGAGCAGGCGTTTAACCAGATTTGGGGGATACAGAAGACGCGCAGTTTCGTGCAGCGGTTTACGATTTACACGACGCTGATTCTGTTTGGTCCGGTGCTGATTGGCGTGTCGTTTTCGGTGACGGCGGCGGTGACGAGTGAAAGCTCGTGGCTGTGGCTGATTGACCATGTTCCGTTTGGGCCGACGATGCTCGGGGTGGTGGCGCGGTTTGTGCCGTTGATGTTGAGCGCGCTGACGTTTTCGCTGATGTACGTGATCATGCCGAACACGAAGGTGCGTCCGATGGCGGCACTGATTGGTGGTGCGACGGCGGGTGTGCTGTTTGAGGTGCTGAAGATTGTCTACGCGTACTACTCGGCGAAGGCGGTGGGGTATAGCGCGATCTATGGCGCGCTCGCGGCGATTCCGTTGTTTTTGCTGTGGATCTACCTGACCTGGCTGGTGATTCTGTTTGGTGCCGAGGTGGTGTTCGCGACCGAGACGAGCGAGACGTACGAGGTGCATGAGAGCGTTCTGCATGCGCCGATAGCGGTGCGTGAGCGGGTGGCGTTGCGAATCTACCTTGCGTGCGCGGAGCGGTTTGTGGCGGCGAAGTCTCCGCTGTCGGATGCTGAGATTGCGCGGCGGATTTCGGCCCCGGTGCGGCTTGTGCGCAGTCTCGTGGGTACGCTTGTCGAGGCGGGGTTGCTGGCGGCGGCGGCGGGGCAGGGTGGGGCGCAGGCGTATCTCGTGGCGCGCGACCCGGCGGGGGTGTCGCCGTACGATGTGCTGCGGGCGCTGCGACAGGCGGGGTCGGTGCGGTTTTTGTTGCATGATGACGCGACGACGGCTGAGGTCGAAAGGCTGACGCGCGAGGCGGATGATGCGGTGGCGGCGCGGTTGAGTGGGCCCGATTTTCGGACGCTGGCGATACGCTTGACGCAGCCCGGGTTGTCGGGTGGCGCGGAAGGGAGTGGTGCGGCAGGTGGTGCGGCAGGTGGTGCGGCAGGTGGTGCGGCAGGTGGTGCGGCAGGTGAGAGCGGGGCGGGGTTGCGTGCCGAGCGCGTGCCTCCGCGGTGACAGTCGGCGGTTGTGGGGGGCGTTGCTTTGACGGGTACGTGTCAATTTGTGCTTGACTTCCGGCACGTTTAACTGGATTCGCAGAGGGTTCTGGCTTTGCGACGCAGTGCGGCATCCGCGCGAAGGGGTGCTGTCTGCGCGTACACCGCGTGAAGCTGGCTTTCGCGCGCTGGAGAGTTTCATTTTGGGGCAGATCGGCTTTGCGCAGTTCGGTTTGACGCAACTTGGCACGCAGTCGCTACGGGCCGGTGGCTGGCGTCTGCCGTTCATTGTTGCGCTGATGGCGATGGCGTTGGGTGTGGCTGGGTGTGGGG
>CAZXXB010000006.1:2247-4165 GCA_964644185.1 uncultured Myxococcota bacterium
ACGCGCCGGTTGGTCCGACGAGTAAGGAGACGGCGACGGCGAGTAGCGATGCGGGGTTTGGCGAGGTGTGTGGGTCGACGTTTGATTGCGCGCCTGGGCTTGTTTGTGCGGGGGGACGGTGTGCCGAGTGTGGTTCGGCGCAAGATTGCGATTTTGCTTCGACGTGTGTGGCGGGGCGGTGTGTGCCGAGTGGGGCGGCGGTGGGCGACACGTCGGGGGCGACCGGTGGCACCGGTGAGACCGATGATGGGCTGACGGGCGATGCGGGTGAGACGGCAATCGGTGAGACCGATGGGGGCGACACCGACGGGTTGGATACGGATGTCGCGACGACGGGCGACGAGACGGGCGACGAGACGGGCGAGACGGCGACGACGGGCGACGATAGCGCGGGCGAGACCGACACGGGCGATGTGGGCGATGTGGGCGATGACGACGATGACGATAACGAAGATGACGATGATGACGCGGCGCTCGACCCGCTGACGTGTGGTCCGCAACGGGCGTGTGGCGCGGGTGGCTGTGGGGCGGGGTTTGGTTGTCTGAACGGGTTTTGCTTTTCACAGCATTGTAGTTGCTCGGGTTGTACGGGGTTGCAGGTGTGCGACCTTGCGAGCGGAAGCTGTGTGGGCGAGGTGGATGACGGGCTGTGCGCCAACGATAGCGAGTGTGCGGCAACCCCCGCGACGCCGAGATGCAATTTTGCGACGGGCGCGTGCGTCGCGTGTTTGACGGCGCTCGACTGTTTTGCGGGCGAGACGTGCACGGCGAATGTGTGTGAGACGGTCGAGGTGCCGGGGTGTGACGACGACACCGAGTGTGCGGCGCCGACGCCGTATTGCGATGTGCTGACGCGCGAGTGTCGGGCGTGTCTGTTGTCGTCGCAGTGTGGGTTCAATCGGGTGTGTACGGGCACGGGGCTTTGTGTTGACGACCCGGCGATTTGCGAGTCGTCGGTCGAGTGCATTGCGCCGAAGCCGGTGTGTGATGTGACGAGCCAGAAGTGCGTTGCCTGCGTGCAGAACAGCGATTGTGGTGCGGGCAAGGCGTGCAAGGTTGAGACGAATACGTGTGTCGCGTGCGTGCAGGATACCGACTGCGCAAGTGGGGTGTGCAAGACGGCGACGAACACGTGCGTGCAATGCGTCGAGAACGACGATTGCGCGACGGGGGCGTGCAAGGTGGCGAGCAACACGTGCGTGGCGTGCCTTGCGAACAGCGATTGTCCGACCAATGCCTGCAATACGGCGACGAACACGTGTGTCGAGTGCGTGAGCGATGCGACGTGCCCGGGTGAGCGGTGCAAGACGGCGACGAACACGTGCGTCGAGTGTCTGGCGAGTGGTGATTGTCCGGCAGAGCGTCCGGTGTGCGCGACGGCGACGAACGTGTGCGGTACGTGCAGCGTTGATGCGGACTGCGGCGGTACCAAGCGGTGCAAGAACGCTGCGTGTGTTGACTGCGTCGTGAACGGCGACTGTGGCGTGGGCAAGCAATGCAGCGACAACAAGTGCGTCGCGAAACCGCCCGAATGTGGCAGCGGGTTTCCATCGTGTCCGTTTGGTAGCTCGTGTCAGTTTGGTGAGTGCGCGGAGTGCACGTCACCGAGTGCCTGTGGCGGCGATGAGATTTGCGACGCGACCGACTGGCAGTGTCGCCCATGCTCGACGGTGAACAGCAAGCCGGGGACGGATGGGGATCGCTGCACGACCGACACGGATTGTTTGTATCCATCGTTCGTGTGCAGCAGCTCGGGGCGGTGTCGGCAGAAGTGCAGCACGAGCCTTGATTGCTGCGACAATGACCTTTGTTCGGGCGGCAGCGGGTCGCGAAAGTGGTGCAATTAGAGATGGGTTACGAGCGTGGCGACCGTGCGTTGGCAACGATGAACGGTGAGATGGCAGGCGGGGGCTGGCTT
>CAZXXB010000006.1:4175-10412 GCA_964644185.1 uncultured Myxococcota bacterium
GTGCGGCGTCTGTCGCGGGTGTGCGCGGTGCTGGCGGTGTGTGTGCTGGCGTCGGGCGTCGTCGGGTGTGGCGAAGAGTTGCTTGATGGGACGACGTCGGGCGAGACGAGCGATGGGGCCTTCGGGTCGGGGCGAGCCGGATTTGGTGACTCGTGTACCAGTAGTTTTCAGTGTGAGGCGGGGCTCGTGTGCGTCACGGCGACGTCGGAGTTTGGCGTGCCAGAGGGGCGGTGTCTGCAATGCGGGGGCACGGCACTGTGTGGGTTTGGCGGGGTGTGCGTCGAGGGGCAGTGCGTCGCGGCGACGGGCGGCGGTGCGACAACGGGCAGCGAGACTGGAGGCGACACGACGGGTGACGTCGGTGATACCGGTGGAACCGGCGAGACCGGCGAGACCGGTGAGACTGGCAGCACCGACAATACGGGCGATGTCGGCGGCGACGACGACACGACAGATGACGACGACGCTGTGACCGACGATGACGACGTGACCGACGATGACGACGTGACGGATGATGATGACGTGACGGATGATGATGACGTGACGGATGATGATGACGTGACGGGCGGCGGGACTGGCGACGAGACGGGTGGTGAGACGGGAGGTGAGACCGGAGATGAGACGGGTGGTGAGACGGGTGCGGAGCTTGATCCGCTTGATTGTGCGCCGCAGGGGAGTTGCAGCACGACGTGCGATGCGCCGTTTGAGTGCAAGGCGGGGCGCTGCGAATCGCAGCATTGCACGTGTGTTGGGTGCCCGGGCGGGGCGACGTGCATCGCGGTGACGGGATTGTGTGAGGTGGTGTCGTCGGGTGGGTGCGAGAGCGATCTTGATTGTCCATCGGGGTTGCCGATTTGCGATACGTTTACGAGCGAGTGCCGCGAGTGCATTTTTTCGTCGCAGTGCGCGGCGGGTGAGACGTGTAGCGACTTTTCGTGTGTTGATGACCCCGCGGTATGCGCGTCGAGCGCCGAGTGTGCCGACCCCTCGAAGCCGGTGTGCAGCGCAGCGGGTAAATGTGTCCGCTGCACGCAGAACAGCGATTGCGCGGCGCCAGAAGGGGTCTGCAAGACGGCGACGAACACGTGCGTCGGGTGTGTTGCAAACAGCGATTGCGCGGCGCCGACGGGGGTGTGCAACACGACGTCGAACGTGTGTGTCGGGTGCGTCACGAATGGTGATTGCGGTGGTGGGCGGGTGTGTACGTCGGGGGCGTGCGTCGAGGTGCCAGAGTGTACGCGCGACCGAGACTGCGATGGGTCTGCGACGTGTCAGTCGGGCAAGTGCGTGAAGAAGTCGTGCTTCAGTACGACGTCGTGCGACATCGGCGAAGTGTGTTCTCCGGATGGGCTCTGTGAAGACTGCTCGACGGTGAGGAACAAGCCGGGCGGCGACGGCAGCGCCTGCTCAAGCGACTTTGACTGCATTTATCCGACGTTTATCTGCGTGCGTTCGTTTGGTTCTGGAACGTGTCGTCAGGCGTGTTCGCTGGACCTCGACTGCTGCCTGTCGTTCGACGTGTGCGACTTCTTTGGCGGCTACTGCAATTGACGGGACGTTGCCGTAAGAAAGCGCGAGATCGTTCGCTGAAGGTGATGCAGAGAAGAGACCGCAGAAGGTTGCGTAGAGATGTCGCGGGGCGCGTGAGAGAGGCCCCGCGCGAAAGACCGGGTTGATGCGAGGAGTGCTGATGGAGTTCTTGCTGGGTTTTATGTGGGGCGACGCTGCGACGTGTCGGTGCGCCGTTGGCGTGTGGTGGTTGCGTTGTGCGCGGCGGCTGCGTTGACGGGGGTTGGGCTCTCATCGTGCGGTGACGAAGACGGTGCGGGTGAGACGAGCGAGACGGGCGCGACGGGGGCGACAGGCGACGGCACGGGGGCAGGCACCGGTGACCCTTCGGTGGGTGGCGGGCTCGGAAGTTTTTGCAGTTCGGATTTTGATTGCGCGGCGGGGCTTTATTGCGTCATCAGCGCGTGCTCGGCAGTGCCGGGTGGCGGTGGCGGAACCGCGACGACGGGTGATGAAACGGGCGGTGAAACCGACACCGGGGGGACGGGCGAGACGGGTGACACGGGCGGCAACGGCAGCGACACGGCGGGTGAGACGGCAGGTGAGACGGCGGATGACGACGACGATTTCAGCTTTACGACTGGCGACGATACGGGGGGCGAGACGGGTGATGGCGGCGAGTTGAACCCATTGGTGTGTACGGGTCAGGGGCGTTGTGAGTCGACTTGCGCGGCGGGGTTTGCGTGCGTGGCTTCGCAGTGTGTGTCGCAGCACTGCTTCTGTGTGGGGTGTCCGAATGGGGCGTTGTGCAATGCGGCGTCGGGGGTGTGTGAGGTGGGTGATGATGACGACGACGCGACGTCGACGACGGGCGGGGGCGATGACGACGATGACGATGCGACGGCGACGACGTGTACGAGCGACGCGCAGTGCACGAGTGCTGCGCTGCCGCGGTGCAATGTGTCGGCGCAAAAATGCGTGGGATGTCTCGAAGGTGCCGATTGCGCGGCGCCACGCCCATTGTGCGATAGCGTGACGTTGTCGTGTGTCGAGTGTCTGCGCAATTCAGACTGCGGGTCGAACGGTACGTGTACGGCGGGGGTGTGTCAGTCGGGTGGGGGCGGCAGCGGGTCGGATTACTCGTGCCGCGACGACAGTGAGTGTCCGTCAGATTTTTGCGTGAGCGGCACGTGCTATTGCTTTGAGAGTGTCGATTGCTACGTGGGTGACGTGTGCGACAACAACTCGTTCAACGGCGGGTGTGTTGCGTGTCCGGCGGCGGGGTCGCCGGGGACGGAGGGCGACCCGTGCATTTTCGATTCGGATTGTGCGGCGGGGTACGAGTGCGATTTCATTCTGGAGGTGTGCTTGCAGTCTTGCTCGGTGAATGAAGATTGCTGTCGCGCGGGTTACACGTGCGATTTCTTTACCGGTACCTGCGGTCCGTGACGCGGGGGCGGTTTTGCCTGTGACGCGGCGGCGTTTGTGATTGACGCGACGGCGGCGTAACCGCTAGCGTGCGCGCCGCTACCTTGAATTGACGATGCGTGCGCCTGCGCATCGAAAGGGATCGTGGGTCAAAAGCATGACGACTCGTATGCGACGGCACATGCCGGGTTTTGCGACGCTGGCCGGAAGAGTTTCGGCGATGGCGCTGCTGGGTTTGATGGCGGGGTTTTCGGCGACGCTTCTGGGGTGTGAAGAGGGGGCGCAGCCAGGTGCGTTTGGCACGGCGACGAATGCGCTCGAGTGTCGGTACAACAGCGATTGTCCGGCGCAACTTGTGTGTGCGCCGCTGACGGGTCGGTGTCAGGAGTGTTTTAATGAGGCGCAGGGCCTCGATTTGCTGATTCCGGGTGCGGTGCAGCCGGTCGGGTCGTGTGGGGCGGGCGAGCGTTGCTCGGCGGATGGGTTGTGCGTGGCGGCGTGCGTGAATGACCGCGATTGCAACGTCGGCGTGTGTCGCGATGGCGAGTGCATCGAAGAGGGTGCCGACGACGATGATGACGATGACGACGACGGTGAGACGGGCGACGAAGAGACGGCGGGTGGCGATGGTGACACGGACGACGAAGGTGACTCGCTGATCGAGCAGTTGCGCAAGCGGTTGATTGAGGCGGGCTGGCTTGAAGACACGGGCGATCTCGTGCCTCCGGGTGGTGGTGGTGAAGATACGGGGTTTGGCGGCATCATTGATGACATTCTCGACCAGCCGAGTTCGCTCGCGTGTGACCTGCAGGAGGGGACGAGCTGCGACAGGTTCGCGTGCGCGGTGTGCCTCTGTTACGGCATTTATGATCAGCGGTGCTGGAAGGCGTCGCTGTTGGAGTTTCAGAACGCGTGCGACATCTGCATCGCGATTTTTCAGTGCGATGCGATACCCGGCGTGGGCGGGGGTGGCTTCGACCTTCCGGTGGGGTGCGAATGATGAGCCAGCGTGATTTTCGTAGCGTGATGGTGGTCGGCGTGCGTGGGGTGCGTGGTTCAGTTGCGTGTGTGGCGCTGTGCGCGGCGATGCTCTCGGGTTGTTTTAAGGATGAGCCTGAAGAGACGCTGTTGCAGGCGGCAACCGACATTGAGTGCGTTTACTCGAGCGACTGCCCCGATGGGCTCGTGTGCAACGGGTTTAGCGGGCGTTGCGATTACTGTGTGACCGATGCGCAGTGCGGGGCGAGCGAGCGTTGCACGCCTGAGGGGACGTGCGCGGCAGAGTGCCAGAACTCGCGTGATTGCTCGGTGGGGCCGTGCGTTGATGGGGTGTGCATCTCTGAGGGCGGCAGCAACGAGACGCCGATCGTGCCGGGGGTTCCGGCGCCAGACACGAGCAATCTGCCCGATGCGGGGCGAGACTGTCTGGCGGGAAACGGGTTTCTCGATGAAGACGGCGATTTGACGATTCCAGAGTTGCCGCAGAACGATAACGCGACCGGCGGTGACACGGCAGACGACGATGATGCCGATGATGACGATGCCGCCGACGACGATGACGCGTCGGATGATGATGACGATGAAGACACGGGTGAGTTGCCCGATCGGTGCGCAAACGCGAACGATTTGAATCAGATTCCGGGTGGCATCTGCGGCATTGTGACGTGCTACTACTGCCGTTGCTACGGCGAAGATTCGCGCCGCTGCCAGAGCCTTGCCGAGCTAGACAGCAGCGACGAAGACGACGCCGAGGTGTGCCGCAAGACGGCGAACGCGCTACCCGACGAATGCCTGCCGTTTACCGATGACCCGGGCGACGACGACGATGATAACGGTGGCGACACGGGGTTCCCTGGGTTTCCGGGGTTTCCGGGTCGCAACTGACGGGTCGCAACTGACGGATCGTGACGGACGGGTCGTGACGGACGGGTCGTGACGGACCGCTCGGCGTTGAGTGGGCTGTGATCCGCGCGCAGTGATTCGAGCGCAGTGATTCGAGCGGAGTGGGAACCTCTGGCCGGGGTGGTCTGAGCGAGATTAGCGGGTGTCGAAGCGCAGGGTCTGGGCGTGGGCGCCGAAGATGCGCGTGAGTTGCTCGCCACGGTACGTGAAAATCGTGGTGAGGTCGCGGCGCACGAGCAGCGCGTTGACGAGTGAACCCCCGAACATGTTGTAGCCGACTTTGTCGATGACGGCTGTGCCGCCATCGCGGGGCTCGAAGAAGTGCTCGTGGCGCCAGAGCGAGTAGGGGCCTTTGCGTTGCTCATCGACGAAGTAGTTGTTGGGCTGCCATGCGGTGATTTCGGTGCGCCACCTCATGGGGAATCCGTGCAGGCTGATGCGGTAGTCGATGAGGGCGCCGGCGCGCATCTCGATGGGTAGCGGGGTCAGGATGCGGAAGTCGAGGAAGTCGGGGGTGAGCTGCTGCAGGTTGGCGGCGTCGGCGTAGAACGGAAAGACTTCGTCGATGGGGCGCGGGACGAACTGCTCGGCGTAGAGGGTGAAGGGGGGCTTTTTTGCGGGGGTGGCGGGCTGGGTGGCGTTGGGCATTGCGTGACCTCACCCGGTTCGCGCGCTGACTCCCCCGAATCACCGGGCGAGCGTGTAGCACAGTTGGCGGGCGAATCGTAGCTTGTGGCGACGAGTCAGGTTTGACGTAGTGAGGCTTGAAGTAGTCAGGCGTGGAGTAGTCAGGCCTGGAGTAGTCAGGCCTGGAACGGGTGGGCCTCGCGGTCGAAGTCGGGGGTGTAGGTGTGTTTGGCCTCGGCGACGTCTTGGGTGAAGCCGTTGGTGAGTCCGAATTCGAGCATGGTGTCGAGGGCGAGGTCGTATTCGGCGCGGGTGATGGGGCGGTTGATCTCGGGGTAGAAGGCGGTTTTGTTGACGGGGTTGAACTGGGCCATGAGGGCGACGTGTACGTCGCGCGAGAGTTCGCGGGCGATGAAGCGCAGGACGTCGCGGGTACCGGCGACCCCGCCGGGCATGACGAGGTGGCGGATGAGGATTCCGCGTTGAGCGATGCCGTCGTCGTCGAGTTGCAGAAGGCCGACCTGGCGGAACATTTCGCGGACAGCGTCTTGAGCGCGGGGCCAGTAGTCGTCGACTTTTGAGAGGCGTTTGGCGTGGGTGTCGTCGCTGTATTTGAGGTCGGGCAGGTAGATGTCGATGAGGCCGTCGAGCACGGTGAGGGCTTCGAGCGAGTCGTAGCCGTTGGTGTTGTAGACGATGGGGATGTTGAGTCCGCGCGAGGCGGCGTCGCAGATGGCAACGACGATGTGGGCGACGACGTGGCTTGGCGAG
>CAZXXB010000006.1:10461-17791 GCA_964644185.1 uncultured Myxococcota bacterium
CGGCGATTTGGCGCGGGGTGAGGGCGGCCATGGTGGGGATGTGTTTGGGTTGGCTGATTTGCCAGTTCTGGCAGAAGACGCAGCGCAGGTTGCAGCTACCGACGAAGATGGTGCCGCTGCCGCGGGTTCCGGCGATGGGGGGTTCTTCGCCATGGTGGTCGCAGAAGGCGGCGACGGGGATGGTGTCGCCGACGAGGCGGCAGATGCCGGGCTCACCGGCGTTGCGGTCGGTGTCGCAGTAGCGCGGGCAGGCGCGGCATGGGGTGTAGAGGTCGAAGGCGCGCGCGGCGCGTGCGGGGAGTTCACCGCGGTCGAGTAGATCGAGGTAGCGCGGGCGCAAGTTTGACGAAGGGTGGGGCATGACGCATCGAAGCTTTACGACGGTTTCGACGGTGCCGTATATCAGAGGGCACGTGGATGTGCATGGGGGGGCGCGCCGGGTCTTTCCTGGGGCCTTTGCGACTCGTGCAAATTGACTTGCGACGCGAACGTGCGTTGCGTGCGGGGGTTATCTTGGTTGCAGCAAAGCGTTTGAAGGGTTTGTCGCGGGTCGCGTTGCGGGTTGTGGTGGCGGTGGCGGCGCTTGTTGGCGGTCATGCGGCGCGGGCGAACGAGGGGCTTTATCTGGGGTTTGGGGCTGGCTACGCGGGCATCGCGAGCGACCAGCTCATTTCGGTGCAGGGCGTCACAGACAGGCCGGCGTTTATGTTTCGGCTCGGCTACAACATCATGAGTTATGCGTCGATTGAGCTGCTGTTGCAGGGCAACGGGCATAACCTTACGTCTCCATCGGATGCGGAGGGTTCGGCGAACGGGTCGCTGATTGCGAAGTTTCATCCGCTGCCGATTTTCAAGAAGGATTTCTGGGTTGACCCGTACATCGGCACGGGGTTGTCGTACGTGGCGTATTTTGCGCAGCCGCCGGGGGGCGGTAGTGACGACGCGATTGCGTTGATGGGTTGGGGCGGTTCGTTTGGGCTTGGTGCCGATGTTTATCTCGTGAAGTACGTGTCGGTGGGTGCCGCGTGGTGGATGACGATACCGAATCTGTCGCAGGTGCAGGAAAACGAGAACACGGGGTTTGTTGACTACGTTGAGAACCCGACCGGTGCGACGACTGGGGCGCGTGCGATAGGTCGGTCGTCGGTGATTCGGCGGGTGGCGTGCGAGGGCGGTGGCGATTATGTGGTGGGTGACCGG
This sequence comes from uncultured Myxococcota bacterium, assembly GCA_964644185.1. GTDB lineage: Bacteria > Myxococcota > JAJVIH01 > JAJVIH01 > CAZXXB01 > CAZXXB01. The sequence goes on from CAZXXB010000006.1 coordinate 11,662, forward strand.
GCGAACGTGTGCAAGCGTAACCTCGGCGGGGCGCTACGTCCGGCGGCGGATGAGATTGAGAAGCAGGGGAGCGCGACGGTGCACAACGTGCTGCTGACGCTGACGTTTCATATTCCGGTGGCGTCGCAGGCGGGTGGTTCGCTGTTTTGACGTGACGGATTGCTATTTGCCGCTAAAGGTGTGGGCGCGCTTTTCGAGAAACGCCTTCATACCCTGCTTTGCGTCGTCGGTGTCGAAGAGTACGCCGAAGGCTTGGGCTTCGAGGGCGCAGCCGACGCGGGTGTCGGCGTCGGCGCCTTCACGAATCACGTGTTTGGCAGCGCTGATGGCGAGGGGGGCACGCTCGGCGATGGTTTTCGCGCGCGCGAGTACGTCATCGGCAAAGGTGTCGGCGGCGAAGACTTCGAGCGCGATGCCGATGGCCTGGGCCCTGGCGGCGTCGATCATGTCGCCTGAGTAGATAAGCTCTTTGCAGCGGGCCTCACCGACGCGGCGTGTGAGGCGGATGCTTCCACCGAAGCCGGTGATGAGGCCGAGCTTTGCTTCGGGTTGTCCGAATTTTGCTTTTTCGCTGGCGTAGATGAAGTCGCAGGCGAGGGCGAGTTCCATACCGCCGCCGAGGCAGAACCCGTTGACGGCGGCTATGACGGGGAACGTGGCGGCTTCGAGCGCCTGCATGACCTCATGGCCGGTTGATGAGAAGCGCTGTGATTCGCGTGCGCTCATGGTGCTCATGGCGGCAATGTCGGCACCGGCGGCGAAGGCTTTGCCCTCGCCGGTGAGAATCGCGACGCGGGTGTTGCCCTGATTTTCGAGCCAGCGAATGGCAGCGTAGATGTCGAGCAGCACGCGCTCGTTGAGGGCGTTGAGCACCTCGGGGCGGTTGATGCGAATCTCGGCGATGAAGGGGGCGAGTTCGCTGACACGCAGCGTGGCGAGTTCGGGGGCCGTCATAGCAACGCGAATGTTCGACATTTTTAAACTATGGGGTTCGTGGTGACACGCGAGGTATGCGGGTGCATGTGGGGTCAGCGCATCACATTCTTTTTGTTCTTCTGGGGTTCGTGTTGGGTGTCAGGTTGCGGCTGTGTAGTCGTAGAAACCGCGACCGGTTTTGCGACCGAGGTAGCCAGCGTCGACGTATTGGCGCATGAGGGGGCAGGGGGCGTATTTAGGGTCGCCGAGGCCACGCTCGAGCACTTCGAGAATGGCGACGCAGGTGTCGAGTCCGATGAAGTCGGCGAGTTCGAGGGGGCCCATGGGGTGGTTGCAGCCGAGCTTCATGGCGGTGTCGATGTCGCGGGCTGAACCGACACCTTCCATGAGGGCGCGGGCGGCTTCGTTGATCATGGGGACGAGGACGCGGTTGACGATGAAGCCTGAGCGGTCGGCGGCGCGGACGACGGTTTTGTCGAGCGTGAGGGCGAAGGCGGTTGCGGCGTCGAGGGTGGCGTCGCCTGTCGTGAGCGAGGGGATGATCTCGACGAGCTTCATCACGGGGACGGGGTTGAAGAAGTGGATGCCGACGAAGCGGTCGGGGCGTTTGGTCTTGGCGGCGAGCATCGTCACCGAGATTGATGAGGTGTTGGTGGCGAAGATGCAGTCGGGGCCGACGGCGGCCTCGACGCGCCGATCGACACCGCCGACCAGGCCGACGCCATTGCGCTGGCCCTCGATGCGCTCGGCATTCGGCGAGTGAGGCGACCGGGGTGATGCGGGCGAGCGTTGCAGCGCGCGACTCGTCGGTGAGTTTGCCTTTGGCGACGAGCTTGCCGAGGTTGGCGTCGATGCGTGCTTTGGCCTTTGGAGCCACGCCTTCAATGGCGTCGTAGAGCAGCACCGAGAGACCGGCCTGTGCCGCGACCTGAGCAATGCCGGAGCCCATTTGTCCGGCGCCCGCGATTCCGATGGTGGTGATGGTCATGATGATTACTCAACGTTGACTGTAACGAATGTGACCTGGGCGGATGGTTGTGGGATGGATTGGCCGTCTGATTGCAATCCAGCGAAGTGAAACTCCAGAGCCTCCGCCATATTGCGCCGTACCTCGTCAAGGGTGTCTCCGACCGTAATGCAGCCGGGGACATCTGGGGCGTACGCCGAAAAGTTGGCCGATGCTCTCTCGATGACGATGGCGTAGGTCTTCAACTGCTGGCCTCACGCCGCTTCGACGAGCAGGGCGACGCCTTCTCCGCCGCCGATGCAGAGGCTTGCGACGCCACGTTTCGCGCCACGGTCTTTCATCGCGTAGAGCAGGGTGGTGAGGATGCGTGCGCCCGAGGCTCCGATGGGGTGGCCGAGCGCGACGGCGCCGCCGTTGACGTTGACGCGGTTGGGGTCGAGCTCAAGCTCGCGGTTGTTGGCGATGGAGACGACGGCGAAGGCCTCGTTGATTTCCCACAGGTCGATGTCGCCCGGGTTGAGGCGGGCCTTTTCGAGCAGTTTGCGAATGGCCTTTGCGGGGGCAGTGGTGAACCACTCGGGGTTTTGCGCGGCGGCGGCTTGCGCGCGAATGACGGCGAGGGGTTTGAGGTTGCGCTTGGCGGCCTCGTCGCCCGACATGACGACGAGGGCGGCACCGCCGTCGTTGATTGAGGAGGCGTTGGCGGCGGTGATGGTGCCGTTTTTGTCGAAGGCGGGGCGCAGTTTGCCGAACTTGCTGGGGTCGCCGCGCGGAGGCTCTTCGCCGGTGTCGAACATGACGGGGTCGCCTTTGCGGGAGGGGACGGCGACGGGAGCGATTTCGGCTTTGAACTTGCCGGCGGCGATGGCTGCGCTGGCGCGGTTGTAAGACTCTGTTGCGAAGGCGTCTTGATCTTCGCGGGTGATGTTGCGTTCGCGGGCACAGGTTTCAGCGCAGTTGCCCATGTGCTTCTGGTTGTAGACATCCCACAGGCCGTCGTGGACCATCGAGTCGATGATTTCGCCGTTGCCCATGCGGTAGCCGTCGCGGGCTTTGGGGAGGATGTAGGGCGAGAGGCTCATGTTCTCTTGTCCGCCAGCGACGACGATATTGGCGTCGCCGGACTGGATGGCCTGAGCGGCGAGCATGACGGCTTTGAGTCCGCTTCCGCAGACTTTGTGGATGGTGATGCACTCGACGGATTCGGAGAGTCCGGCGAAGAGGGCGGCCTGGCGGGCTGGGGCCTGGCCGACGCCGGCCTGGAGGACGTTGCCCATGATGCACTCGTCGATGTGGCCGGGTTCGAGGTTGGCGCGGGCGACGGCTTCTTTGATGGCGGTGGCACCGAGTCTGGGTGCGGGGACGGTTGAGAGCCCGCCCATGAATGAGCCGATGGCGGTGCGGGCGGCTGAGACGATGACGACTTCACGCATGATTGATCCTCCGGTGCTGAGACGGGGCGGAGAGAAGCACAGCATGCGCGGCGGGGCAAGGGTTGCGGGGAGAGGCACGGGTTGCGTGGAGAGGCACGGGTGAGGTGTGCGAGGCGTTGCGGGGCGGCTTTAGGCCGACGGGCCGTTTTCGTCGTAGAGGAAATCGTGGTTGTGCGCGGGGTCGAAGCCGGGTTTTGCTTTGGCGCGGCCCGCAGCCATGATCGACTCGATCAGTTCGAGTCTCTCGGCGGGAGTTTGCGCCTCGCGAACGGGAACGAGGCGCGCGATGGCGTTTCCTTTGTCGGTGATGACGATTTCATCCCCGGCGTTAGCGCGGCGAATTAGCTCGGCGAGTTGTGCGGAAAGGTCTGTGATTGCGATTTCCATGGTGGGCTCATGCCGATGGCTTGTGATGCCTGCGGCACGCGAGAATTGTGCGCGAGTCGGGCGAGTCGGTCAAATACGAAATCGCGTGCTCACCCCACAACGGTTTCTTTGTGTTTTTGTCCGTCGAAGCTGAGGAGGACGGAGAGAAAGAAATGGTTGCGCAGTATATCACTGAGTGATATAGACGTGAGTGGGACGAAGGCATGGAAATTCTGATGACGCGCTGGTTTGCACGATACGCACGGAAACAGGGGATCTCGTACGGGCGGCTTTGCGATGCCGTCGACGAGATGTCTGCGGGCCTTGTTGATGCTGACCTCGGCGGCGGGCTGCTCAAGAAGCGGGTCGCCCGCGATGGTTCAGGCAAGCGTGGTGGGTACCGCGTGCTGGTTGCTTCAAATCTGGGTGACCGATGGGTGTTTGTCTACGGCTTCGCAAAGAGCGAGAGAGACAACGTCGAGCCCGCTGAAGAGCAGGCGTTGAAATTGCTTGCGCGCGAACTGCTGGCAATGCGGCGAGACCAAATCGATCTCGCCATCGCCACCGCAGAACTGGTGAGGGTTGAACGTCATGGCGGCGAGTAAGTCGAAAATTCTAGAGGCGGTGCATGAGACGGCACGCGGGTTGCGGCGCGCGGGGGCGATTGACTCCGTGACGATGCGTAACTTCGACCGACTGTGCCTCAAACCGATTGAACCGCTCAGCGCGGATGAGATTCGGAGCATTCGTGAGAGTGCGCGGGTGAGTCAGGCTGTGTTTGCGGCGATGCTCAATACCAGCCTATCGACGGTGCAGAAGTGGGAAATCGGCAACAAGCGCCCCGCCGGCACAGCGCTGAAACTTTTGCACCTAGTGCGCGACAAGGGCCTTGCGGCGATTGAGTGAGGCTCACCCGACGACGGTTTCTTTGTGTTTTTGTCCGTCGAAGGTGAGGAGGACGGAGCGATCTTGCGCTTTGGTGAGGATGTTGACGGGGCGGTTCCAGACCCGGTGGACGTTTTGCAGCGTCTCTTGCGCGTAACGCATGTCGAGATCGACGCCGTCGTGACGGTGGGCGAGCAGAAGCTCTCCGCGGTTTTCGAAGTTGGCGTTGTCGACCTGAATCACCGGCTTGCCCATGTTGGTGAGCATGAACAGCAGGCGCTGTTTGACCTCGGTGAAGTCGCGCGATGAGATTTCCCAGCGGCGGCGCTCGGGGTTGTAGTCGTACACGAAGAGTTTGTGTTCGTGGCAGAACTCTTCGGTGAGGTATTCGTCGATGAAGGTGATGTCGTTGTAGAAGCGGCGGATGTCGAAGATTTTTTCGCGGCCCAGCCCGAGGCGCATATCCCAGGTTTTTTTGCGGGCGATGTCTTCGCAGTCGTCGTAGTCTTTGCCGAAGCGGCCTTTGTTCCAGCGGTTTTCGATGTCGCGAAAGAGCTCGACGCCGACCTTGTAGGGGTTGATTCCGCCGGGTTGGGTGTACATGGCACCGCTGTGGTGGTCGGCGTAGTCGATGACTTCGCTGTCTTTGAGGGCGCGCGTGGTCATGATGTGCGAGTGCCAGTAGGTGGCCCAGCCCTCGTTCATGATTTTTGTCATGCCCTGCGGCGCGAAGTAGGTGGCCTCTTCGCGGATGATTTCGAGGATGTCACGCTGCCAGTTTTCGAGGGGGGCGTTACCGATGAGAAAGCCGAGCACGTCGCGGTCAGGGTCGGGGGGGAATTTTTTCTGTTGCTGGGCGGCCTCTTCGCGGCGCACGCGCTGCTCTTCGAGAAAGGCTTCGGGGTTGATGTAGTCTTCCATGTATTCGCGCGAGACGTGGAGGCGTGGGACGTCACCCTCTTCGACGGGGTCGGCGGGTTTGCGCTTGCGGAGGATGTGGCCCTCGTAGGGGTCGATGAGGTGTTCGAGCGAGATGGCGGTGTCGAGAAAGCGTTCGACTTTTTCGATGCCGTAGCGGTCGATGTATTTGCGGACGTGGATGGCGTGGTTGGCCATCTCGTTCATCATCTTGCGGTTGGTTTTGCTGAACCAGGCGTTGTTTTTGAAGAAGTCGCAGTGGGCGTAGACGTGGGCCATGACCATTTTCTGGTCCATGAAGGCGTTGGATTCGAGCAGGTAGGCGAAGCAGGGGTCGTTGTTGATGACCATCTCGTAGATGCGGTGGAGTCCGTAGGCGTAGGACTTTTCCATCTCGTCGAATTCCATGCCCCAGCGCCAATGGGGGTAACGTGCGGGAAAGCCGCCGTAGGCCGCGACCATGTTCATCTCGCGGTAGTTGAGCATCTCGAAGATGACGTCGTAGAAGTCGAGGTTGCACTCGCGTGCGTAGCCTTCGATTTCGCGCTGGCAGTCACGGAGGGAGGGTGGGAGCGAACGGTTGACGGTGGGTCGGCGGAAGAGCGTCGTGTAGGGAAAGAGTGTA
>CAZXXB010000006.1:17801-22619 GCA_964644185.1 uncultured Myxococcota bacterium
GTCGGCTCAGGGGGGGTAGTTTGCCATGCGTGGCGCGGGGGGCAAGGGGTGGGTGCGACAAAGCGGCGCGAGGGCGTGGATTGACGCGGGGGTGGTGGCAGGGTCTAGTTTGCCGCAGGCGAGTCGTGGGGTTTCAGCCCTGCGTTCTGGCGATGAGAGGCATGAGCGGCGTGCGCGGCATGAGAGTCGTGAGATGTATGAGCGTTCACGGAGTCAGGTGAGCTGATGGCGGGGCGGACACATTTTGCCTACACGCCGCCGGGCGTGACGAACGTGGCGCTGTATGCGGTGGCGTTGACGGGGGCGATCTGGTTTCTGGCGGCGCGGGGTGACGCGGCATGGGCGTGGCTCGTGGCAACGCTTGGGCTCACGGGCGCGGTGGTGGGGTTTGGGTTTGCGGTCTACATGACGTGGTTCTGGTTGCTTGGTGGGGGGTATCTGGCGCTTGATCGTTTTGAGGCTCCGCGCTGGCTTTATCGGTACAAGATTCAGACGCGCGAGGCGGGGGCGCGGCGTCATGCGCCGGCGTTGAGTAAGGCGGTGCGTGTGGTGTTGACGAATCAGGTGCTGGGGACGCTGCCGTTTCTCGTGTTGGTGTACGTGGTGATGCGCGATGTGCGCGGGGTTGACCTTGCGGGGCCGCTGCCAGCGTTCTGGGTGATGGCGCTGCAACTGGCCGGGTGTGTGCTGGTCGAAGAGGTGCTCTTTTACGCTGCGCATCGTGCGCTGCACACGCCGACGTTGTTTCGGCGGTTTCATCGGGTGCATCACGAGTACCACGAGTCGGTGGGCATCGCGACGCATTACGTTCATTTCGTCGAGCATGTCGTGGGCAATCTATTGCCTGTGTTCGCGGGGCCGATTTTGCTGGGCGTGCATCCGCTCGTGATGCTGTTGTGGGTGGTGTTTGCGGTGACGAACGCGATTGTGACGCATTCGGGGTATGCGATTCCATGGTTGGCGTGGTCGGTCGAGCACGATTTTCATCATTGGAACGTGCGGGGTAGTTATGGGGCGGTCGGGATACTGGACAACGCGCTCGGTACGGGCGAAGCACTGAAAGAGATGGCGCGACGGCATGCGAATGCAGGGTCGAGCCGCGAGCGTGAAACGCGGGCGAATGTTTCGTGAGGTGATTGAGTCATGGCGATTGTGACGTTGACGTTGAACCCCTGCATCGATCGGTTTTTGTGGGTTGAGAATTTTGTGCCTGACGACGCGAATCGGGTCGAAGAAGAGCGGCATTACGCGGCGGGTAAAGGCGTTGATGTGTCGCGGGCGGTGACCGAGCTTGGTGGCGAGTCTCTGGCGATGGGATTTGTGGGTGGGTTTGACGGGCTTGAGCTGGTGGGGCGGTTGATCAACGCGGGCGTGCAGACGGCGTTTGATCGCATCGCGGGTGAGACGCGGGTGAACGTGCACGTCGTCAATAAGGCGACGGGGCAGACGACGAGCTTTAATGCGCGTGGGCCTGAGGTGCAGCCGGTCGAGCTTGGGCAACTGGCGGCGCATCTGCGCAATTTGAATCCGTGTCCGGAGTATTTCGTGATGTCGGGCAGCGTGCCGGTGGGGGTGACGAAGACGATCTATGCGCAGTTCGGTCGGTGGATGAAAGAGCGCGGTTGCAAGGTGGTGCTCGATGCCGATGGGTCGGCGTTTCGCGAGGGGCTGAAGTGTGGTCCGTTCATGGTGAAGCCGAACCTGCATGAATTGGGGCGGTTCGTGGGCGAAGATTTGTCGGGCGCGACGTATGACGTGATTGCCGACAAGGCGCAGGTGATGGTCGAGCAGGGTGTTGAGTATGTGTTCGTGTCGATGGGCGCGCGCGGGGTGGTGGTGGTGTCGAAGGAGGCGCGGTTTTTCGTGTCGGCGCCGAAGGTGACGGTGCAGAGCACGATTGGGTCGGGCGATTCGTTCGTGGCCGGGGTGGTGTACGGGTTGTCGCAGGGCAAGTCGATTGAAGATGCCGCGAAGCTCGGTTCGGCTTGCGGGGCCGCGACGGCGATGACTCCGGGTACGGAGTTGTTTCACAAGAGCGATGTCGAGCGGCTGCTCACCGATGTGCGGCTGGAAGCGTTTTGATGGGTGCAACGAGAGGGAATCGCGACCATGGTCGATGAGACGAAGGCAGATGCGGGGCGTGCAGCAGCGAGCAAGCACGTGACGATTCGTCCGCTGTACAGCGAGGCACGGCTGCGCGAGGCGGTGCGTCATGTGGCCGAAGAGATCGTGCGCGATTATGGCGATGGGCCGTTGCATCTCATCGGGGTGTTGCGGGGAAGTTTTATCTTTCTCGCGGATTTGACACGGGCGGTTGTAGAGGTGGGTGGGGCGCCGGCGCATCTGAGCGTCGATTTCATCGGTACGTCGTCGTACGAGGGGATGAACACGACGGGTGAGGTGAAGGTGACGGTGCCGCTGATGCGGTCGATTGAGGGCAAGCGGGTGATTGTGGTGGAGGATATCATTGATACGGGTCTGACGGCGCACGCGATGATGCGGCACCTTGTGACGTTGGGGCCGACGAGCGCGAAGTTTGCGGTGCTGCTGGATAATCCGACCCGGCGAAGGGCGGCGTTCGAACCCGATTACACGGGCATTCGCATGGAGCGTGACGCGTTTGTGGTGGGTTATGGGCTCGACATGAGCGAGCAGTATCGCGCGCTGCCGTATGTGGCCGAGGTGATGCGCGATGAGTGAACCTCCGCAAGCGGGGTGGTTTGTGCGCGGTGGGCGTGGGGCGCGAACTGGCGTGGTGCGGGTCATTGCGGTGGCGTTGGCTTTCGCTGGGGCAACCGGTGCGTCGCGTGCGCTTGGGGGCGAGCTGCCGCTGCCGGGTATCGAGGCGTGCGGGCGCACGGCGCAACACTATGAGGCGGGTGAGCTGCGGGGCATCGTGTGTACGACGCAGGCGGCGGCGTCGGGTTTGACGGTTGTCGAGTTGGGTGACGACTGGGTGCCGACGCTGTTTTCAGAGGTGCCTGAGATTGGTGAGGCGGGGGTGCAGCCGTACCGGGCGACGTTTCGCGCGTTGATGGGTAAGCGTGTGCAGAGGCGGGCCGATGGGTTGCCCGATGATGAGGCGTATCTTGAATTGTTCGGGGTGTTTCCGACGTTGCCGGCGTTGTTTGCGACGACGGCGGACCCGGACCGGCATGCGTGCTTTGCGGGGGTCGATCACGAGGCGTTGACAGCGCTTGATCGAACGTTGCGGCGTGAGGGTGAGGGGGAAGGGCGACGCAGGGAGATCAAGAGGCTACACACGGCGTTGCTTGAGTTGCAGGGTGAGGCACATGCGGGGAGCTACGACGAGCTTGTCGTGAAGCGGCGCGCGGCGGGTCCGCTCGTGAAGCGGTTGCGGCGCATCGAGTTGACGCAACGGGCGGTTGATGCGTTGCAGCGGCATCTCGTGTGTGACGGGTTGTTGCGGGCTGATGATGCGCGCGGGTCGTACACGATGCCGACGCATGATGCGGTGGTGCGGTTTCAGCGGCGGTACGCGATTTTGACGCTGGGCGGGTTTGATGAAGAGACGGCGCGGATGATGGTGGTCGATAGCCGCGAGCGCGACTTGCGGGCGATGCTGCGGGTGTTGCGTGAGCGGGTCGTTGAGGCGACGGGGCTGATTGAAGATGGGTCGGCATTGGGTAAGCCAGAAGCGGTGATGGGACAGACGCTCGACTCGCGGGCGACCTATGCCGACGCTGGGTACGAGCCACTTGCCAATGGTGCGCCCGACGTTGTGGCGCGTGCGACGCATGCGGCAGCGGAGCAACTGGGCTGGGTGAGCTTTGGTGCGGCGGCGGCGTTTGTGGCACGGCATGAGCGGGCGATGCGCGAGGGGTCGTTGCTCGTGGCGGTGCGGTTGCCTGCACGCCCAGATTACTACACGGGGCGGCTGACGTTTCGCGCGGTGATTGATCGCGGTGATGTGTATTACGACATGCCGCTGCGCGATGGTCCGGCGCAGGTGGCGAAGCGTAAGCCGACGACGACGTTGTATGCGCGGGGCGAAGATGGTCGCGAGGTGGCGCTGTTTCGCTGGCGAACGACGATTGGTGGGTGGCAGCGTGAGAAGATCAAAGACGGGCGTGTGGTGGCGAAGTATAAGAATTCGCCGCACGGTGAGTTTGCGTGGAAGCGGCTCTATGCCGCGCCCGCGTGGTATCCGCCAGATTCAACGCCGCCGCGTGAGTTGTTGACGCCGATGGCCGATGGGTCGCTGGCGCCGAATCTCGCGGCGTTCGGTCCGCATTATCGGTCGGCGTATGGGTTGATGGCGCTGTTTCACTCGCGGGTGTCGGGTGGTGGTGACGACGAGTTCTTTTCAGACACGGCGATACGGTCGCACGGTTCGGCGGCGATTCAGTCGATTATCAAGGGGTTCAGTCACGGGTGTCATCGGCTGATGAACCACCTTGCGATTCGCCTCGGGTCATATCTTTTGCATCACCACGAGCATGTGCGTCATGGGTCGGATCGCGAGCCGTACGTGCGCACGATCGGGTTTGAGGGCAAGAACTACCGGTTGCGGCTGACCGACCGCGGATACGAGTATGAACTGACACCGCCCGTACCGGTGACGGTGCTCGAGGGGCGGGTTCGTGGGGTGCGCAGGCAGCCGTCGCTGAAGTACGTTCCGCTCGAATAGTTTTCTGTGGGCGCAATCGCGCGTCTGGTGGTCAGCGTCTGGTGGTCAGCGTTTGCCGCCCCACTCGAGGTTGCGTCGCGAGAAGAAGTTCTCTTTGAGGCCCTGGTTGACCTTGAGGTCGCTGAACTGCATCACGGTCGAGCGCTTTTTCTGGTGGTCACGACTCA
>CAZXXB010000006.1:22654-26897 GCA_964644185.1 uncultured Myxococcota bacterium
TGAGTTCTCCGCGGGTCTGGGTTTTGAGCAGCGAGCCATCGGCGGCGTAGTACTCGAGTTTGGTGAAGAGGTTCGACTTTTTCTCGACCCAGAGTTTGAGCGAGGCGAAGTCGTATTCGCGTCCGGGTTTCGGGGCGAGCTTTAGCACCCATGCGTCGGCGGTCTCTTCGGCGAGGGTCGGGTCGAATGATTCGCCGTAGCGGAGGATCGACATTTCCTGCTCGGTGAAGTCGGTGCCGAGAAAGCTGCCTTTGGCGTTGTGTGCGGCGACGCGGCGGACGCGCTGCATGTCGGGCAGGTAGACGTACATGTTGTCTTTGTCTTCGATGAGCACCGACATGCCTTTGATGTTGCCGGGTGAGAGCATGCGCACGAGGCGTTTGGTTCCGCCGAGCTGGTAGGTGCGGGCTTCGATGGTCTTTTCGACGGTGGTGCCGCTTTTGACTTCGATGTTCATCAAGACTTCGAGGTCGGTGAATTTGTTGTACTCGTCATCCATCTTTTTGAGGATGTCGGCGGCAGCAGGGTTTGCGTGGGCGACGGCGGGGGCGAGGGTTGCGGCGGTAAGCGCACCCGCGAGGCTGGTCATCGAGACGAGGGTGGTCGTCGAGACGAGGGTGGATGCGAGGGCAGCGCGAGCGAGGTTACGTGCGTTCTGCGTGAGGGGCGTTGGCAGCATGGGTTGTGTCCTTAGGCCGCGTCGGGCGCGGCGTGGTGCGGGTGAGGGTGAGCGCGACGGCGATGCCGAAGAGGCCCGCCGCGCACTGAATCATGAGACGTTGTACGGGTGAGAATGTTCCAAAAAGGGCGAGGGCGGCAAATGGCAGCGCGAGAATGAGGCGTGCGCTGAAGGTCGCGAGAAAGGTTGCGTGGTGTTCGTCGGCGAGGGCGGCGAGGAGGGCGGCGGCGAGTACGGTGAGCAGCGCGGCGAAAAAGAGGGTGGGTTGGCCCACGCCGATGATGGCGGTAGCGGTCGCGAACGAGGCAAGGCCGAGGGCAACAACGGCAAAGGCGCGCAGCGCGGTGGCGAGGCTCGCGCCCGATGCGACGCCGACGACGCTGCCGAGAAGACCCAGAATGAGCGCGGCAAGCGTTGCGATGGCGAGCCGCGGGGCCAGGGCGTTGAGGGTAGCTTCGGCGTCGGTGCGATTGACGTCATCGGTGATGAAGGGTCCGCTGGGTTCGTAGACGATGGGCGACGGGCGTTCGGCTGTTGGCTCTTTGTCTTGTTCGACGATGACGTAGCGGTCGAGAAAGCGGGCGGCTGCGGTGTCGATGGCCTCGATTGTGTAGGGTGAGAGGGGCGTGTCGGGGTTGAGCCGGGCGGTGGTGCGAAGGGCGGCGGCGAGGTGATCGGCGACGACGCGGCGACGGACGATGCGGGCCTCGTAGATGAGTTTTCCAGCGACGGAGGCGGCGAAGTCGCGGTCGAAGTCTGGGGCGTGCGGGGTGAGCAGGTCGGTGAGGGTGCGTGCGAGTCCGCGTGATTCGCGGGCGTTGGGGCCGATGGTGGTGGCGATGGCGTTGACGAGGTCGAGTTGCACGGTGGTGGGAACGTCGAAGGGGCTTTCGTCGGGTGCGAAGAAAGTTGCGATGGAGGTTGTGAGTGCGTCGCGCAGGGCGGTGGTTGCGGCGATGCTCTGGGCGGTGGGCGAGGCTGAGAGGTAGGGGTCGAGCGGTGTGAGCGCGTCGCGCAGCATGGATGCGGTGGGCGCTGTGGTTCCTGGTGGCAGGCGCTCACGCAGGGCGGCGGCGAGTTTCGCGGTGACGTCGGCGACGATGCGCTCGCGATGGTAGGCGCGGGCGCGGTCGTCGAGCTTGCGCAAGTCGAGCGAGGCGGCGACGCTGAAGGTCTTGTTGAGGGCATCCCACATGCGTCCGACGGCTTTGTAAGAGTTGCGGGCGTGGGTCGGTGCGATGCGGGCGACGATGATGGCGTCGTTGTGGTCGGCGATGAGGGCGCGTGATTCGTTCTGGCTGTCGAGAAAGAAGAAGAGGTTGCGGGCTTCTCCGGTCGTAGAGGGGAGGGTGCGGACGCCGGTCATGGCGAGGCTTGTGAGTTCGAAGAGGTCGTGGGGTGAGGTGACGTGGGTGAAGAATCCGGGTTCGGCGCGGAGGTTGTCGGCGAGTCGTTTGACAGCGTGGAGTGTGGCGGGGTTTTCGAGGTTGCCCTTGATGCGCAACGTGAGGGTTTCGGCGCCGCCAAAGTAGGTATCGAAGAAGGCGACTGCGGCGCCGGGGGGGGATGATGGCGAAAATGACTGGCGCATTGAGCCCGCGAGGTCGAAGCGTTCGGGGTGGTTGACATGCTGGGTGATGGCGAGTGCGGCAAGGGCCGTGGCGGCGGCGATGGCGGCGAAGGCTCCACCAGGTGATGCGAGCGAACGGCGGGGGTGTTCGGCAGGGCGGCAGAGCATGAGGGCGAGCAACGCGAAGACGGCAGAGGTGGCGACGGTGGCGGTGCCGAGTTGCGCCGTGGCGGGGGTGGCTGATGTGGCGAGTGCAGAGGCGACGAGCGCGACGAAGGCGGGCGCGGCAAGGGCAGCAATGCGTGAGATGTGACGGCGTGTGGTGAAGGTGGCGGCGAGCGCGAGGGCGGGTAAGAACGTGAGGGCGGAGAGGGCGGTTGCGTTGCCGTGTTGAAGGGTGTTGGCGGCGAGGCCCGCGGTGCCAGAAGCTGCGGCGAGAAGCAGGGTGGTGGTGACGGTGGAAAAACGCCGCGTGGCGAGGGTCAGGCCAATGAGCAGCAGTGTGGCGGCGATGACCGCGGCGGCGGTGAGCGAGTTGGCGGCAGTGCGGGTGTAGTCATTGACGGCAGGGTAGCCGAAAACGGTGACGGTGGTGCCGGGAACTTTTTTCTCGTCGAGCAGCGCCTTCAGGCGGGCGTAGGCGGCGTCGGTGGCGTCGGGGACGAACTGGACGACAAGCACGGCGGCGCGAAAGTCGCGGCTGACGAGCTGTCCGAGAATGTGGGGACGCTGTTGAAGCGTGGCGCGCAGGGCGGTGAGTGCTTCGCGTGAGTCGGGAAGGGGGTCGATGATGGGTCGCACGACGACGCCGTCGTCGCCGCTTTGCATGTCGGGTACATTGCCGAGTGAGGTGGCGAAGGCGACGCCAGCGATGCGTGAGGCTTCTTTTGTGATGTCGGCGAGGGCCGCGAGGCGCGGCGCGGTAAGCATCGTGTCGGCGGCTTCGTATCCGACAAGGACGACGTCGAGTTGGTGGTAGCGGTTTGCGGCGTCGAAGAACCGGTCGGTGTCGGGGTTTTGGGCGAAGGTGTCGCGGGGGCTTTGCAGCGGGGGGTGGCTGATGAGCGGGGCGGCGGCGAAGAGGGTGACGACGACGGCGAGCGCAGTTGCAAACGCGTAGAGCTTTTTTTGGGGCTGTCTCATGTACGAAAGCTCATGTGCGGGGGCCGCGCTGCGGGTGACACCGTGCAGGTGGCGCCGTGCGGGTCACTCAAAAAGCGCAGGCGAGAGATCGGCGCAGGTGGCATCGTCACTGACGCGCAGCATGACGAAACTGCTGTTTTCGCTCAAGGCCCGGTAGGGCGAATTGAACTTGAAGACGGCTTTTTCGGCACCGATGATGCGCTGTTCTTCGACGACGTCGATGGTGCCCTCGATGCGTGATGCCGAGATCACTTCGCCTTTTCTCGTCATGCGGGTGCGGCGCAGCATCTGCACACTCGAGGGCTCGGTACCTTCAAAGCCGATGCGTGCGGTTACGCCCGGGTCGCCGTCACAATCCATATCGATCACTTCGGGCCATAGCGCGATTGGGCATTGTGTGGCGGCGTCGTTATAGTAGGAGAGGCAGGGGTCGAGGGTTTTTGTGGCGGCGTCTTCTGAGAGGCCCCAGAGGCGGATGAGTTCTGCGGGGCTCTGGTATTCGGCGCCGACAGGGTCGCCAGATTTGCTAAGAAAATCGCCCTCTTCGCCGAGCACAGGCAGCGTCGCGACCATCGAATTGGGAAACTCGATTTGGACGCCGTCGACGACGGGCATGGTGTTGGTGCAGATGGTGGTGGTTTCGCGCAGACGTTTTGCGTCGTGGAGGACGTTAACGAGTTCGATGATATTGGTGGTGGAGTCTTTGTAGTCGCCGGTGTCGCGGGAATCCATCTCGCTCGCGATGATGAGGCGTCGCGCCCAGGTGCCGGTGAGGGCGCCGGTCGCCGCGCCGAAATCGTCAAACGCAGGCGTGGCGCGGGTGCAAGCGTCGTCATCGTCGGCGTTGTCGT
>CAZXXB010000006.1:26912-32513 GCA_964644185.1 uncultured Myxococcota bacterium
TCGCCGGTGGCGTCGGCGAAGAGGTCGCTCGGCAGGGGCTCGATGTCGCTCGCGTCGAAGTTGCAGGCCGCGATAGCGAGGGTTGTGCACACGATGGCGGCGAGGTTTGTGCAGAGGAGGAGGGGATAGTTTTGGGTGCCCAGACCGGCCAAAAAGTGGGGGCGGGAGTGGGGACGAAGTGGGGGAAAAGTGGGGGAGAAGTGGGTCATGGTGATTTTGCTCAGAATTCGAATTTGGCGCGCATGTAGACCTGGTTGCGTCCGGTCGCTTTCTGGCCGAATTTGGTGTCGTAGTCGCCGAGGAAAATGAGGGCGCCGGTGCCGAGGGTGACGCCGTAGAGTTTGTAGGAAAAGCTGGGGAAGAGGACGGCGCTAGAGTCTTGGAAATTGTAGACGGCGAAGGTGCGCAGCAGGATTGATTCGTCGAGGAATTTGAAGTCGAAGCCGCCGACAACGTAGTCGTCGATGAGGGCCTCGGTGCCGAACTCGTCGATGAAGCCGTGGAGGTATTGGAGGTTCATGTAGAGCCAGCTCGTGAACGAGTAGTCGAGGCCGGCGGTGGCTTTGACGAAGACGCGGTCGGTGTTCTGGCTGCAGATGAGGGTGATGTCGCCGGCTTTGTCGCCGGGCTTCGCGCAGGGGTCGCCCTCGCGGTAGTTGGGCAGGTAGGCGATGAACTCGATGCGCTCGGGGATAAAGACGCCGACTTCGCCCCAGAAGCCCATGTTGCCGAGAAACGGAATCTGGCGTGAGAAGTCGAAGCCGACAACCTGCATGCGGGGGTAGATGAGATCGACGAGGGTGTTTTGCTCGGTGCGGATGCCATCGGGGGTTTGCACCTCGTCGCCGGCGTAGGTGTAGCTGCGTTTGGGAACGGGGATGGTGAAGCGCCCGTAGTAGTAGCTGAGCGACATGTCGGTATCCCACACACGCCATTTGTTGCGTAGGCCGAACGCGACGTTATCCCAGGCGAAGTCGGGGTTGTTGAGGCGCAGGGTGGGGTCGGTGATGACGATGCCGCCGCGTTCGAGCTGGCGGTTGGTCTCGTCGATGAGGGCCTGTTTGAGTTGGTCGTTGGCGATGGGGGCGAGGCCGGGGTTGCTGGCACCGACGGGAGCCGAGATGGGGAGCATCGAGGGGCGAAAGACGGGGACGACGACGCCTTCGATGGTCCACTCGGCTTCAACTGGTACGTTGTAGGTGAGCGAGAGCATCTGGTTGCCGAGCTTGCGCCCGAACATCATGGGGTCTTCGAGCCAGTAGGGGTTGAGGTTGTTGGTGGGGTTGAAGAGGTCGGCAGCGCCCCATGTGTTGACCATGCGACCGGCGCGCAGGTCGAGGCCCGCGGTGATGAAGTCGCGCCACTCGACGTAGAGCGAGTCGCTGTCGATGCGGAAGGGGTCGATTTTGCTGCGGTCGGCAAGGTCGCTGACGGTGTTTAGTTCTGCGCCGTAGTAGTTGTAGAGGCCGAAGTAGATGAGGCGTGCGTGGGCGAAGGCGCGGATGTTGTCGCCCGAGAAGATGCTGACCTCGCCCTCAAACATGTTGCGGTTCCAGAAAAACTGGGGGTCTTGATCGGGCACGGGGCCACGGTCGGCATCGACGGCAAGGCGAAGGTCGCTGTCGATGAGTCCGCGAAAGCCGAACTCGACCTCGGCGTTGGCGCGGTGCGGGGCTGCGAGGGTGAGGGTTGCGGCGACGATGGCGAGCGCCACGGTGCCGGTGAGGACGCTTGCGATGGTGCGTGTGGGCGCGTGCACGCACGAGCGGTGGGTGAGATGGATGCGGTTCACTTGGTCGCCGCCTTCGTGGAGTTTTGGGTTGTTGGGGTGGTCTGGTCTGGGGTGGCGGTGTCGCCCCCATCGTCGTCTGACTCATCGCCGGTATCGGCAGCGGTGTCGGCGGCGGTATCGGCGGCGGTATCGGCGGCGGTGTCGTTGCCGGTGAGGGGGCCAGCGGTGTCGGGGTCTTCGAGGTCTTCGATGTAGATTGCGCTGCCGCCGCACTCGGCGGGGCTGCATAGTTCGTTGAGACAGACAAAGATGGGAGCCGCTCTCGTCGATCCGGGCGTGTTCGCTCGACAACAAACCGAGTTCTCACCGCAGTCGCGCTTCGCTCTTCGGTCATCGCACAACCGAGCTTTGCTTCCCGGTTCGGGGTTGTCGGCTGGGCTAAAATCACAGCTACCGCACGCGAGGACAGTGCAGATGCAGGCAACCGAGTTGGCGTCGAGGTCGCAGTTGCATTGCAGGGTGTCGGGTTCGAGGCCGAGTTCGGTGTTTTTGGCTGCGCATTCGCCTCCGCCACGGGTGCAAGGGGTGCCGACGCCGCGGTTGTTGCCGGGGGCAAGGCCACAGACGAAGGTCGAGGGGTCGCCGGGGTCGGTCATGTCGTCGTCGTCGCCGCCGGTGTCGTCGTCGTCGGCTACGTCATCGTCGTTGCCGTCATCGTCGTTGCCGTCATCGTCGTTTGCCGCGTCGTCGTCGTTGCCGTCGTCGTCGTTGCCGTCGTCGTCGTTGCTGGCAGCGTCGTCATCATCGTCGTCGGGGGTGGTGGCGGGGAGGGGCTGGCCGTTGTCGTCGCAGCGTTCGGGGCGTGGGCAATAGTTGGCGCTTTCTTCGCTCCACCCGCCGTCACAGGTGAGGCCGAGCAAGAGGGGCGCGGCGATGAGGGCTGCGAGCAGGGTCGCGAGCGGGGTGGCGAGCGAGGTGGCGAGCGGGCGCAGGGCGTTCAACGGGAGTCTCCTGAAGTGGTGTCGCCGTTTTCGGGACGCATGAGTCTGGCGACGGCGAACTCGGCAAGCTCGTGGACGAGTTTTTCGATGTCGGGTTTTTGCTCGGCTTTGCTGAGGCGGTAGATGCCGACGAGTCCGTTGAGCAGGGCCCAGAGCACCTGGGCGGCCTTGGCGCTGTTTTCGGGTGTGTCTTCGTGGGTTGATTCGTCGGGCATGAGCAGTTGGGTGAAGCCGACGGCGAGTTTGAGGCTGGCGTCTTCGAGGACGGCTTTGGCCTCTTCGTCGAAGGCTTCACCGAAGACGTTGTGGACGACGATGTCTACGGTCCATGCGTTTTCGATGAGGTAGGTGAGGTAGTCGGTGACGAGGGCGCGGACGCGGGATGCCTGGCTGACGGCCATCTGGTAGCGGCGGGCGTTGGCGAGTTTTTCGAGGGCTTCGTCGACCGAGTCGGCGTAGAGCGAGGCGAAGAGCTGATCTTGACTCTTGAAGTAGTGGTAGATGGCGCCTGTTGTGACGTCGGCCTCACGTGCGATTTGGCGCAGGGTTGCGCCGCGGATTCCCTCGCGGGTGAGGACGCGGCGTGCGCTGTCGAGCAGGATGCGGCGGCGCCTTTCCTGCATTTCGGCGCCGAGGCCTTTGAACGAGGCTGCGGAAGGTTTTGTCATTTCGCGGGTGCGATACATAACAGCGTTATCGGCTGTCAAGCGTGTCATGTGCAAAAAACTTTCGTACACGGAGCAGAACGGCGCACGTGGCGATGCGTTGACAAGGCGATTGCGCACGTGTGAGTTACGCCGCGCGTGAAGTTGTCGGTGAGGTGCTGCCTGAAATTCGGGCGTGCACAGGTATTTGTCGCCGACGCGACGGTTTTGCGCCGCGACGTAGCGGGCTGGTTCAGGGGCTATCGGGGCTTTGGCGAACTGGTCGGACATGGCGCTGGGGTAGCGATGCAGGAGCACTTGCTGGAGTGGCTGTTTCGACTCGCGAAGCGACGCGGGATGGTGGTGCTCGGGGTGGTGGGGGCCATCTCGGCGTTGCTGGCGTTTGCGATACCGTCGTTGCGCATCTCGACGGGTCACTCGGAGATGATGCCGGCGCATCACCCGGATCAGCGGCGTTTCAAAGAGTTTATGGATGAGTTTGGGGCGGCGGATAATCTCGTCGTGGTGCTCGAGGGTGACACGGAGACGCTGATCTCGTCGGCGGATTATTTTGCGCGGGCGCTGCGGGACGAGAAGGAGTGGGTGAAGGGGCTTTTTTATCGGATTGACCTCGAGACGCTGCAATCGCGCGCGCCGCTGTTTGTTCCGGTTGAGCAGCTTGAGAAGGGGCTCGAGGTGGTGAAGAAGCAGCGGTCGCTGATTGATCGCTTTGTCGAGTTGAACAGCGTGCTGGCGATTTTGAAGGCGACGAATGCGGCGACGGAGCTGGGTCGGGGGGCGAAGATTGAGGGGGTGGATATCGAGGTTGACCCTGCGATTATTCCGGCGGTGTTCAATGGTATGGCGCGGTTGTTCGAAGAGTGGAACGAGTGGGTGAATGATCCGTCGCACAACAAGATTCGGTTGCTCGACAAGCTGTTGACGACGGGGACGGAGGCGGAGGCGATTGTGAAGTCGGGTGGGTATCTGCTGTCGCGTGATCGGCAGATGCTGTTTTTGTTTGTGCAGCCGACGTCTCCGAGTGATGACCGGAGTTATCTGAAGCCGTTTATCGGGGCGCTGCGTGGGGCGGTGAATCAGGTTTATCAGGATAATCCGAAGCTGCGTGAGAAGGTGAAGGTGTCGTTCACGGGGATGCCGGCGCACGTGCTTGCGGAGTCGGACACGGTGTTTGCCGATGTGGGCGCGGGTGGTGCGGTGTCGACGCTGGCGGTGGTGTTTATTCTGCTGGTGGGGTTTCGGTCGCTGCGCAAGACGATACTGGCGACGATTCCGCTGACGTTGGGGATCATCATCATGCTGGGGTGGTCGTCGCTGTATCTGGGGCGGCTGAACCTTGTGAGCGCGGCGTTTCTGGCGGTGTTGTACGGGATTGGGATCGATTTTGGGATTTACCTGATACGGCGGACCGAAGAAGAGCTGGGCAATGGGCACGGGCTTGAGAAGTCGGTGCACATTGCGACGGTGCAGGCGGGCAAGGGGGTGTTGACGGGTGGTTTGACGACGGGGCTGGCGTTTTTTGCGTTGACGTGGACTGACTTCGCGGGATTTGCCGAGTTGGGGTTGGTGGCGGGCACGGGTGTGCTGGTGACGATGGCGTGTACGCTGCTGGTGCTTCCGGCTTTGTTGCTGCGGTCGGGTATCGAGCCGCACCGGTATGACGTGAAGTGGCTGATTTCGATTTCGGACAGGGCGCACAATCGTGGGTTGCTGGTCGCGATTACGGTTGCGGCGATGGCGGTGACGGCGTGGTCGTTGTGGGTGGGGCAGCGGGTGGGGTTTGACTATAACGCGCTGAATCTGGTGCCGGCGACCACCGAGAGCACGGTTGCGCAGTTGAAGATGCAGGATCGGAGCGATTTTCAGATCTCGTTTGCGGCAGTGACGGCGCCGACGCTGGAAGAGTTGAAGGCGCGGGTGGCGAAGGCACAGCAGTTGCCGACGGTGGCGCGGGTTGATTCGCTGGCGGCGATGATACCGGATGATCAGCAGCGGAAGTTGAAGGTGATACGCGAGTTTCGTCCGTATCTGGCGAATGTGCGGGTGGAGCCGGATCGGACGTTGCGTGGGGCGAGTGAGTATGCGGGCGAGTTGAAGAAGCTGCGGGAGAATTTGCAGCGGGTGCAGGATGACGCGTTTGCCGGTGGTCAGGGGGATATCGTGGAGGCGGTGGAGGGGACGTTGACGGCGCTTGGGAAGTTGC
>CAZXXB010000006.1:32537-35495 GCA_964644185.1 uncultured Myxococcota bacterium
GAGGTGGCGTTGCAGCGGACGCGGGCGTTTGAGAAGGCGCTGTTTGCGAGTCTGGGGCAGGTGGTTGATCTGGTGCACAAGTGGCTCGATGCGACTCCGCTGACGGAGCAGTCGTTTCCGCCGGAGTTGCTGGCGCGGTTCAAGAGCCCGAAGGGGACGTATGTGGCGTATGTGTTTCCGAAGGGGTCGATCTGGGACCTGGAGTTTCTGGATTTGTTCGTGGGTGAGCTGCGGCAAATTGATGCAGGGGTGACGGGGTTTCCGGTGACGCATCGGGTGCATGCGCGGTTGGCGGTGGATAGCCTCGTGCAGTCGGTGCTGTATGCGTTCGTGCTGATTTGCGCGCTGTTGCTGATCGATTTTCGGGGGCGGATTGGGTGGGTGTTTTTGTCGCTGGTGCCGCTCGTGCTGGGGTTGTTGTGGGCGCAGGGGGGTTTGTACCTTTTGAAGCGGAGCTACAACTACGCGAACATTGCGGCGGTGCCGCTGTTGATGGGGCTTGGGGTTGTGTACGGGGTGCACATGGTGCATCGGTGGCTTGAGAACACGCGCGTCACAGCATTTGCGGCAGCGGATACGACCGGGCAGGCGGTGGGGCTGTCTGCGTTGACGACGATCGTGGGGCTTTTGAGCATCGTGTTTGCGCGTCACACGGGTGTGGCGACGTTCGGTATCGTGCTGCTGCTTGGAATATCGATGTGCCTCGTCACGTCGGTTTATGTGCTGCCGGCGCTGATTGACCTTTTCAATCCGCGGCTGGCCGGGCCGGAGGAGACACCGAAGGATGAAAAACCGAGTTGAGAAGCAGGGGGTTCGCGGCGTGCCGCGGCGTGACGTGGTGCGGGCTTGCGTGGCGAGTCTTGTCGCCGCGACGCTGCTGTTTGTTGGGCAGACGGCGCAGGCGCAGGCGAAGGGGGGCGGTGTGCAGGGGGGGAAGGTGCAGGTGCTGGTGATTTATCCGGGTGGGCCAGATGCGGGTGGCGAGGGTCAGAAGCTGCTGAGTCAGTTCATTGAGATGATTGCGAAGTCGGCGGGGGTGGCTCCGGAGACGTTTGCGGGGGCGTATTTTAACGAGATTGAACCGGCGTTGAAGTCGCTGCGTGCGAATCGCGATGCGTTCGTGATGGGTTCGCTTGGCATCTACATGGCGCATCGCACCGAGTTTGGGTTGACACCGCTTGCGGGGGCGCGGTTTGCGGGGTCGAGCGATGACCGGGTGTACGTGCTGACGAAGAAGGGCGGGCCGGCGACGCTTGATGCGTTGAAGGGCAAGACGCTCTCGGGCAACGTGCTTTATGAAGAGCCAAAGTTTCTGTCGCGGGTGGTGTTTGGTGGCGCGGTTGATGTGGCGAAAGATTTTAAGCTTGAGCCGACGCAGCGTCCGTTGTCGGCGTTGCGCAAGGTGACGTCGGGTACGCTTGATGCGGTGGTGATCAACCAGATGCAGTATGAGAGCCTGCAGCGGTTGCCGATGTTTGCGGAGCTGCAGGTGGCGTTCACGTCGCCGATACTGCCGTCGGTGGGGTTGATGGCGGTGAAGTCGGCGGCGACCGATAAACTGCGCGAGCCGATGATGAAGGCGCTGTTGGGGATGTGTGAGTCGAGTGACGGGGCGAATCTCTGCAAGAATTTTGGCATCGTCGGGTTCAAGGCGTGCGACGAAGCGGCGTTGACCGCGGCGGTCAAACAGTATGAAGGCAAGTAAGCGTCTGCGAGCGATCGTGATGGGCAGTCTGCTCGCGGTGTTTGCGGGCGGCTGCCAGCCTCGGCCCGTGCATCCAGATGCGTTGAAGAGCGATGCGACGTTGCTGAAAGAGCAGCGCATTGCGCTGGGCAGCGAGCGGGCGGGGGCGTGGCTTGATGAGATCGGGTCGTCAACAACACGCAGTCTCTTCATCGAGCATGATGAGGGTGAAGAGGGCAAGGCGTGCGAAGAGCAGCGGACGTTCATCGTCACGACGAAGAATGTGAGCGCCGACGAGTTGGCCGAGATGGCCGATGTGATGTGTCGCAACGGGCGCGCGACGCGGTTTGGGTATTCGCTGGCGCGGCATGCGCTTGAACTCGATGCGAAGCAGACCGTCGCGGCGTCAGCGCTTGCGTATTGCGCGGCGATGCGTGCCGAGATGGCGAAGAAGAAGCCCGAGTGCGTGAAACGGCTCACTGAGCGGGGGATGGAGGCGGCGCAGGTGGCGGGGGCTGGCGCACCAAATGAGCCACGGGCGGCGTACCTTTACACGCTCAATCTGGGGCTTGCGTTGCAGCACATGGGTATCGGTGCGCTGTTCAAGATTGGCGACCTTGAGAAGCACATCAAGATCGCGCTGACCGACCCTTCGGTTGACGAGGGTGGGCCGCTGCGGGTGGCGGGGCTGTTTTACCTGAAGGCGCCCGCGTGGCCGCAGGGGCCTGGCGACTACGACCTTGCGCTCGAAACGCTCGAGCGCGCGGTGCGCGAGTTCGCGGAACATCCGCTCAATCATGTGTTCGTGGCAGAAGCGTACCTCGACGACGGGCGCGTCGATGACGCGCAGAGGGCGCTTGAAACGGCGCGTGCAAAGCTGACGAGTCGCGATTTTGGCGAATACAACGAGCGCTGGCGTCGGGCGATCAAGCGGCTCGACAAGAAGATTGCGGCGCGGTCAAAGCAGTGACGCTGGTCAGCTCGCCTCGACGGTCACCTCGGATTTGATCGAATTTGCGATGAAGCAGTTGCGGTGGGCGGCGTCGTGCAGCTTTTCGAGCTGGGCGGCGTCGGGGGTCTTTTCACCCGAGAACGTGACCTTTGGCTTCAGCGTGATGCGGGTGATCGAGAGTTTACCTTCGGCGTCTTTTTCGAGCACGCCGACTGCGTCGTCGGTGTAGGTCTCGACGATGTATCCGCGTTTTGCGGCGATGGCGAGAAAGGTGAGCATGTGGCAGCTCGCGACCGACGCCACGAACGCCTCCTCAGGAGCG
>CAZXXB010000007.1:0-14435 GCA_964644185.1 uncultured Myxococcota bacterium
GCTATCAGCGACACCCGGTATGATGATGGCAGTGTGTGGCATGGAGCGTGCTTTTCCATGCACGAGAGGGTCGGTTCGGGCTTTGTGGTCGGGGGGCCGAGCCGTGACAAACATGATGGGCGATGGTGCGTGCGTGGCAAGTTCACGCCTTGGCATCACGCCAGCGTTGATGGGCTCACAGTCGCGTAATGGGATACGCGTGCGGGTGCGGCGGCATTGACGTCACGGGCGCAGACGCGCCAGAGGTCACACAGAAGGCAATGGTCATTTCAAAAGAGCCGCTGACGTATTCGCTGTCGAAAGACGGTCCGCTGTATCCGTACTCGAAGGCGCTGTTCGACTTTGCGTTCGAGCGGTACAAGCAGCTTCATCGGCTAACGAGCGACAACGATGTACCGGTGATGGAGATTTACCGTCACGCGGGGTACTCGGGCAGCTTTTCACGGCACTGGCGCAACGGCAAAGAGAACTTCTCGAACATCAACAAGATGTTTCAGCTGGCCGAGTTTCTCGAGGTTGACCCGCTCATCTGCATGGAGATTTTGCAGGGCAAGCTGTCGGTTGCCGACGCGATTGTGCTCTCGGGCAAGCGCGATGGGCTGCGCGAGCATCGCAAAGAGCGCGAGAAGCGTCCGCTTGCGGATGAGCGGGTGGTGATGAGCTTTTCGGATCGGCTGCGCGTGAAGATCATGCGCGTGCTGGCGGGCAATCAGCTCGGTGACGAAGACCATTTTGATACGCGCGAGGTGGCCGAGCTTTTCAAGGTGTCGCAGCGCACGGTGCAGTGGTGGATTGACACCGACAAGCTGCGTTGCGCGAAGACGTCGGGCGGGCACTCGCGGGTGTCGTACCAGAACATTCTCGACTTCATTCACGAGCGCGGGGTGTATAATCCGCTGACGATGTTCATCAACCGCAAGGTGCTGGTGTTCGACACGCCGTCGTCGGTGAAAAAGATTGAGGCGGCGTTCAAAGACTTTCGCGCGATGGATATTTTTGAGGCGCGTGAGGGCGACGCGGGGATCATTCAGTTGGGGCTGATGAAGCCTGAGTATGTGGTGCTGGGCGAGCGTCGTGGCATCGACAAGGTGAATCTCGCCGAGGCGATTGCCGAGACCGAGGGTTATGAACCGCTGTTGCTGATTGCGGTTGGCTCACCGACCGAGGCGCCGCGGCTGCACGCGGCGGGTATCGAGGCGGTGTTGCCGAGCCTGACGCCCGAGGCGTTGCGCAGCGCGATTGTCGATGCCGAGCGCGAGCATCTTTCGCGTCCGCGACGTCTGCGGGGCACGAAGCAATTTGCAGAGTGAGTCGAGCGCGTGGCGCGTGAGGGGTTGTGACTGGCGCGACCACGCGGTAGCAGTGCGAGTCTTCGTGGCACCGGAGAACCTCGGCCTTTGGAGGTCGATCAGGGGCTTTGGGCATGGCTCGCTGTCTCACGGAAATTGTTCTCAGAGTGATTGCGCTCAGGGTGGTTGCGCTCACGGTGCTTGTACTGCTTGTACTCGCGGCGGCGTGGGTGGCTGCGCCGCAGAGGGCGGTGGCATGCTCGTGTGGCTTCACCGGTGATGATGCGTTTCCGCCCGCTGATTCTTCCGACGTACCCAGAAACGTGGTCGTGGTGCTCGATCTCGTCGAGTATGACGACGCGCGCCAGCCCAGGCTGTGCCGAGACGACGGCGCCGAGGTAGCCGAGGTAGAGGCGGAGGTCACGGTCGAGCGGTCGCCGAAAGTGTTATCTGAGGCGTTTTTCTGGAACAGCGGGACCTACAGCGAGAATGTTCGCTACACGATCAAGCCGCGCGAACCGCTTCTCGCGCGGCGGCGGCATGTGGTCGGGTTTGGAAGCGACTGCGCTGAGATTGTGGCCTGGGGGTCTTCGATGTTGACGTCGTTCTCGACCGGCGACGAGATCGACACCGAAGCGCCACCGGCGATTCAAGTCGTGTCGTCGTGGATGGGCCACAGTGACGCAACCGTCACTTCGTGTGGCCGCGAGTTTTTCGAATGGATCGAGTTGAAAAACGCCGCCGCGCTTTCGGCAAACCTTGAACATCTCTACTTTGAGGTGTGCGCCCGGCTGGATGCGACGGAGGAGCCGGACTGCTGGCGTACGTACGCGCCCCACGGGTATCTCACCATCGGGGTGGTGGCGTGTGGTCTGAGCTGGTTGAAGTTTGGCTCGACAACCTGCGGAGACGATCAACGTCCATTCGAGTACACGCTGACGGCCTATGATGCGGCGGGGAATCGCAGCCCGACGACGGAATGGCTAGCGGCGGGTTTTGGCGGATCGCCGATGACACGTGAGCCACCTGACGGTGTTTCGGAGTACGAGCATTGCGAGCCCGGCTTCGGCGCTGGCTGCGCGGCAGAGCGTGAGCCAGCGGTCGGCGCTGTTGCGCTCGCTTACGGTGCGTTCGCACTGTTGTTTGCGCTAAGGCGTCGTGGCGAGTGAGTCGAGGACGAGGCGCGTGAGGGCTTCGGGGGTGGGCTGCGCGGGCATCGCGGCGCAGGTGAGGTGGCGCTCTTCGAGCACGCGCCGTGTTTTTGATCCGATAGCGTAGAGAGCAGCGCCGAGGGTTTCGAGATCGGGCACGGCGTCGTGCAGCGCCGTGACACAGCTACCAGAGAGAAACAGCACCGCGGCGACCGAGCGGGGGCGCAACGCCGGGACGACCTTCGCGGGGGGCGCGAGCGAGATGGTGTCGTAGAGCGTCACGACCTCGACGGCGAAGCCGTGCGCGCGCAGGGCGGTGGGTAGCTCGTCGTCGGCAAGGGCGGCTCGGGCGCAGACGACGCGGGCACCTTCGCGAAGTTCACGATGTAACAGATGAGCGACCTCTCCGGCACGGGCGACGGGGGGTGCGACGCTCATTTGCGTGAGCGCCTGCACGACGGCTGGGGCGATGGCGGGGTCGAGCTTTGCGAGTTCATCGTGGGCGCGGGATTGCACGCCGTGCGAGGCGTAGAAGACACGTGGAAGCGCGGTGACGTCTGGTGCGATCGCGAGCAGCGCGCGCACGGCGGCGGCGCTCGTCATGACGACGGCGTCGGCATCGGTGAGGTGCGTGAGGCGTGCGGCGAGGGTGGGGTCGGCAACGCGGGGCACGGTGCGCACGAGGGGCGCGTCGAGCACGATGAGTCCCGCTGCGCGCAAGGTTTCGACGGCGGGGTAGTGGTGGTCTTCGGCGTGGGCGAAGACGACGGTGGGGGCGGTGCGCAAAAACGATTGGTGCGGCGGCGTATCCTGTGGCATTTGTTGGACTCACGGCCTGAAGGGGGACGGGCGTGCGCGAGGCTTTGCTTTGGCGCGACGGCAACGGGTGCAATCACGGGTGCAGTCACGGGTGTAAGTGATGCGACAGATGCGACGACATCGCAAGGTGGCGTGAGAGGGGTGACCGAGATGTTGCGATATGGCGTCGAATTGCGTGAGGCGAAGCGGTTGTTGTTGCGGGTGACGGTGGGTGTGGCTCCGCTGACGGTGGGTGATGGCGACGCGGGTGATGTGGCGGTCGCGGGGGCGCTTTCGGAGGTGTTTGCGGGGGCGGGGATTGCGGGGCTGATGTTGCGCGCGCGGCATGATGGGGTGGGGCTTCTGGCGTTGCCGGTGGCCGATGCGGATGCAGATGCGGATGCAGATGTCGTGAGTGATCGCGCCGTGAACGAGGTGGGCGCGAACGATGTTTGCGCGAACGAGCAGGTGATTGGCGAGGGGCAGTCGGTGGCGATTGGCGCGTTGCGGGTGCATGTGGTGGGGGCGGTGGCGTCGGTAGTGCGGCGGCGGCGGGTGTCGCGGCAGACGTTGACGTTGCGCAGCGATGGGACGCTGGTGGCGGTGCAGTTTGCGGTGAGTGATTCGTCGCAGCCAGAGCGTGAGGCGGTGGTGATTGGCGCGGGCGGGTTGCGGGTGGGTAGCGCGCGCGACAACGATGTTGTTCCGCGTGATGGGTATGTGTCGGGGCATCACTGTCTGTTGTTGGCCGAGGGCGAGCATTTGCGGGTGATTGATTTGGGGTCGACGAATGGGACGATGGTGGGGGGTGTGGCGGTTTCGTCGGCGCGGGTTGAGGCTCCATGTGATGTGCGGGTGGGTAAGACGACGTTGCATGTGGCGATGCGCGAGAAGAGCGTGCGGAGTGCGGCAGGGTTTGAGAAGACGGTGAATGGGGTGTTGATGGCGGGTCGTGCGACGGAGCGGTTGTATGCGACCGCGGACAGGATTGCGGGGACGGATGCGACGGTGTTTTTGCGGGGTGAGTCGGGTACCGGCAAGGACCTTCTGGCGCAGTTTATTCATGCGATGAGTGCGCGGTCGAAGCAGGGGTTTGTGGCGGTGAATTGCGCGGCGATACCGGAGACGCTTGCGGAGGCGGAGTTGTTTGGGTTTGAGCGAGGTGCGTTTACGGGGGCTGTGGCGGCGAGTCGTGGTGCGTTGCGTGCGGCGCATGGGGGGACGCTGTTTCTTGATGAGGTGGGCGAGTTGTCGCTTGAGATGCAGGCGCGGTTGTTGCGGTCGCTTGAGACGCGGCGTGTGCGTCCGGTGGGGGCGACGGGCGAGGTTGCGGCGGATTTTCGGTTGGTGGCGGCGACGCACAAAGACCTTGCGGAGCTTGTGCGGGCGGGGGCGTTTCGCGAAGACCTGTACTATCGGTTGATGGTGATTTCGCTTGAGGTGGCGCCGCTGAGAGATCGCCCGGATGAGGTGATTCCGCTGGCGGAGCATTTTTTGCGGGAGTGCGCGGGGGCGAAGCGGCGGTTGAGCAGTGGGGCGAAATCGTTGCTGCGTGGGTATGACTGGCCGGGCAATGTGCGTGAGTTGCGGAACACGGTGATTCGCGCGGCGGTGTTGTCGCCCGATGCGGTGATTGATGCGGCGTACGTTGAGTTTTTGCCGGCGACGCGGTCGCGGGTGAGTGCCACGGCGAGGGGGCGAGAGGTGGCGCGGGCAAACGAGGAGATGGGGGCGGGAGCGGAGATGGAGGTAGAGATGGTGGAGCCGAGCGAGGTGACGTTGCAGCGGGTGAAGGCGGCGCTTGAGGCGCATCACGGCAATGTGGCGCGTGCGGCGCGGAGTCTTGGGATTTCGCGGCAGCGGGTTTATCGGGTGATGGCGCGCGACGAGGCCGGTGCGGGGCAGTACGCGAAGAGCGCGTAGGTGGGGGATGAGTGGGGGGGGTCAGGGGCGCGAGTCGAAGAGATCGCGCAGCAGCAGTGCGGTGAGAAAGAAATGAGCGTCGCGGGTATCACGAACCTTTCGCCATGCGACGAATGCTTTGCGTGCGGTTTCGCAGCGGGCCTCGACGTCCGTCCGCGCAAATGAGGCGGTCTTGTCGTAGTCGGCCTTGTGACGCTGTTCCTGCAAGTCGAGAAAAGTTCCAGCAACGAGCCTCAAGTCACCATTCGCGGTAGGCAGCGGCGTGGCGTCGCCGTAGGCAAAATGCCAGCACTCTCTTTGCAGTCTGCTCAGGTCGCCGGCCGCTTTGAAGGGCGCGGCCGCCTTTTTCATTGAGCCGTGAGCGAACGAGCGGGTCACAAGGAGTCGCGATGCGGCGGCTTTCGAACTGTTGCTGAACAGCAGTACGCTCGCGTCGTCTACAAGTAGATGAAAGAGCGCGTAGTAGAGGCTAGAGACCGCGCGACGGAGGTTGGCCTGCTTTGGTCTACGCTGATCGCGGTTCGTCAGGAACAGCGCCTGATCGAGCAGATCTTCGGCGAGGCTCATGCAGCGTGCCTCAATTCTCGCTCAATTTGCCTCTGCTCGGTGCGCGTGCGGAACGAGACCGTGACCCATTCTCGCTCGAGTGAATCGGAGAGTGCGTCGCGCACGATGTCAGCGACGGCTTCGGCGGAATTCTCGTCGGTATAGTCTTCGGGGCGCGCAGCGAATCTCTTCGGGTCTACGAGCACGAACGCGGAGATCATCGGCCCGCCGTCGCTGCTTACGTCGGTCTTTGCGAAGACGTCTTGAAACCACGGAATGTTTTTGTTTTTCAGTGTTTCTCGCAGCGCAGCGACACGCTTTTCGAGTTCGTCCTGGGTCGTCATTTGATACTGCTCCAGCCGCGCCCACGCTTGCATCTGGGGCGCGCATTGAGGCTAGCCTGCGATCTGGGCGAGTTCAAGCCGGGCGAGATTCAAGCGTCGGCTAGAAGGTGAGTTCGTCGCCTTCGCGGGCGGCGATGAGGATGTTGTCGTAGGCGCGCGCGGTGGCTTCGAGGCCGGTCATGAAGGTGTCGTCGTGCGTGGGGTCGTGGTGAAAGAGAAAGACCTTTGGCACGCCGCCGGCGCGCCCCAGGCGGGCGGCTTCGGTGTAGGTTGAGTGTCCCCATCCGCGACGAGAGGTTTCGTACTCTTCGGGGGTGTAGGCGGCGTCGTAGACGAGAATGTCGGCGCCACGCGCAAAGTCGACGAGGGCAGGGTCGAGGTCGGGCGTGTGTTCGTGGTCGAAGACCGTGACGAGGGTCGAGCCACCGTACTCGAAGCGGTAGCCAAGGGCGCCGAAGGGGTGGTTCAGCTCGTGGGTGCTGATCTTGCACTCACCGATTTCCATCGTGATGCCGGGGTGGATTTTTTTGAATCGCAGCTCGCCCTTCACGCTCGAGAGTGGCACGGGGAAATAGGGGTAGACCATCTGCTCGCTGAGGATTTGCTGAACGCTGCGGCCGCGGCGGTCTTCGCCGTAGATGATGAGCTGGGTGTCTGGGCGGTAGAGCGGGGTGAAGAATGGAAAGCCGAGGATATGATCCCAGTGGTAGTGGGTGAAGAAGAGGTGGGCGCGAAAGTCGGGTGCGCCGTTGATTGCGGTGCCGAGTTCGCGGATGCCGCTGCCTGCATCGACGATGAAGAGTTCGTCACCGCAGCGGACTTCAAGGCAGGCGGTGTTTCCGCCAAAGGCGATGGTCGCAGCGCCCGCAGTCGGGATGCTGCCACGAACCCCCCAGAATTTGAGCCGGATATTGCTCTTCATGCGCGACAGGCTCAGGCTTGCCCACAGCTTGCGGGCGCGGGAAAGGGGCGTAAACGAGGTGACTCGTTGCAGAATCTAGCAAAAGGGTGGGGCGTGTAAAGGTTTGTGCCTCACCGACGCAGGTTTTTGCGCGACGAAACCGCAGCTTTCGCTCATCATGCGGGGGTTGGGGGCGAACAAGTGTGACGGCGATCACGCGGCGCGCGAAAGTCGCTGGTCAGGTTTTGTGCGCGTTGTGCCTGCCTTTACTTCGCGGGCGGGGATTCGTAATCTGCGCGACTCGCTTGCGTTACCCTTCTGATGCGCGCAGAACGCGGCACAGTGAGGCGCGGCGGAACGCGTGCGCCCGTGCGGGTACGCGCAACGACGAACCACAGCATCCGCGACGATGGCAAGGCAACTCGCGGTGTGAAGATGACGAGCACGACGAACGCGTCGACGAGGCAAACATGAGTGAATGGCTGCTCACCAACGACCGCACCCACACGTGCGGCGAACTTCGCAAAGAACACATCGGCCAGCGCGTGACCCTCATGGGCTGGGTGCAGAGCTACCGCGATCACGGCGGGGCGATCTTCATTGATATCCGCGACAGGTACGGCCTCACGCAGCTCGTGTTTGAGCCCGACATCGACGCGAAGACCCACACGACCGCCGACACGTGCCGCAACGAGTGGGTGATTGGGGTGAAGGGTGTCGTGCGCTCACGCGGTAGCCAGGTGAACGCGCGGCTTGTGACGGGCGAGATCGAAGTCGCGTGCGACGAGATCGTTGTGCTGACGAAGAGCGCGGCGGTGCCGTTTGCGATTGAAGACGAGACCGACACGAACGAAGTCGTGCGGCTCACGTACCGCTACCTCGACCTGCGGCGCCGTCCATTGCAGGAGATTTTGATCAAGCGGCACAAGATCAACAAGGCGACGCGCGACTACTTTGACGGGCTCGGGTTTCTCGAGCTCGAGACGCCGGTGCTGACGAAATCGACGCCGGAAGGGGCGCGCGATTACCTTGTTCCGTCGCGGCTGAACCTCGGCACGTTCTACGCGCTGCCCCAGTCTCCGCAGATTTTTAAACAGCTCTTCATGGTGGCCGGACTCGACCGCTACTTTCAGATCACGAAGTGTTATCGCGACGAAGATTTGCGGCTCGACCGGCAGCCAGAGTTCACGCAGATCGACGTGGAGATGACGTTCGCGACGGAAGAGAAGATTTACGCGTTGATCGAGGGGTTGATGACGCGAATATTCGAGGCGGCGGGGCTGACGCCGCCTGCGACGCCGTTTCCACGGATATCGTACATCGATTCGCTGCGTGACTACGGCAACGACAAGCCGGACATTCGGTTTGGGATGAAGCTGCACGATGTGACCGACCTTGCGGGCACGACCGAGTTCAAGGTGTTTCACGATGTGGTGGCAGCGGGCGGCATCGTGAAGGCGATCAACGCGAAGGGTGCTGGGGCGTGGTCGCGCACGCAGGTTGAAGAGACGCAGAAGGTGGCGTTGAATCTGGGGGCGAAGGGTGTGGCGTGGTGCAAGATCAAGGAAGATGGTGACTGGCAGGGGGCGCCGGCGAAGTTTTTTCCGCAAGGGTTTCGTGAGGCGCTGACGGCGCGCATGAACCTTGAGGCGAACGATGTGGTGATGTTCATCGCCGACAAGACGAAGGTGGTGAATGGGGCGATGGCGCAGCTTCGGTTGAAGCTGGGTGATGCGCTGGGGTTGATTGACAAGAAGGCGTTCGCGCCGTTGTGGGTCGTTGATTTTCCGATGTTTGAGTACAACGACGACGCGAAGGCTTGGGAGCCGGCGCACCACCCGTTTACGAGTCCGCGGGTGCATGACCTTGAGAAGATGGAGAGTGACCCGGGCAACTGCTACGCGCAGTGTTACGACCTCGTGATGAACGGGTTCGAGATGGCGTCGGGTAGCATTCGGATTCACGACCCTGAGGTGCAGGCGCGGGTGTTTCGCGCGTTGGGGTTGAGTGAAGAAGAGGCGAAGGCGAAGTTTGGGTTTTTGCTTGAGGCGTTCAAGTATGGGCCGCCGCCGCACGGTGGTATCGCGCTTGGAATGGATCGGCTGGTGATGCTGTTTACGGGTGCGCAGTCGATTCGTGATGTGATACCGTTTCCAAAGACGCAGAAGGGTACGTGCCTCATGACCGAAGCGCCGTCGGTGGTGGCTGAGAAGCAGCTCGAAGAGCTGGGCATCGCGCTTCGTCCGCAGGTGCAGTAGGGGGTGTTGCGATTGCGGGGGTGTGGTGGCGCTGAGTTGGGCTGAGATGAGTTGAGTGCGCGCGAACAGGGCTGGGCAAGGTCTTGTCGCGCGTGAAGTGAGTGAGACTGAGAACGTAACGTGCGTGCCGCGAAGAGCGTGCGGCGGCATGGCAAGGGTCGGGGATGGCAGAACTTTGCTTTTCTGAAGCGGAGCGCGAGGCGATTCGCGCGGGCGGGGTCGATTTGGCCTTTCGCGTGTGGACGGCTGAGCGGCTTTCGGCGAATTCGCAGGTGCGTTCGCCGGGGGTGGGTCAGTTGCGCATCGAGTCGGTCGAGTGGGTGAGCCCTGAGGAGATCGACTCAGAGCAGGCGCGGCGGGCGGGGTATGCGAATCGCGATGCGTTGTTCGGGCAGCTTGCGCTCGACGGGTATCTGTTTACGCGGTCGACGTTTGGGGTGAGTTTGCCCGAGATGCGGCAGAGTCTTCCGGGGTCGGTGGGTGAGGCGGCGAGAATCGCGCGGGTGCGGTTTTCGATTGTGGCGGCGAGTGAGACGGGCGAGACGCCGGTTGCGACGGTGAATGAGTTGGCGGTGTTTGTGATGGGGATTGACGACCGCGTGGCGACGCCGTGGGCGATGCGCGCGGCGGCGGTGTTGACGCGTGATGGGGCGCTCGATGCGCGCGAGTTTGCGGCGGAGCTTGGGGTGCGCGACGCGGCGGTGAAGTCGCGGTTGTATCATCTTGTCGAGCGCAAGTTGCTGGCGCGCGAGAATGAGGTTTATCGGTTGACGGAGCTTGGTGCGAAGGTGTTTGCGATGGTGATGAATCCGCCGTCGCATCTGGCGAAGACGGTGCATGATGGGGTTGCGCCGGCGCGGCGCGCGGTGGAAGAGTCGACGCCTGTCGCGCGTCCGGTGGCGCCGGGTGTGCGGTTGCCGACGAAGAAGAAGTAGAGGGTGAGGGGTAGGGGTGGCGAGCTGGGCGTCTACGCTGCTTTCCGCGCATTGGGCGCGTGCGATTCAGATTCAATCGGTCCCGTGGACACCGACGCGATAAACGCGAGAAGGCGGTTCAAGAGATTGAGCTGTTTATCTTGCTTCTTGCCTGCGTTCTCACTGAGCTTTTTCACTGAGAGCAGTTCGTGCTCAAGGTCTGGCGCGGCAAACAGCGCCGCGTACTGAGCATGTGGAAACGCAAACATCGCGAGCGTGTGTTCAGCGTCGCGTGCGATTCGCTCGGCGAGTTCTGGGCTCGCGGTATCGGCATCACCGACGACAACGACCGCTCGTTTGCCTTCAGAAAGCAGCGAGCTTGCCGTCGGCACGAGCGAGTACGTGCCGTTGGAAGCTATGAAGCGAAGGGCAACGTCATGCTGCGCTTTCCCGAATTTTTTCAGGCTGGTCGCCCGCATCAGAAACGGGTTGCCAGGCCCTGACGATACGCCGCCCGCGTTGCCGAGCACAGCCCGCAACCGATCCGCGTCTTTCTTTCCCTCGACCACGACAAACGCTTCACGCACAACACTCATGGTGTCACACCTCGCTACCAGCAGTATTGTAGATCGGAACCCCGCGCTCAACCAGGTACCGATATTTCTGAACAAATGACCCGCGAATTGCTTCGCGGTCGAGCGCGTGACGTATGTCGTCACCTGTCCACAGCACGATAGACGCAGGCGCGGCAAATCGCGCGAGCGCGACTGCTGCGTCGGTGTATCCGCGCCGACAGAAGATCGCCCCAACGACTCGGCCCGGTCGTCGCAACAGTTGATTGCGCAGTTTCGCGACGGCATCGGGGCCAACGTTGTCGGAGTAATCTTTGCACTCGACAAGACATTCGAAGTGCTCGAAGTACAGAACCCCATCAATTTGCTCGAATGCCGTTCCGCCATCGCCGCCAATATCGCGCAAACTCACATCATACGGCCACGTTACAACTGCCTTGTCGAGTTGAAACGCACGAAGCACGAGATGTTCGAGAGCCTTTCCCGCGGGGAGCGGCGCTTCGCCTAGAGCGATGGACTTCCAGAGTTTGCGCAACCCCGACCACTTGAGTTGCTTGATCTCTTCGACCGTTGACGGGTTCTGACTGGATTTGGCCATGGAGACCCTCTTCGGCCTGCGACTAGCCGCGTACGGCGGTGGCGGTGACGGGGGCGGCGACCATCGGCTCTTCGGCGGCGCGCTCTTCACGTGAGCGGGGCAGGCGCGGCTCTTCACGGGTCGTCATCGCGCATTGTCCCTCGAAAATGCAGCCCTTCTCGATGACGATGCTGGGGGTGTGGATGTTGCCGAAGACTTTGCCGGGGCTGCGCAGTTTGACGAGCTGCTTGGCGCGGATGTTTCCATTGACGGTGCCGTGAACGACGATGGAGCCGATGTCGATTTCGGCGTCAATGACGGCGCTCTCGCCGACGATGAGGGTGGCGTCGCTGCTGATTTGGCCTTTGAAACGTCCATCGATGCGGACGGCTCCGCGAAAGGTCAGCTTGCCTTCGAACTCGCTGCCCTGGCCGAGCAGGGCGTTGATTTCGGCGTTCTCTCCGCCACGGGCGGCCTCGGCGGCTTCGCTTTCGAGACGATCACCGCTTGCTGCTTTGCTGGTGCTGAAAATCGCCATGTTGCTTCCTCGTGAGTTCGTGCCGTTTCGGCGTTGGGCTGCGATGCGTTGCGATGCGTACAGTAGAAGAGCGTTTGCGGGTGCGGGGTTACGCCTTGAGTTTGCGAATCAGCCGCCCCAGTTCATCCATCGAGTGGTAGTGCAGGACGAGGCGGCCCGAGGCGGCACCGCGTTTGTGCAAGAGGGTGACGCGGGTGCCGACCGAGCGTTCGAGTTCGTCGAGCAGTTTTTTGACTTCGGGCGAGTGGGCCTGCGCTTTTGCGGGCTTTGATTTCGTGGGGCTATGCTTTTGTTCAGCCTCTTGGGCGTCACCGCTGCGGGCGATTTGTGCTTCGAGCTCGCGGACGCTGAGGGGGGTTTCGGCGGCGGCGAGGGCGAAGCGCATGAGCGGCGAGTTGGGGGTTCCGTCGCGGGGGCCTTCGACCGAGAGCAGCACTTTGAGGTGGCCGAGCGAGAGTTTTTGGGCTTCGACGAGGTCGAGCACGGCGGCGGGCAGGGCGAGTGTGGCGAGCGAGGCGGCGACCGATGAGCGGGCTTTGCCGACGCGCTTCGCGATGTCTTCCTGCTTCATGCCGAACTGGTCGCGAAGCTGCTGGTAGGCGCGTGCCTCTTCGATGGGCGAGAGGGCCTCGCGCTGGATGTTTTCGATGATGGCGACCTGAAGGGTTTCGAGGTCGTCGTATTCAACGAGGCGGACGGGGACGCGCTCGAGGTTGGCGCGTTGGGCTGCGCGCCAGCGGCGTTCTCCGCTGACGATTTCGTAGCGACCGGCTCTGCGGCGGACGAGGAGCGGTTGCAGGATGCCTTTTTCGGCGATGGTGGCGGCAAGCTCGTCGATTTCGGCGTCGGTGAAGCGCTTGCGGGGTTGATTGGGGTTGGCGAAGAGCTCGGCGGTCGAGAGCGACAGGAGGGTGCCGGCGGTTTCGGTGTCGAGCATCGCTGGCGGCGCGTGATGGGGCAATTGCACGGCGGCGATGCCGGCTGTGGCTGCCTGTGGGGTTGCGGTGGTCTGCTTGCGGGGGATGAGCGCATCGAGGCCGCGCCCGAGGCCGGGCTTACGTACCATGGCGCAGCAGTACCTCCTGCGTCAGATCGACGTACATTTTGGCACCTTTTGAGGTGGGGTCGTGCAGGGTGATGGGCATGCCGAAACCGGGGCTTTCGGCGAGGCGGACGGTGCGCTGGATGACGGTGTCGTAGACGTCGTCGCCGAAGTGTTTGCGAACCTCGTCGGCGACTTCTTGCGCGAGGTTGTTGCGACTGTCGAACATCGTGAGGACGATGCCGTCGATGGCGAGGTTGGGGTTGAGGGTGTCTTTGACCTGTTCGATGGTTTCGAGCAGTTGGGCGAGACCTTCGAGTGCGAGGTACTCGGCCTGCAGGGGGATGAGCACGGCGTCGGCGGCGGTGAGAGCGTTGACGGTTAAGAGGCCGAGGCTTGGGGGGCAATCGAGCAGGATGTAGTCGAAGCGGCTGACGACGGGCTGGAGTCGCTGGCGCAGGAAGTATTGGCTGTTGTCGACCTGTGAGAGTTCGAGGTCGGCACCGTATGCGGCGCGGTTGGAGGGGAGGACGAAGAGTCCGCGGATTTGCTCGTGGGCGCGGACGGCCTGAGCGATGGGCAGGTGTCCGATGATGACCTGATAGCTGCCGGTTTCGACGCTTGCGACGGGGATGCCGAGGCTTGAGCCGGCGTTGCCCTGGGGGTCGAGGTCGATGAGCAGCACCTGTCTGCCGGTGGAGGCGAGGCAGGCGGCGAGGTTGACGGCGGTGGTGGTTTTGCCGACGCCGCCTTTTTGATTGGCGATGGCGATGATTTTGGGGGGCGCAGCGGCGGCGGTATCGCCGGGGTGGGTGTGCGGGGCGTGGCTCGCACCGTGCGACATCACTTCGTTGTGCGACATGGTTTCGGTCATGGCGGTCGGGGTGCCTGTGTCGGGTGCAAGGCCAGTTTCGCGCGTGATTTGCGCGGGTTGGCGACCTGATTCAGTGGTTTTGTTGGTACGCCTCAGCGTGCGGGTTGGCAAGGGGCTGCGGGCGGTGGTGTGTCGAAGATTGTTCCACGTGGAACATTTCTGGTTTGGGGGGACTGCGCGGGAAGCGGGGCGCGGCGTCGGGCGGGATGAATGTTCCACGTGGAACAGCGAGGGGGGGCTTTGGGCGACACAGCGGCGGCAACACAGCGGCGGCGACACAGCGGCGGCGACACAGCGGCGGCGAAAGCGCGGCGGCTTCACTGCGCGGCGGCGCTGGTGGCGGTGAAAGTGGTCGCGAACAGCGCGGTCACTGCGCGTGAGCCTTCAGCAAGCAAGAACGTATCAGGGGACGAGCGTGTAGAGTGCAACGCGGCGAAAACCGGCGTCGTCGGGCAGGGTCGCTTCGCGGCGGGCGACCTCGTGCAAGACGCGGGTTTCGCTGCCGGCGCCGTGGTATCCGTGAGGGGCGATGGCGGGGTATTCGCGCGGCAGGTCTTCGCGGGCGGCCATCACGAGCACGTGGTCGTGGGGTCGCAGGCAGGGCGCCGCGCGGGCGAGCCACTCGAGCGGGGCGAAGGTGGCGCGGCTCGTGAACAGGTCGGCGATCGCGCGCGAGAGCGCCGGCACGATCGTCGCCATGAGCGAGGA
>CAZXXB010000007.1:14533-22624 GCA_964644185.1 uncultured Myxococcota bacterium
GAATGCGGCGGGGTTGATGGCGGCGAAGAAAAGCGCGGGAAAACCGCCACCACTGCCAATGTCGAGCATCGCGAGATGCTGGGCGGTGGCTGGGGTCGTGGCGTCGGAGGGCAAGGGGGCGGTGCGGGGGGCGAGCAGGTGTTCGGCGACGAGGGCGTAGGCGAGCGCCGAATCGCAGAAGTGCTTGACCATTGCCTCACGCGGCTCGGTGACGCGGGTGAGGTTGGCGCTCGCGTTCCAGTGCAGGAGAGTCTGGTAGAGGGCTTCGAGGCGCGCGCGTGCGTCGACATCGACCGAGGTGCCGAGGGTTTGTTCGAGCAGGTCGAAGTCACGCAGGGCGCGCGTGCGTGCGGACATGCGTGCGCTTTCAGCCTTGTGCTTTGCGACGCGAACCGGGCAGCGGGACGCGGATGGCCTCGGCGCGTTCTTCGAGGTCGGGGAGTTTTTTGAGGTGCTGATCGAGCTTGTCGGCGGTGAGGAGTCCGACGCGCTGGTTGCGTGGAATGAGGCGGGTGTCGAAGACTTTTTCTTCGGCGAGGCGGAGTTTGAGGTTGGCGCGCACGCTGCTCATGGGGGGTATCCTTTTCTTCAGGCGGACGAAACTGGGGCAGTAGTGTAGCCGGTTTCGGAGGTCGTGTCGAAGTCGGTGGTGATGGGGCTACCCCGGTCGCGCACCGGCACGGGGCACTGTGAGCCTGACCGAGGGCCTGGCCGACGGAGGGCAGGGCCGCGGTGGGCACATCGGAGAGAGAATAACAACTTTTCGAGCGGCGCGCATCTCACCTCTTTGCGGGCTGTGCGAACTGGCCGCGAAGCGGGGCACCTGCCTCGACGTTGCGGCGTGACGACTCGCCAACGAACCGATAGTGCAAGGCCGTGTGCGAAGGCATTGCAACATCGCAAAACGTAAGAAATTCATTGACGTTCGGTGGTGATCGTTCATAAATTGCGAAAAGTTTCGACCCACGCCCGCCTGCCGCACCGCTGCAGGGGAGGTTTCGCTTTGATGGATACAAATCGGTTTAGCGCGCAAGCTCGTCTTGCCCGCGCGTTCTCGTGGTGCGTCGCTTTGGCGGCGCTGTCGTTGCCTGTGGCGCTTGGTTCGTGTGGGGGCGACGATCCGGCAGATACGGGTGACGACCCGGCGGTGACTTGCGCCGCGGATGCCGATTGTCCGACCGGGTTTGAGTGCCGCGACGAGAACACGTGTGGGCCGATCGACCCGTCTACGGGGCAGTGTTTTGGTTGCGACAGCGACGGCGATGCTGAGTGTCCATCAGATGGGTTTTGCTTCAACGATTGCTGTGTGACGCCGCCGCAGGAGTGCGACAGCGTGAACGATGTGTGCGGGGGCACGTGCAAGTGCGACCTTTCGCTGAATGCGTGCGCGATTGACGGGATACCGTGTGATGAGAACGGGGTGCCGGTGACGCCGATTCCGCCCGGAGAGGGTTCGCCGTGCGAGAGCGACCTCGACTGCGTGGGGCTTGTGTGCGTGGGTGGCGAGTGTATCGCGGGTTCGGGCGCGCCGTGCCGCGAAGATGGTGATTGTCCGAAGAACGAAATCTGCTACCCCGAGGGGCGTTGCGCGCCGGGTACGCCGAGTGGCGAGACGGATGGTGATACCGATGGGCCGGTGTTTGAGGGCCCGCGTGTGCTGGCGAACCCCGATGCGATTGATTTTGGTGCGTTTGCGGTGGGGGTCGAGACGACACGCAAGGTGACACTGCGGAACGTGGGGGATCAGCTACTCGAGATCAGTGACGTGCGGTTTTCGGGTTCGACGTCGAAAGACGTGTTTCGCCTGCGTCCAGACCCCGTGGTGACAGAGCCGGTGCGGCTCGACCCGGGTGAGACGCTTGAGTTTGACGTGGTTTACTCGCCCGACGACGAGATCGCCGACCAGGGGATCATTTTTGTGATCTCGAACGAGAGCGAGGTGCCGTATGAGATACCGATGGCGAGTCAGGTGAAGGGCGAGGTTGACCTGGCGATTGTCGACCCGGCGACGCCGACGGCGCAGTTGTTTCCGCGTGCGGACCGTCCGACGCTGAACCTGAACTTTGGCATTACCGAGTCGGGCAAGGTTGAGACGCAGGGTTTGTTGTTTCGCAATCAGGGTACGGGTCAGGCGGTGCTGACGCTCGAGAGTTTTCTCGTGACGAAGCTGGGGCCGAATGACGATTCGTCGCAGTTTTCGGTGACGGCGTTCAAGCAGAGTGGTCAAGAGCTGAAGCCGGGCGAGACGCTGTACCTCAACAACGGCGATGAGGTGCTGGTTGACGTGAGTTATGAGCCGACGCGCGGCGGGTTTCACGATGCGCAGATTGAGATTTTGACGAACGACAACGACGTGAACAACGATGGCGACGTGGGTGACAGGCTGTTGCTGGTGGGGCTGACGGGCGGGGCGGACATTGACCCGCCGTTCATCGTGGCCGACCCGCGTCCGATCAATTTTGGGCAGGTGGATGTGGGCGAGACGGCGACGTTGACGGTGCAGTTTACGAATCAGAGCGACGACCTGTTTCTCGAAAACGTAGACTTCGCGTTCCTGAGCAATGAAGCGGTGTTTGGGTTTGGTCCGACGCCGACGACGTTTGCGCCATCGGCTGCCGACAGCGTGCAGTTTTTCTTTACGCCGCCTGATGAGGCGCGGTTTGTAAATACGTTGCGCATCACGGGCGACGGAATGAAAAAAGCGCCGAACGGTGATTCGGTGCTGGTCGAGACGTTTGTGGTTGATGTGCCGATTGAGGGGCGTGGTGGTGTAGCGCGGTTGCAGATTACGCCGGCACCTGACGACGACAACCGCATTTATCTTGGCAAGGCGCTGCCGTTTGGGCGGTCGGCACCACGGAGT
Source organism: uncultured Myxococcota bacterium (assembly GCA_964644185.1). Taxonomy (GTDB): domain Bacteria; phylum Myxococcota; class JAJVIH01; order JAJVIH01; family CAZXXB01; genus CAZXXB01. The sequence goes on from CAZXXB010000007.1 coordinate 17,397, forward strand.
ATTTTCATTCGCAACACGGGCAGCGACACGATTGCGATTCAGTTGATTCGCAAGCAGCCGAGCAACCTTGCCGAGATTGTGCTGCTCGATGACAACGTTTACCCGGTGAACCTTGCGCCGAATGAAGAGATGGAAGTGCAGGCGTTTGTCGAGCCGGTCGATTTTGTGGCGTACGAGGCGACGCTCGAGATTCTGTATCCGGGATTTCTCGATGATCAGACCGATGTGATCGTGTGGGGCGAGGGTGCGCCGTGCGATGACGGGTTCTATGACGTGAACAGCGACCCGCTCGATGGGTGCGAGTACGAGTGTACGTTCGTGAGCGCCGACGACGCGCCCGACGACGAGTACAAAGACCTGAACTGCGACGGCATCGACGGCAACCGTGAGACGGCGATCTTTTTGTCGTCGATTGGCAACGATGCGAACCCGGGTACGATTACGCTTCCGGTGCGGTCGCTTGCGGTGGCGCTTGATCTGGCGCGGTCTGCGACACCGACGGCGCGGGATATTTACGTGACGGGTGGTGCGTATTCCGAGGTGGATACGCTTGGGCTGGTGCCGGGGGTGGGTATCTATGGCGGCTACTCGAAAGATTATCTGGCGCGCAAATCACGTACCGAAGGCGAGTCGTGGGATGCGGTGATCACGGGGGCGGCGACGTGCGCGATTGCGGCGGACATCGCGACGCCGACTGTGCTCGACAACTTCTCGCTGCGTGCGTCGCGCAACCGCGCGCCGGGTGGGGCATCGATTGCACTGTACGCGCGCAATAGTCCGGCTTTGTCGTTGCGCAACATGCGGCTTGTGGGTGGTGATGGTGGCGCGGGGCAGACGGGCATCGACAACACGGTGAATCTCGGTGCACGTGGTGGCAACGGGCAGCGCGGGCAAGACGCGTGTAACCGCGACCTGCTGGCGCTGGGCGAAGAGTGCGACCTGCGCGCGGGTGGTGAAGGTGGCGACTCGGTGTGTGGGTCGAACGGTGGTGACGGCGGCAACGGTGGCGTGCAGGGTGGCGGACGCAACGGCAACATCGGGTTTCCGCCGGTGGGTGGCAACGGGGGTATCGGCGGTGGTAGCCCCGGACGCCCGGGTGGCAATCTCTTCGGTATTACGATTCCACCGACGCCCGCTGGTTCGGCGACGGGTGCGGGTGGTACGCGCGGCGGGGTCGGCGGTGACGGTGGCGATGGGCCGGTGGGCGCGGGTGGCACCGGGTTTGGGTCGTTTGTGAACGGCGAATATGTGCCGGCGAATGGAGCCAACGGTCAGGCGGGTACGCCGGGCTTTGGTGGCGGCGGTGGCGGCGGTGGCGGTAGCGGCTGCTGCACGTTGTGTCTACCATTTGGCGGGGCATGCGCGTGCGGGATTATTCCGGGATTTCCAGTGTGCGGCCAGGACAGTGGCGGTGGCGGCGGCGGTGGCGGCGCGGGTGGCTGCGGTGGCCCCGGTGGTGGCGGTGGTCAGGGCGGCGGTGCGTCGTTCTCGCTGGTGCTCGTTGACTCGCCGATCACGATTACGAAGACTGAGCTTGCGCGCGGCAACGGTGGTGCTGGCGGCACGGGTGGTCCCGGTGGGCTTGGCGGACAGGGTGGCGTGCAGGGCCCTGGCGGCGACGGGTCAGACGCGGCGGGCTCTGGTGCCAACGGCGGTGGTGGCGGCAACGGTGGTGCAGGCGGTCAGGGCGGCGGCGGTGCCGGTGGCCCGGCTGTGGGCATTGCGGTGATTGGCAGCGACCCTGTGACCGACACATTGACGTTTACCGGCGGCGCGGGAGGCGCGGCTGGCGTGCCGGGTGGCGCGACGGGGCAGATTGGCGATATCGTGAAGTTCTAAGGTGCCATGTGGCCTTTCGCGCGAGCAGCATGTGAAACGTCCGCAAGTCATAGGCGTGCTGGTCAAGCCGTCGAGTGTCGATGCAGTGCAGGAAGGTGCTGCGCTTGCCGATTGGCTTGCGCAGCGCGGGCTGACGGTGCTGTTGAGCGACCGCGTTGAGGCGGATGCGGTGGTGTTGCGCGAAGGCGGGCGGGTGCGTCGCGCGCCTGAGGGGGTGATTGGTCGCGAGAGCGATGTCATCGTGAGCCTTGGGGGCGATGGCACGCTGATACGGGCGGTGCATGCGGCGGCGGGGCGCGAGGTTCCGATTCTCGGGGTGAACATGGGGCGGCTCGGGTTTTTGACCGAGACGCATCCGCGCGAGCTTGAGCGGTCGCTGATGCGGGTGTTGGAGGGGAACTACGAGGTCGAGCGGCGGGCGGTGATCGAGGCGGTGCACGAGAGCCATGGTGAGGCGCAGGCGAAGCTGACGGCGTTGAACGAGGCGGCGATTGCGCAGCGAGGGGCGGCACGGCTTTTGACGATGCGGGTCGAGGTGAATGGAAAGCTGTTGGCCGACTATCTTGCGAACGGCCTGATTTTCGCGACGCCGACGGGTTCGACGGCGTATTCGCTGTCGGCGGGTGGGCCGCTGATTTCGCCCGATGTGCGGGCGTTTAGCATCACGCCGATTTGTCCGCATACGTTGTCGAATCGTCCGATTGTGATTGGCGATGCGAGCGAGGCGGTGGTGACGTTTCCGGATGCGGCGGCGACCCCGGTGGTGACGACCGACGGGCATCGGTCGGTCGATTTGGCGGCGCACGACCGGGTGGTGTTGCGGCGGGCGAAGCACGACGTGCTGCTGTTGCACACCCGCGCACACGACCACTTTGCGGTGTTGCGGACAAAACTAGGCTGGGCCGACAAGCCGCGCGGTTGAAGACGCGGCCCGCGGCCCGATTGCCCGACTCGACTGTCGCACGGCGGTGTCGCTCTGGTGCCGTAACGTGAATGCCGTAAGGCAGCGTAACGATTACGCTTTTTTCTGGTAGAGCTTGCAGTAGCCGTCGGGGTGAATCGGGCCCTTCAGCACCTGGCATCCACCGCACTTACCGGCCTCTTTGGGCTGCCAGAAGAGGCAGTTCGAGCAAACCTTGCCAGCTTCGGGGGTCTTCTCGACATAGGCCTGGGTGGTGCGCATCTGCACGTCGGCGGGGGCGAGGCCCGTCGTGTCGTTGCAGGCGAGGGCGGCTTGCGTGGCGCCCTGCCCGCCGGTGCAGCTCGTGGTGGTGGTGGCGGTGGCGGCGAGGGCCGCGCCTGCGGCGCCAAATGCGGCTGCCTTCAGAAGAAAGTCGCGGCGCGAAAGCTTGACGTTGGTGTTGTTGTTGCTGGTGCTCATGCTGGTAGCCTCTCTTGTTGTGGTCTCAAACCCATGCAACGTGGCGCGCTCTGTAGCTGGCGAAAGTCGCACAGCGACGCGCCCCGCAGCCCCCAACTCCGGCATCGGGGTTGTCGCGCTTCATGGGCACAAAGTAAAGGAATTCGACATAAAAATGGCGTGATAAAACGCTTAGTTACGCCTACTTCGCGGCGCGCGGGCTACGTGCCGTGTTTGCCCGCAGCGACGACGCTCGCCGAGGCAAGCGTATCGGAGGCGAAGGTGAGCGGGCGGCTCGCGAGGTCGTGGGCGATCTCTTCGACGACGGTCTGCACTTCGGGCGAGGGGTCGGCGGCGCGCTGGGCGAGGGTTGCGGCGAGGGCGCGGGCCTGAATGCGGTGCAGGGCACGCAGGGCGTCGGCGCGGACCTCTTCATCAGGGTCGTGGTTGGCGCGGTCGCGGAAGAGGGTTTCGAGGTCGTCACGCTGGGCTTCGGCGAGGGCGAGCATGGCGTTGCTGCGCTGCCGGTCGTTGTCGTCGCGGGCGATGCGCTCGACGAGCACGAGCAGATCGCGGTCGCGAAGATCGCCCGCTATCTCGATCGCGAGTCCGCGTTGCTGCATGTGTTTGCCGGTGAGCGCGCTGCGCAAGAGGGTGTAGCCACGGGTGCCCCCGGCGCGGGCGACGCCACCGGCGGCTTCGATGCGCTCGGCTGGGTTGATGAAGAGCCTGCGCATGAAGCGTTCGAGTACGGGGAGGGCGTCTTTTGAGCCGATGCGGCGTAGCGCGCGCAGAATGTGGTAGCGCCCGCCGGGTGGGGGGTCGTTGAGTTGCGCGAGCAGGGGCTCGACGGCGCGCTCGTCGCGCAGCTCGGCGAGGGCGCGGGCGGCCTGAAAGGCGACGTCGTCATCGTCGTCGTTGACTGCGAGGTCGGCGAGGATGTCGGCGGCGGCGCGGTCTGGAAAGTCGCAGAGGGTCTCGGCGGCGACGGCACGGCAGAGCGGTGACTCGTCGTGCAGGAGGCGCGCGTAAGCGAAGGTGGCTTTGGCACCGCGGGCGTGGGTCATGGCGACGAGGGCGTCGGCGCGGACGGTATCGACGGGGTCGTAGAAAAGTAGCGCGAGGGCGTCGCAGACGTTTTCGAGGTCGCCCGCAGCGAGGGCTGGTCGCGCCCGGACGCGTTCAGCGAGCACCTGCGCCGCAACGCCGCGCTGCAACGAGTCGGTGGTACGGGTGCGGGCGACGAGGTCGGCGAGCGCGAGGGCGCGCAGCTCGACGCGGGGGTCGTCGGATGCGCTCGGCGCACGGTCTTGTCGCGGCGTGAGAATTGAAAAAACCATGGGTTCCAGCTAATCGCGTGCGGCCTTGCCGCGCCACAGAGTGCGTGGCGTGAGCGAGAGAATACGCTTGCCAGCGGTGGCGTCAAAAGTGCGGCCTGTGACGGCAGAAATGTGATGGCAGACGTGTGATGGTAGACGACCGACAAGAGCGACGCGAGGTACGTCCAGATACGGAAAGTTACATCGGCATGCCCGACGAGCGGGGCGTGGTGATTCACGTCGAGAAGCTGACGAAGACGTTTCAGGATGGGTCGCGGCGGGTCGATATTTTGCGTGATGCGAATCTGACGGTGCAGGAAGGTGAGGCGGTGGCGGTGATTGGTCGGTCGGGGGCGGGCAAGAGTTCGCTTCTGCATGTGCTGGGTGGTCTCGACACGGCGTTTACGGGGCTTGTGCGGGTTGCGGGGCATCAGCTTGGTTCGCTGTCGGATGACACGTTGTCGCGGTTTCGGCGGCGGACGGTGGGTTTTGTGTTTCAGGATTTTCAGCTCGTGGACTCGCTGAGCGTGATTGAGAACGTGATGCTGCCGGCGCAGTTCGCGCAGGAGAAGATTCCGGTAGCGAGGGGGATGTCGCTGTTGGCGCGGGTGGGGCTTGCGGCGACGGCGCAGCGGGCGACGGGGGTGTTGTCGGGTGGTGAGCGGCAGCGGGTGGCGATTGCGCGGGCGTTGTTGATGCAGCCGCCGATT
>CAZXXB010000007.1:22636-33787 GCA_964644185.1 uncultured Myxococcota bacterium
CGGGCAACCTCGATGCGGCGACGGCGGATGGGATACTCGACCTGTTTCAGGAGTTGAATCTGCGCGACCGGATTACGTTTGTGGTGGTGACGCATGAGCGGCGGGTGGCCGAGCGGCTGGGGACGATTTATCGGCTCGAACGCGGGGTGCTCGAGCGCGAGACAGCGATGGCATCGACGCTTCCGGTCGTGAAGCTGGGTGAGACCGAGCAGGCGGGCGAGGTGGTGGCATGAGGCTCGCGGGGCGCATGCGCATCACGCTGGCACACTTTCGGGTGTCGTGGCGGGTTTATCTCGTGGCGGTGATGGCGACGGTGATGGCGGCGTCGGCGATTGCGCTCGTGGGGGCGCTGTGGGTGGGGTTGTCGGAGACGGTGACGACGCATGTGCTGGGGCGGTTGCCGGTGGGTGTGATTGAGGTGACGCGATCGACGCTGCAACTGGGGCCGTTTGCGTTTCAACGTCCGAGTTTTTTGTCGGGCGGTGTGGCGATGGATGACGATGGGCTGCGGGCGTTGCGGCGCATTGATGGGGTCGAGTGGGTTGAGGGTGAGGCGACATTGCCGTTGCCGGTGCGGGCTGAGGGCGAGCTGTTTGGGCGTAAGATAAGAACTGACCTCACGGTGTCGGGCATCTCGACGCGGCTCGCGTTTGATGATGAGGCGCGGCGGGCGAAGTTTGTTGACCCTTACGCGGGTGGGCCAGAACCGGTGAATGCGGTGAACCCGGCGAGTGCGACGGCGGTTGCGGCACCGCGCGAGCCGGAGCTTGGCGATCGGGAGATTCCGGCGCTGGTTTCGACGGGGGTGTTTGAGCTTTTTAACACGAACATCGCGCCGTCGCTGGGGTTTCCGCAGGTGACGGAAGAGGCGCTGTCGTCGATTGCGTTCAAGCTGACGGTGGGTCGGGCGGGTGTGATGGGGCAGCACAAATCGGGCAAGGTGGTGGTGCTTCCGGCGCGGCTCGCGGGGGCATCTGCGCGCGCGTTGACGCTGGGGGTGACGTTGCCGCTGCCTGTCGTGACGGCGCTGATGAAGTATTTTGGTGAGGGCGAGTCGATGACCTACACGCGGTTTTACGTGAAGGTTGCCGACGCGTCGAAGTCGTCGGCGGTGACGGCGGAGGTGGAGAAGCTGGGGTTTACGTGTGATGCGACGCAGAAGCTGATGAGCGGGGTGATTACGCTTGGGATGAGTTTGCCGGGGGCGTTTGCGGTGCTGTTGTTGCTGGTGTCTTCGCTGGGGTTGGCGCAGGCGTTTTCGTTGCTGGTGACGCGGCGGCGCAGTGAGATTGCGTTGTGGCGTGCGGTGGGTGCGACGCGGCGCGATGTGTTGGGGCTGGTGTTGGGGGAGTCGGTGCTGGTGGGGGTTGTGGGTGGGCTGCTGGGGCTTATGCTGGCGCACGGGGCGGCGGCGGGGTTGAGCATGTTTGTGGCGTCGCAGCCGTTGACGTTGCCGTTTCCATTTGAGGCGCTGTTTGCGTTTACGGGCGAGGTTGAGGGGTTGACGGTGGTGTTTGCAGTGGTGAGTTGTCTTGCGGGGGCGTTCGTGCCTGCGTTGCGGGCGTCGCGGTTGAATCCGGTGACGGCGTTTCGCGGCTAGCTGTGAGGCGATGACGATGGAAGCGATGTATCAGGTGGTGTTTGTCGAGCGGTGGCCGTTTTGGGCGGGTGGGGCTGCGATTGGGTGCTTTCTGCTGGCGTTCCTGCGGTACGGCGGGCAGATGCTCGGGGTGTCGAGCGGGTTCAATGATTTGTGTGCGGCGCCGTTTGACCCTGCGTGTCGCGCGTCGTGGAAGCTGCCGTTTTTGTTTGGGCTCGTGGCGGGGGGGCTTGTCGCGGGGGTACTGGCGGGGGTTGGTGCTGGGGGGTTTCGTCCGAGTTTTGAGGTCGCGCTTTTTGATACGTTGACGGCGTTGCCATTTGGGTTGAAGGCGGCGGTGTTTGCGGTAGGTGGGGTGTTGATCGGGTTTGGCACGCGGATGGCGAACGGGTGCACGTCGGGGCATGGCATCGCGGGAATGGCGCTGCTGGCCCCAGCGTCAATCATCGCGACGGTGACGTTCATGGTGGCGGGGTTTGTGACGACGCAGCTCTTTTTTATGCTTTACGGCGCGTGAGAGGTGGGCAAGACGATGCGGTATGCACTTTTTGGGACGTTGTTCGGGTTCATTCTGGCGCGGGTCGGGGCGACCGACTACGCGGCAATTGCGGGGATGTTCACGCTGACCGATTTGCACCTCATGGGGGTGATCGGTGTGGCGGTGGTGGTGGCGGCGATTGGGATACGGGTGATGCGGGCGCGGGGTGTGACGACGGTCGAGGGGGCGCAGCTTCCATTGACGCCGAAGGCGATGAAGCCGGGGCTTGTGCTGGGGTCGGCGCTGTTTGGTATTGGCTGGGGGTTGTCGGGTACGTGCCCGGGTACGGGGCTGGCGCAGATTGGCGAGGGGCGGCTGATTGGGCTGTTTACGGTGGCGGGGATTGTGGTGGGCACGGTGCTGTATGGGCGTGTGGGGCCGCTCGTTGAGGCGCGACTTCTGGCACTGCGGCGTGGGTAACGAGACTTGGCGCGATGTCACGAACTTGTTGCCCGTCGCCACCGAGAGTATAAGCTCGCAGTTGTATTCGAGGTGGTCGCTTTACAAGCCGGGTAGCGCAGCGTGCGCCGCCGGACTTTTCACCATGGCGACCCGGCAAAGCCGAGAGGCTTGCTGTCGCGTGCGTGGCACGTCGTTTCGGGTACTGGGGATCACACACCATGAATCACAAGTTGCTGATGCTTCTTCTCGCGGGCCTGCTCGCGATGCCCATCTCGTCGTGCAGCCTGCTCAGCGGTGGTGACGATGATGACGACGACAGCGCCGACGATGATGATGACGACGATGATGACGATGATGACGATGACGACGACGATGACGACGACTCCGCCGGGGCCGACTGCGACGACCTTGCCGACCTTTGCGAAGCGTGCTCGCCAGCCATCAAGGTGGGCTGCGAGGCGGGGCTCGACCAGGCCGACCTGAGCGACGCGGCGTGCTCGGTGGTCTATAACCAGTTCAAAAATTCGTGTGGCGGCGGGGATGATGACGATGACAACGGCGACGACGACGACGATTTCAGCGGCGCGTGTCAGGAGTTCATCGAGGCGTGCGAAGAGGCGTGCAGCAGCGATGTGTGCACGTTTGCAGCATCGCAGTGTCAGACCACCGGCGTCGGCGAAGAGCTGTGCTGCGAGACGGCACTAGATAACATCGATCAGGTGATCGAGGGCTGCGAAGCGACCGGCAACGACGACGACGATGCGGTCGATGACGACGACGATGCGGTCGATGACGACGACGACGCGGTCGATGATGACGACGACGCGGTCGATGACGACGACGACGCGGTCGATGATGACGACGACGTGGTCGATGATGACGACGATGCGACCGGCGTGGCGAGCCCCGACGACATTCAGGCTTCGTGCTTTCTGCCGAGTCAGGGCAACTCGTCGTGCACGGGGTTTGTCGATATCGGTCTCGAAACGGTGGAGCAGGGGTGCTCGGGTGGCACGGCGTCGGAGGGTTCGTGTCCTTCGGGAGAAGACCGCGTGGGTTGCTGCTACACGACGTCGCTAGAGCAATGCTACTACGGGCTCGATGAAGCGACCGGCGGCATCATCGCCGATGGTTGCGGGCAGAACGGCGGCGAGTGGGTCGATGGTTGATGGTTGATGGTTGATGCAGCGGCGGGGTGAGCGCGCGTCGCGCCGCCGCGTGTGAGCAAAGAGGTTTCTGCCGAGATGGGCATGTGAGAGCGTCGCCTATTGGGTGGCGCTCTCTTTTTTTGGCGCGGATGAAGGTCGAGCGGGCGTTGGCGCGAGGGTGATGGGGTGCGGATGCGCCAAAAGCTTGCATTCCGTCAAGTGGCCGCGATAATCGCTATTATTCTGGCGGGGTTACGTGCTTCACTGCGGTGGTGTGAGTTGTATCCCGCGCTTTTGTGGTGGTTTCGATGGCGATTTCCGTGCTCGAGATTGACCGACGTGCGGCAGAGCTGCGCAACGCGTATGCCCGTGCACACAAAAAGCGCGGTGCGACGTGCATCGACATCTACGATGTGTTGCGCGACAAGTTTGTGTTGTCGTGGATTTACCACGATCAGGCGCTGGAAGGTGTGGCGCTGACGCCGCAGGAGATTACGTCGGCGATAGCGGCGGAGGCGGTGGCGAACGACAAGGCGACGCAGGCGTTGCATCGCGGGTTGCGCAATCTGTATCGCGGCATCGAGCATGTTGAGCAGACGGCGAAGACGGCGAAAAAGCTAAACTTCACGGTGCAGTACTTTCGCGATGTGCACGCGCTGTTGTGTCAGGGGGCCGATGCGGGTGAGGCGGGCGAAGGTGGCGCGTGGCGTGCGGATATCCCGTTGCATCGGGCGTACTTTCACGAGATTGCGCTGCCGAAGAAGATTCAGCCGGCGATGCAGCGGTTGCAGCAGAGCGTGAAAGAGCCTGAGTACCTGCAGATGCACCCGACGCGGCAGGCGGCGTTCGTGCATTTTGAGTTGATGCGCGCGTTTCCATTTACCGAGCGTTCGGGGACGGTGGCGCGGCTCGCGGCGAACCTGATTCTGATGCACAACGATTATCTGCCGGCGGTGATACCGGCGGTTGACCGGCAGCGGTACTACGAGTCGCTGCGCGATGGGCTCGAGCCGTTGCACCGCGTGACGCTTGAGGCGGTGAACAACGCGATGGCGAATGCGTCGCGGCTGCTGGCCGAGATGCCGCTCGCGACGACACGTCCACGCACGGCGGTGAATGGGTAGGGGCTTAGCGCAGGAAGCTGGCGTTGTCGGTGAGGTCGGCGCGTGAGGCGGGTGCGGCGGCGAACGAGGCGACACCTTCGCTTTGCATACGCGAGACCCACTCGGCGGTTTGTGCCTTGAACTTCGCGACTTCGGCGACGACGATCTTTTGCTCGGCGGGTGCGACCTTGCGCAGCGGGTTGATGTATTTGCCTTTGAGCTTCAGGCGAAAATCGAGATGGGGGCCGGTCGAGTTGCCGGTGTTGCCGACCTTCCCAATCGTGTCGCCCTGAGCGACGCGCTCGCCGATTTTGACCGAGCGTTTTGAGAGGTGCAGGTAGCTCGACTCGTAGCCGCCGGGGTGGCGGATGGTGACCATCTGGCCTGCGCCGCCGTGGGTTCCGCTCGCGACGACGGTGCCTTCGGCGACGGCGCGCACGGGGGTTCCGACAGGGGCGGGTAGGTCAATGCCGCCGTGAAAGTGGCGTTTGCCGAAGATGGGGTGGCGGCGGTAGCCGAAGCCTGAGGAGACGCGGGTGAAGGGGATGGGCGAGCGCAGGAAGGTGCGGCGTGCGGCTTTGCCCTCGGCGTCGAAGTATCCGGCGATTTTCGATTCGGCGTTTTCGTACCAGTAGAGTTGCTTGCGACCGATGGAGCTGCGGGCGCCGCCCATGTACTCGGCGGCGTGGATACGTCCGTAGCGGACGAGGTCGCCGTTGTGTGTGAACTTCTCGATGTAGAAGCGGAAGGCGTCGCCGGGTTGGGTTTCGGAGTTGAAGTCGATGTCGTACTCGAAGACTTGGGCGAGTTTTTCGGCGACTTCGGGGCTTTCGCCTGCGGTCACCATGGCATCCCAGAGGGAGTGTTCGATGAAGCCGGTGACGACGGCGATGCCGCGTTCGAGGGTGATTTCTTCGCGAAAGGCGGTGAGTTTGCCGGTGTCGTCGCGGCGGGCGCGGTAGATTTGGTCGGCGGCGGCTTTGTAGGTGAGGTCGGTGACGCGGCCCATGCCGTCGCGCTCGATGCGCAATTCGTGGCCGGGGCGCAGCTTGCGAAAGTCGAGGACGTTGTTGAGGGCGGCGACGGCTTCTGTGACGCCGGCGTCGGAAAGTTGAGCGCGGGCGAGTGCGGTGCCGATGAGATCGCGCTTTTGAATCGCGCCGATGTAGACGAGGTCGCTAGCGGGTTCGTTGGTGCAGTCGGCGGCGCAGGTGGTGTCGGCTGAGGTGGTGGGTGGTTTTGCAGACTGGTTTGCGGTGGTGTCGGCTGCGAGGGGCAGCGGGGCGGCGTCGGATTCGCTGGCGTTGCCGTAGTGGCGGCCGGCGACACCGCCGACGATGGCGGCGAGAAGAGCGGCAACGAGGCCGAGTTTGACATTGTGCGAGCGCCGTTGCGCTACGGTTTGCACACGCGGGGAAACACCCGTCGCGTGAGGCGGCGTATCGGCCATGCTGAGAACCCTTCCCCTGACCCTGCTGACGACACGGTCACGGACATACGTGGTTGCTGCCACAACCAATTAGAGACCAATGACCTTACCGAAGTTCAGAAAAGAGTCAAATTCGTTCGACAGGAGTTTTTTTGGTGCGGGGGTGGGTCAGCGTGCCCAGAGGTCGGCGAGATTGAGTTCGATGGCGTCGAATGGTGCGGCGCGGACTTTTTCGTCGCCGTGGGCTGCGAGCAGGCGGGCGTAGAGCGCATCGCGTAGCTCGAAGACTTCGAGAAGCTGTTCGCGGGGGTCGACGAGCCAGACGTGGGGTATGGCCTCGCGGGCGAAGAGGTTCATTTTTCGGGCGCGCTGGACCCACGAGTTGCCGGGCGAGAGCACCTCGCAGACCCAGTCGGGGACGAGCTCGGTAAAGGCGGTGTCGGGTAGCTCTTGCATGCGTTCGCGGCGCCAACCGGCGAGATCGGGCACAAAGACGTCACCGGCGCAGTGAATCTCGGGTTCGAAGAGGATGACCCAGCCACCCGGTCCACCGCGTCCGTGCCAAAAGGGGTTGACGAGCGAGGTACCGAGCATACTGGCGGCACCCGCATGAAGAAACGCGGGGCGGGGGTGGACAAAAAGCTCGCCGTCGATGATCTCGCCGACGACATGCTCGGGAAGCGCGGCGAGGTCGGCATGGGTGGCACGCTTGCGCGGGTTACTGTTCGCGCGACTGGGCGACGGTGCGACGAGTGGTTGTGCGATGGCGGGCTCACCCATGGTGTGGCGATTGTGCCGTCACGGGGGGCGTCACGCAACACCGATTTTGGGGCAGAGGGGCGTGAGGGTGCAGGCGTCGCACGCGGGGTTACGGGCTTTGCAGGTGAGACGTCCGTGCCAGATGAGGGTGTGGTGGGTGTGGGCACGGCGAGCTTCGGGTATCAGCGCCTGCAAATCGAACTCGACCTTCGTCGGGTCGGTGTTGCGGGTGAGGCCGAGTCTGCGTGCGACGCGACCCACGTGGGTATCGACGGCGATCTCTGGCTCACCAAAAGCGTTGGCGAGCACGACCGAGGCGGTTTTTCTTCCGACACCGGGGAGGCTTTCGAGGGCGTCGCGGTCGTGGGGGACATCGCCGTTGTGACGCTCGACGAGTGCTGTGGCCATGCCGACGAGGTGCCTGGCCTTGTTGCGGTAGAGTCCGCAGGTGTTGATGTAGGGGTAAAGGTCTTCGGGGGTGGCGTGTTGCATCGCGGCGGCGGTGGGGTAGGCGGCAAAAAGCGCGGGGGTGACGATGTTGACGCGCTTGTCGGTACACTGGGCAGAGAGAATCGTCGCGACGAGCAGCTCGAAGGCGTTGGTGAAGTCGAGCATCGTGGTGACGTTGGGGTGGGCGGCGTCGAGGGCATCGAGAATCGCCGCGACGGTCTCACCTGTCGGCTTCTTACCGCGCGAACGGACGGGGCTTTTCTTTTTTGCGCGCGTCGCTGTCGCGGTGAGTACGGGTGGAGCAGAAAGTTTGCTTGGCATGGGCGAGAACGTAGCCGGAAGTGGTGGTGTGAGGCAAAAGCGGGCGTGTGCGGGCAGAGGCAGGGGTGTGGGAAGCGGCTGTGGAATGGGTGGAGAATCGCGGCGGCAAGCGTGGTCAATCGGGGCTTACCCCACAGGTGCGTTACTGAGTCGCGTTCATCCACATTTTGCTGGTTTCGGGTGGCTGACCCAGGTGGTTGTTTTCATGTCGCATTTTGAGTTTTCCACGAAAACACAGGCTCTACGACGACTACGAACTGATTTAATTGATTGGTTAAGAGTAAGAGAAGAGCCGTGGTGTTTTCGAGATGGCGTCGGGTTCGAGCGGGTGGGTGGCGCTCAGCGATCGTGGTGGGTCGGGGTGCTCGCGGGGCCAGACGAAAGCCCGGCAAAAGCCTTGCAAATGTCGCGAAGACGGTTGCCAAGCGCCAGGAAAAGCCCCTATCTTTCGCCACTTGAATTTGCGAGCGGGCGGGGCCCCGACGGTGCGATGCCAGTGTGCCATGTGACTGACCCCGCTGACCGTGCCAACACATCGAGGGAGGATGCGATGGAATTCGTCGCGGATGTCAAAGACCTGAAAGCTGGACTTGCGCGCGTGCTCTCGATTGCGGGCAAGCGCAGCACGCTCGACATTCTCGAAAACGTGCTGGTGCAGGCTGAAGAGGCGGGTGTGCGGTTGACGGCGAGCGACCTCGAAGTGACCTCGGTTGGGTTTTATCCGGCCAAGGTGGCGAAGCGTGGCGCGATTACGATTCCGGCGAAGAAGTTTTTTGAGATGGTGAGCGTGCTGGATGCGGGTGCGGGTGACGCCGAGCAGGTGACGGTGCGGTCGCGTGAGAAGGGCGGCATCGAGATTGTGTGTGGGTCGGTGCGGTTTCAGCTCGTGGGGATGAGCGCGGATGAGTATCCGGCGATTCCGGCTGTGGATGACAGCAAGTTCGTGAGCATCGACAGCAAGTCGCTGTTCTTGATGATCGAGCGGACGCTGTACGCGGCGTCGACGGATGAGACGCGGTACAGCCTCAACGGTGTGTTGTTTGAGCCGGCGGGTGGTGATGCGTTGAAGCTCGTGGCGACCGATGGACATCGGTTGTCGTTGTGCGAGGGCAAGCTCGAAGGGGCGATGAAGCTGGGGTTGAAAGAGGGCGTGATTGTGCCGCGCAAGGCGCTGTCAGAGCTTGTGAAGCTTCTGGCTGAAGAGAGCGAGCCGGGCAAGCTGGCGTTTACCGGCAGCCACTGCGTGTACCGCGGCGACAAGGTGACGCTGATTACGCGGCTGCTCGAAGGGCAGTTTCCCGACTACACGCAGGTGATACCGGTCGATAACAACCGCAAGGCGCGGGTGACGGTCGACAAGTTTTTACGGGCGCTGCGGCACACGAATCCGCTTGCGACGGCGAAAGGTCGCAACATCAAGATCGAGATCAGCAAGGGCAAGCTCGTGGCGACGTCGCACGACCCCGAGATTGGTGCGGCGCGTGACGAGTTTGAGATTGAGTACACGGGTGAGCCGGTGACGATTGGGTTTAACCCGACGTACCTGCGCGATGCGGTGACGGCGATGCGGCCCGCCGAGACGGTGTCGCTTGAGCTTTCGGATGATTTGGCTCCGGCGATTTTGCGGCCTGAAGGTGACGCGAGCTACACCTGCATCATCATGCCGATGCGCATCTGAGCCGTGCGCGTCACGAGTTTGACAGTCAGCGATTATCGCAACCTTGCGAGCGCCTCGATGGTGTTTGAGGGTGCGACGGTGGTCGTGACGGGTGCGAACGGGCAAGGCAAGACCAACCTCATTGAAGCGATTTATCTGACGTCGGCGCTGCGGAGTTTTCGGCAGGCGTCGCGCTCGTCGTTGATTCGTTTTGGTGCGCGGGCGGCGAACGTGGCGGTGACGGTCGAGGGGGCGGCGAGCGACGGGTTTATGGCGGCGCCGGATGGGGCGCAAACGGGTATGGCGACGACGCGGCTCGCGCTTGAGTTTACGAGTGAGGGGCGAAGGCAATCGGTCGATGGCGATGCTGAGACGGCTCCGCACGGGTTTGTGGGGCGGCTCTCGTGCCTTGCGTTCACGCCGACCGATTTGGCGCTGACGAGTGGTGGTGCCGAGGGGCGGCGGCGTGCGCTCGACCGGGGCGTGTTTGCGCTGCATCCGGTTTACCTGGGTGAGTTGCGGCGGTTTGCGCATGTGTTGAAGGGGCGCAACGCGTTGTTGAAGTCGCGGGGTGGGCTTGCGGATGATGGGGTGCTGGATGC
Organism: uncultured Myxococcota bacterium; assembly: GCA_964644185.1. Lineage (GTDB taxonomy): Bacteria > Myxococcota > JAJVIH01 > JAJVIH01 > CAZXXB01 > CAZXXB01. Next base: position 32,646 of record CAZXXB010000007.1, read on the forward strand.
GTGGGATGAGCAGCTTGCCGAGACGGGGGCGCGGGTGGTGATGCGGCGGGCCGAGTGGCTAGAGCGGCTCGATGCTCGCATGGGGGGGCTGTATCGGGCGATGACGGGTAGCGGTGAGGCGATGAGCCTTTTGTATGCGGCGGATGGGGTGCGGGCGGGTGACGTTGCGGGGGGCGAAGAGGCGGTGCGTGAGCGGCTGCTTTCGGTGTTGCAGAAGCGGCGAAGTGACGACCGCGAAAAGCGGGTGACGGTGCAGGGGCCTCATCGGGATGACGTGACGTTTTTGATGGATGGCAGGCCGCTGCGCGAGATTGCGTCTCAGGGTCAGCGGCGGTCGTTTGTGCTGGCGCTGAAGGCGGCCGAGATTGACGAGGTGCGTGCGCAGCGGGGGGTTTCTCCGGTGCTGTTGCTTGATGATGTGGTGAGTGAACTTGACCCGTCGCGACGGCAGGCGCTGCTCGATTTTGTGGTGCAGACCCCGTCGCAGGTGATTGTGACGGCGACCGATTGGGATGCGGCGGAGCTTTTGCCGAGGGGGCGCGTGCAGCGGTTTTTGGTGGCGGGTGGAGAGGTCACTGAACGAGGCGTGCACACGGCCTCGTAAATCGTTGTTTTTACTTGCGTTTTCTTGGTGTTGCGGTTTGCGATTCGCGGTCTGTTCTGGTATGCAGAATTGAGGTCTGGGTTTCGCTTTTGGGGGATGTCGCGCGGCGTGCGCCGTGGAGAGATTTCATGCACGCGGCGTGACCCTTGCGCGAAGCACACCGACACCCACGCAAAGACTCAACACGACGCGCGCTGGCGCGGGTACGAAACGATGCGCATGCTTAGGCGCGTGAGCGGGGCAGGTTATGTCAGAAGAGAACAAACAACCGTCGATGGATGGTGCAGTCGAAGCTTACGGCGCTGAAAAGATTCAGGTGCTGGAAGGGCTTGAAGCGGTCCGCAAACGTCCGGGTATGTATATTGGTTCGACGGGGCCTGCGGGTCTGCACCATCTCGTGTTCGAAGTGGTCGACAACTCGATTGACGAGGCGCTGGCCGGGTATTGCACCGAGGTCGATGTGACGATTCACCTCGATAACTCGGTGACGGTGCTCGACAACGGTCGCGGGATACCGACCGACATGCACCCCACGGAA
>CAZXXB010000007.1:33803-34861 GCA_964644185.1 uncultured Myxococcota bacterium
GGAAGGTCGGTCGGCGGCGGAGGTGGTGCTGACGGTGCTGCACGCGGGCGGCAAGTTCGAAAAAGAGGCGTACAAGTTTTCTGGCGGTCTGCACGGCGTCGGCGTGTCGGTCGTGAATGCGTTGAGCGACAAGCTGCACCTTGAGATTTACCGCAACGGGCGGGTGCACATGATGGAGTTTCGGCGGGGTGCGCCGGTCGAGTCGCTGAAGGTGATCGGCGAGACGACCCGTCGCGGTACGCTGGTGCGTTTTTTGCCCGACGCCGATATTTTTGATGACATCGTGTTCAACTACGACGTGCTGGCGAAGCGGTTTCGCGAGCTGGCGTTTTTGAATGCCGGCGTGCGGATCAACATTCGCGATGAGCGGGCGGCGGGGCGCAACGACTCGTTTCACTACGAGGGCGGCATCGTCGAGTTTGTGAAGCACCTCAACGAGAACAAGGGTCCGCTGCACAAAGATGTGATCTCGTTCAAGAAGGCGTGGGATGAGGGTGAGGTCGAGATCGCGATGCAATATAACGAGGGGTATGCCGAGCAGGCGTACAGCTTCGCCAACAACATCAACACGCATGAGGGCGGGTTTCACCTCATCGGCTTCAAGACGGCGCTGACGCGCACGATCAACTGGTACGGCAATCAGGAAAACCTGTTCAAGCAGCTCAAAGAGAACCTCTCGGGCGATGACGTACGCGAGGGGTTGACGTGCGTCGTGGCGGTGAAGATTCGCGAGCCGCAGTTTGAGGGGCAGACGAAGACGAAGCTCGGTAACGCGCCGGTAAAGGGTATCGTCGAGAGCATCGTCAACGACGGGTTGCAGACGTACTTTCTTGAGAATCCGGCGACGGCGAAGGCGGTGGTCGGTAAGGCGATTGATGCGGCGCAGGCGCGCATCGCGGCGCGCAAGGCGAAAGACCTTGTGCGTCGCAAGGGGGCGCTCGACAACGCGGGGCTAAAGGGCAAGCTCAACGATTGTTCGTCGAAAGACCCCGCGGAGTGTGAGCTGTTTCTCGTCGAGGGTGACTCGGCGGGTGGCAGTGCGGTGCAGGGTCGCGACC
>CAZXXB010000008.1:0-11716 GCA_964644185.1 uncultured Myxococcota bacterium
CCTGTCGGGCGGGTTCGGACGCTGAGGCTTCGATTCGATGGCATCAACACAGGGGCAGAATGGGCAGGTTGGGCGGGGACGTGCGGGGCGGGGACGTGCGGCAGGCGTAACGCGCGTGGCGCAGGTGATGCGCGGTGTGGCGGTTGCGACGCTGTGCGGTGTCGCTGCGGGCGCGGTGTCGGTTGTGATGGTTGCTGGGCACGAGGCGCGGGCCGCAGAGCTGACGGGTCGCGAGATTGCCGACAAGGCGCTGAAGAACAACACGCTGGGTCTCGATGAGGCGGCGGCGAAAGTGAAGATGGTGATCAAGCGCAAGAACAGCGCCGACCGCGTGCGGGTGATTCAGTCGAAGGCGAAGAAGTCGAAAGAGGGGCTGTCGCGCAACTACATTTATTTTGAGGAGCCACCCGATGTGCGCGGGACGGCGTTTTTGAACCTCGAGGTGAAGGGGGGCGACACGTCGCAGATGCTTTATCTTCCGGCGGCGAAGAAGACGCGGCGCATCGCCTCGAACAACAAAGATGGCTCGTTCATGGGCACCGACTTTTCGTACAAAGACATGGAGGTGCGCGACATTGACGAGGGTAACTACACGCGGCTCGCCGATGAGACGCTGGGCGGGGTGCAGTGCTGGGTGATCGAGGTGACGCCGAAAGACCCGAGCGATCAGGTCTACTCGAAGAACAAGATGTGGATTGATAAGGGGCGTGAGGTTCCGCTGAAGATCGAGTTCTTCGACAAGAAGGGGGCGTTGCAGAAGACGCTCGTCGTGCGCAAGTACAAGCAGATTGACGACACGAAGGCGAAGAAGAAGCGGTGGGTGGCGACCGAGAGCGTGATGACCGACAACCAGAAGGGTGGCAGCACCGAGCTGTTTGTTGAGACGGTGTCGTTTGACGAGGTGGTGCCGGAAGACGTGTTTACCGAGCAGTTTTTGTCGCGCGGTTAGCGCTGGGGCGGTTCGTGCTGGGCGTATTCGGGCTGAGCGGGCGGCTTGCCGAGCGGTAGAGGGCCGAGCGGGCGTGCGGGTAGCGGTCGGAGTTTTCGAAGCAGAGGCCGTCGGCGACCATTGCGAGTCCGTAGTCGGTGCGGTCGATGCCGTGGGTGCTGGTGCCGGGGGCGCTGGTGGGTGCGGGTGAAGATTTGCTGGTGCGTGTGTCGCGGGCGGGGAGAATCTCGGCGGGTGGCGCGAGGGGGGCGGCGAGGCGCACGTAGGCGAGGGCGCGGTGGTAGCGGTCGCGCTCGAGGTTGCCTGTGCCTGATTCACTTTCGAGGGTGACGGTTTGGTCTTTGAGCGCCTTTATCGCGAGGCGCTTGGCTTTTTTGCCGAGTGGAATCTGATCTGCGCAGGACATTCCGCCGCGTTTTTCGTCGCGGAGGCATTTTTCGCCTTCGGCGGATTCGGGGCAGTCGATGCCTTTGACGCGCACCTCGAGCATGTCGCCGTCGGTGCCATCGGGTTTGAGGGTGCGGGCCTGAAAGCTGTCGCCGTCGAAGACCCATGTGATGCGGGCGCGGGTTTTGGTGGCGATGGGTGCGCGGGCGAGGGTTTCGCGGTCGGCGCGTTCGCCGTGCTGGCGTGGGGCTGGGAGATCGAGTTGCTCGCGGGCGGCTTCGGCGACTTCGTCAACGGTGACCTGACGGCCTGAGAAGAGGGCACCGAGCAGGATGCCCATGACGACGACGAAGGCGGCGATGGCGCGCGCGGCGAGCTTGCCCGAGCGGGGCACGCGGGCGGCGCGTCGCATGGCTTTGTCGAGGGCGCGTGGGTTAGTCGTCGGCACGCTTGATGTTATACACGGCTTTTCCGGTGGCGATAAGTTCGTCGGGGCGGTGTTGCCAGACGAGGATATCGCAGGCGCAGACGCGGTTTCCGGTACGGACGACGCGGGCGTCTGCGACGAGGTCTTCGAGGGCGGCGGGGCGGAGGTAGTCGACGCGCATGTCGATGGTGGAGAGGCGGTCGCCGGGACGCAGTGAGGCGAAGCCCGCGAGTCCACCGGCGACGTCGATGAGGGCTGCGATGACGCCGCCGTGAAGGGCGGGTCGCCAGGGGTCACCGATGAGGTCTTTGCGGAATGGAATGGAGACGCGGCACGTGCCTTCGCCGATTTCGTCGAGGCGCATGCCGAGTGTCTGATTGAAGGGGATGTCGCGCGAGAAGAAGCCTTGAATTTCTTCGAAGTGCTTCTGTTGCTCTGGGCCGTTGGCGCGAATCGCGGTCATGGTTAGAGGTTCCAGCCGTCGCGTTCGATGAAGAAGTTGCTGACCGTGCGTTTCATGGCGACGGCGTTGCGGGTGTCTGGGGTGTCGAGTTTTGCGAGGTTGTCGAGGGCGGTTGCGGCCTCGTCTTCGCTTGATGCGGAGGCGGCGACGAGGTCGCGGGCGGCGGCGATGGCTTTGCGGTGGTTTTCACGCACGGCAAGCTCGGTGAGGGCGACGTAGACGTCGCGGCGTGCGTCGCCGGCGGGCAGGGTGTCGAGGGCGTGTTGTCCGCGCAGGACGCAGGAGTCGGCGGCGTAGAGGGCCATCATCATTTCGGCCATGAGCAGGAGCACTTCCTGATTTTGTTCGAGCTCGGCCATGTAGCGCATGAGGGCCATGTTTGATGAGTAGAAGTAGGCGGCGCGGATTTGCTCGGTTTGCTGGAGGGCGGAGCCGAGGGGGCCGTTGCCTTTCTGGGGGAGGAGCGAGGCATCGGCGAAGGCGGCGGTGGCGGCCTGCGCGGGGGTCATGAGGTCGACCTGGCCTTTCATCATGCGCTTCAGGAGTGTGCCGGGCATGAGGAGGCGGTTGATCTCGTTGGTGCCTTCGTAGATGCGGGTGATGCGTGCGTCGCGGTATCCGCGGGCGATGGGGTACTCTTCGCTGAAGCCGTTGCCGCCGAGGATTTGCACGGCTTCATCGACGACGTAGGCGAGTGATTCGCTGCCGTAGACTTTGCTGATCGAGGCTTCGATGTTGTGCTCTTCGATGGCGGCGATGATGGCGGCGTCTTTGTTTTTGACGTCGGCGGGGATTTGCTCGATGCGGGCATCGAGGAGGCCGCCGAGGCGTGCGGACATGGCTTCTGTTGCGTAGATGCGCGAGGCCATGTGGGCGATTTTTTCGGCGACGGCGCCGAAGCGGATGATGGGGGTGTTAAACTGCTCGCGTCCTTTGCCGTACTGGATGGAGCCGTTGAAGGCCATCTTTGAGCCGCCGAGGGCGCCGGCACCGAGTTTCATGCGTCCGACGTTGAGGATGTTGAAGGCGATGCGGTGGCCTTTGCCGATTTCGCCGAGGACGTTTTCTTTGGGGATGCGGGCGTTTTCGAGGACGACCTGGACGGTGGAGGAGCCGTGGAGGCCCATTTTGTGTTCTTCGGCGGTGGTGGAGACGCCGGGGAAGCCGCGCTCGACGATGAAGCCGGTGAAGTGTTCGCGGTTGACTTTGGCGAAGACGATGAAGACGTCGGCCCATCCGCCGTTGGTGATCCACGCTTTGGTGCCGTTGAGGAGGTAGTGGTCGCCTTTGTCTTCGGCCCATGCTTTGGCGGCGAGTGCGTCGCTGCCGCTGCCTGGTTCGGTGAGGCAGTATGCGGCCATCCAGTCGCCGGAGATGAGTTTTGGGAGGTATTTCTGTTTTTGCGCGTCGGTGCCGAACCAGACGATGGGGAGCATGCCGATGGTGGTGTGAGCGCCGATGGTGGTGCTCCACGAGCCGTAGGCGGAGAGGGCTTCGGCGACGAGGAGTGAGGTGGTTTTGCTGGCTTCGAGGCCGCCGTGTTCTTCTGCGACGTCGAGCATGAAGAGGCCGAGTTCGTCGGCGGCGCGTTTGAAGAGGTTGCGCATGAGGCCGGGCTCTTTGTTTTCGAGCTTTTCGGCGTGGGGGAGGATTTCTTTGTCGACGAAGTTGTAGATCGACTTGTAGAGGGCGCGCTGGTCTTCGGTGATGTCTTCGGGGGTGTTTGCGGCGCGCGAGCCGGTTTTTTCCCAGAGGAAGGCGGCGCCGGGGGCGAGGAGGTGTTCGAGGGAGTTTGTGGCGGCCATGGTGTGTACCTCGCGCGCAGTGCGGTATGCAGAGCGGAATGACGTGGCGTTTTCGGACGTTCGGACGTGTGGTCACAGGCTGACGGGCACGTGAATGAATGCCCATTCAGTCTGGGGCGGGGCGTACCACGCACGCTGCATAGCGTCAACGAGAAAACGACGGGCGCGCGTGGTGGGGTGTGCTGGTGAAGGGCGCGTCGGGTGGGGGCGGGTGCGGGCGGGTGCGGGGTCAGGCGATGCGGATGGTGGAGTGGTTGGGTTCGCCGATGATTTCGAGGAGTGAGCCGCTGCGGCGCGCGTCTTCGGCGACTTTGGCGTTCATGCGGATGTCGTTGAGGGCCGAGACGACGACACTGGCGGCGACGCAGTCTCCGGGTAGCCAGCGGCGGGGGACGAAGCGGACTGAGCCCGTGGCGGTTGCGGTGCGGGCGAGCATGGCCTCGACGTCGTCGGTGCGGACGGGGTCGATGAGATCGACGCGTGCCCCGGCGAAGGCGAGTAGTTCGGCGCGGGCGAGTGACTCGGGCGAGGCACCGAGGATGACGCAGCGCAAGCCGACCGGGTGGAGGTGGGCGACGATTTCGAGCGAGGGCGCGGCGTCGAAGGCCGGTACCGAGCCGACGCCTGAAGTGGTTCTGTATTCTAGCGATGGCATGGCGGTGACCCCTCTCCGCGATGCGATGGCACATCACGTTTGCGCACGGCGAGACGCTCGGCGACGGGTGATGCACAGGTTAAATGGGCAGACGAACCGCGCGAACGTCGAGCGCAGAGAACCTGTCTCTACATTAGACGACTTGATTGAATCTGCAACATTGATTGAGTGGTTGGCAATCATAAGCGAGTTTTTTTGGCACCGAGTTTTTTCGGGAGGTTGCGGTAACGTGACACCTGAGAGGCGCGAAGCGGGGCATGTCACAGTCTCGGGTTGGAGAGCGGGGGCAGATTGCGGGGCGGGCAACTCGCAGGGCGGTTGGTAGAGCGGAGATTTCTGGTCGAGCGAGCGGTCGGTGACAGGGGAAAGCGACGGGGTGTGCGTGTGTCGGCGTGGCAGTCGAGCGCGAGAGAGAAGAGGGAAAGAGAAGAGGGAAAGAAAAAGTACGCCGCCGAAATTCCCCGGTTTACGCCACCCCCCGGCCATAAACGGTTCTGCCTCAGCGGCGCACATCGCACAGACGGCGCCCTTCGCGACTTGCCCCACAAGGAGCCGGAGCAGGGCCGCGCGAACGCTGCGCAGTGTGGACGACTTCTCGTGGGTATCGCGGGGGTGGAAGGGCGGACAACCCCCCAAATGCGGGGTGTCACGCGTTTTTTTTTGTGGCCGACGGAGCGGGTCGCCGGGGGTGGGTGGTCGGTGACTTGCGTTGCCGCGGTGATGCACATCCGTCACAATTAAACCTGCGGCGAGGTCTTGCAGGTAGCACAGGATAATGAATAATTTGTCGCATTCGGGTAGCCTTGGCAGCGCGGACAGTCGTAAGTTTGTTGTGGGGGTAGAAGGTGTCAAGCACAAATCGAGAGAAGGTGGCGGTGCAAAGCCGTCGGGGTGGGGTTGTGCGCGCAAGGCCGCAACCGGTGGAGAAGAAGGCGCTTTCGCTGATTCCGCGGTTGTATTCGGGCACGTTGACACCGGCGGATTGGGAGTCGCTGCTTGATGAGATTGCGGAATACACGGGTAGCCTGTTCGCATCGATCACGCACGTGAGTGATCTCGTCTACACGTCGGGGACGATCGTCTGTTCGCGGTTGGGGCGGGCGGCGCAGCGTCACTACATGGAGGGTGGCTGGCGCAACGATATCTATCGCGACCACACGATTCATATGCGCGAGGGGGAGACGGTGCGGCTGACCGAGCTTGTGCCGCTTGAGGTGGCGCTGGCGTCGCCGTGGGGCGACTACATGCGGAAGCACGACACGTATTTTGGGGCGTTTACCGTGTTTCGCAAACGGGGTGCCGAGCTTGGGGCGCTGACGATACTGCGGCGCGAGTCGGAGGGTGAGGCACCCGACTATGCGGTGAAGTTGCTGAAGTTGCTTGGGCCGCATTGCGCGACGGCGTTTACGATGACGCGGTTTGTGGCGCGTTTACGGCACGAGCGCGACAGTGCGTTTCAGTCGCTGGATGCGTTGCCGTATGGGGTGATGTTGATTGACGGCGATGGTCGGGTGCGGGTGGCGAGCGCGGTGGCGCGTGAGATTGCGGGGCGCAAGCGGGCGCCGATTTCGCTGCGGGGGGGACGTTTGACGGCGCGCAACGCGAGCGATGCGGTGCTGCTAGAGCGGACGATATCGCGGGCGGCGGCAGCGCGTGAGAAGTCGGGCACGGCGCGGGTGGCGTTGCGGCTGGGTACCGATGGGCCCGACCCGGTGAGCGTGTTGATTGCGAGCCATTCGTTTACGTTTGATGTTCCGCAGACGTATGAGCGCAACCTCGTGGCGTATGTATTTGATGTGAACGGGAAGGCGGAGACTCCGGTCGATGTGCTGGCAGAGATTTACGGGTTGTCGGCGGGTGAGGCGAAGCTGGCGGGGTTGTTGATGCAGGGGCAGACGATGAAAGAGGCGGCGAAGTCGCTTTCGATCAGCCTGAATACGGTGCGCGAGCGGGTGAGCAACATTTATTTGAAGGTGGGGGTGAATCGGCAGAGCGATCTTGTGCGGGTGCTGACGCGGGCGTCGCTGGTGCTGGCGCACAATCGCGAGAAGAGCGAAGGTGAGGACGAGGACGAGAAGTAGCGGTGGTGGGCGGCGGGCCGCGCGAAGGACGAACCTCGACTGGGTGAAGACGTCGTCGGGGTGAATGGGTTGCCGGGTTGAATGCGACGTCGGTTGCACTGCATCGACAGGCTGCATCGACAAGACAGTAAAAAACCCGCCGGATGGCGGGTTTGTTTTTCGGGCACCGTTGCGAAGCCGTGTGAGGCGTCGGTGAGGTGCCGCAGTGCCTGTCGCAACGAGGTGTCGCGCAAGCGCTGATTAGGCGCGCGACTCTTCGCCTTCGCTCTTTTTCTTTTTGTCGCCGGGGCAGAACGACTGCTCTTCGTCGCTCTTTTTCTTCTTGTCGCCCGGGCAGAAGGCCAGCGACTGCTCTTCGTCGCTCTTTTTCTTCTTGTCGCCCGGGCAGAAGGCCAGCGACTGCTCGTCTTCGCCCTTTTTCTTCTTGTCGCCGGGGCAGAACGCGACGACGTCGCTGCCTTCGGCGGCTGCGGCAACACCTGCCACGCCCGAGACCGAGAGGGCCACCATCGAAGCACACACGACGCGAATCAATTTGCTCATAGGAATCCTCATTGTGATTGACCGGTGCGAACTGCCCGGAATCTGGAGCGTCACCCCCACACCAGAGCGGCTAGAATAATCGTTTCAGAATGGTTTGCAAGCCTAAAGCGTTGGCGGGGCGGGGGCGACATGAATCTTCATGATTGGCTGCGTTCGCGGCGGGGTGGGGCGAAAGAGGGCGCGGAAGGCGGCGCGGAAGAGGTTGCGTGGGTAGCGAGGGGGCGCGTGCAGGGCGGGCGTGGCCGTGTTAGTGAATCGCGCCATGAAGACGCTTCTTTTCGCAAGATTTACTCACGCACGTTTCACCCATCTGCCATTCGTCGTCGCCCTTGCGCTCGCCCTGCTCGCTGTCACGACGGCTGCGCGCGCCGACGATGGCGCAGCTCAGGCAACGGTTGATGCGAGCGTTGATGCGAGCGTTGATGCCGACACGGTGACGACGCCGGGCAAGGGCAGCAAAGAGCCGGTGAAGAAGGTCGAGCGCGAGAAGGTGCTTGAGGCGTTGAGCAGCGAGCTGACGCGCAACGTCGAGCAGTTGCGGCTGCCGGAGTATGAGGCTCCGTATTTTCTGGCGTATCAGGTGAAGCAGATACGGTCGCTGCGGGTCGAGGCGAAGTATGGGTCGCTGGTGGGTGGCGGGGCCGAGAACAGTCGGCTTGTGTATGTCGAGGCGCGGGTGGGTGACTATCAGTTCGACAACACGGCAGACACGGGGCGTGATGGCGGGTTTTCGTGGCCTGAGGGGTATCAGGTGGGGCGTGAGGCTCCGGTGGATGATGACATCGCGGCGATTCGCAACACGCTGTGGCTGATTACCGACAGCGAGTACAAGCAGGCGCTGGCTGACTTTCACAAGCGCAAGGGCGAGATGATTTATGGGGTGAAAGAGGCCGATGCGGCGCCGTCGTTTACGAAAGAGAAACCGGCGACGTTCATTGGGCCTGAGGTGGCGTGTGGTGTGGATGCGTCGAAGTGGAAAGACCTTGCGCGGCGGCTGTCGGCGCGGTTTCGCGCGGTTCCGGAAATTTTTGACTCACAGGTGCGTGTCTCGGGCGACCATGTGACGCGGTGGTTCGTCAACAGCGAGGGGACGAAGATACTGACCGAGGAGACGTGGTTTGGGGTGTTTGTCTCGGCGGTGACGCGGGCGGATGACGGGATGCTGCTGGAGAACGACGAGGTTGTGTATGTGCGGTCGCTCGACGAGTTGCCGGATGAGAAGGCGCTGAACGGGCTTGTTGATAAGGTGGTGCAGAGCCTGCGCGATCTGCGTGCGGCTCCGGCGATGGACCCTTATACCGGGCCGGCGATTCTCGCGGCGCGGGCGACGGGGGTGCTGTTTCACGAGGCGGTGGGGCACAGGCTTGAGGGGCATAGGCAAGAGCGCGAGCAAGAGGGGCGCACGTTCAAAGATCAGGTGGGTAAGCCGGTGATTCCAGAGTTTATCAGCCTGTATGACGACCCGACGCTTGCGCGGTATCGCGACGAGTCGCTGAACGGATTTTATGGGTATGACGAAGAGGGGGTGAAGGCGCAGCGGGTGACGTTGATTGATCGCGGCGTGCTGAAAAATTACCTGTTGTCGCGGCAGCCGGTGAAGGGGTTTTCGCAGTCGAATGGGCACGGGCGGTCGTCGCACATGAGTAAGCCGACGGCGCGGATGGCGGTGACGATTGTCGAGGCTGAGAAGGCGGTGTCGGCGGCGACGCTGAAGCAGCGGCTGATTGATGAGGTGAAGAAGGCGGGTAAGCCGTACGGGCTGTTTTTCAAAGACATTCAGGGGGGCAACACGAACACGTCGTCGTATGGGTTTCAGGCGTTTAAGGGGAGTCCGCGGATGGTGTATCGGGTCTACCCCGATGGGCGTGAAGAGCTGGTGCGTGGGGTCGAGATGGTGGGGACGCCGCTGACGTCGATCAACAAGATTGTGCTGGCGGGCGACACGTCGGAGGTTTTTAATGGGTATTGCGGGGCCGAGTCGGGGTGGGTGCCGGTGTCGGCGATTGCGCCGCCTGTGCTGCTGTCGGAGATTGAGGTGCAGCGTGTGTCGCGTGATGCCGAGAAGCCGCCGATACTTCCATCGCCGTGGTCGGGTGGGCGATGAGCGGGGCCACGATGAGCGGGGCAGCGGTGAGCGGGGCAACGATTGATGGCGCGCCGCGAGAAGTGGTGACGATTGCGCGGATGGCGCACGGCGGCGCGGGGGTTGCGCGCCTTGCCGATGGGCGGGTCGCGTTTGTGACGCCAGCGTGCCCGGAAGACGTGCTCGAGATTGCGATTGTCGAAGAGAAGGCGGCGTTCGTGCATGCCGAGGCGGTGCGCGTGGTTGAGCCGTCGCGGTTGCGGCGCGACCCGCTCTCGCCGTTTTTGCATCGGTGTCCGGGTTGTGTGTGGCAGCACATGGATGACGAGGCGCAAAGGGTGGCGAAGGGGGCGATTGTTGCCGAGTGTCTGACGCGGATAGGTGGGTTTGATCTTGCGACGGTGAAGGTGCACGGGTGCGAGGCGGTGGGTGAGCCGTGGGGTTATCGGCATCGGGTGCGGATGCAGGTGGGGCGCGACGCGAGTGGTCGCAACGGGGTGGTGGGGTTTCACGAGACGGGGTCGCGTGTGGTCGAGCGGTTTACCGGGTGTCCGGCGTTGTTGCCGCCGCTCAACGAGCTTGTGACTGGTTTGCAGGCGCACATCGAGGCCAACCCTGACCCGCACCTGACGGGGTTTGAGGTGACGCTTGAGCCGGCGACGGGGTTTGCTCTCGTCGAGGTGAATCCGCGTGATGGGTACAATGGCGATGCGCGGCGTGTGGCGGGTGAGTTGGCGCGGGCGCAGCCGAAGGTTGTGGGGGTGAAGGTGCCGGCGCCGCGTGGGCGAGATGGTGATCGCACGCCGCGGGTGTTTGGTCAGTCGCGGCTCGCTGAGCGCATCGCGTTGACGAATGGCACGGTCTACTCGGCGTTTTAGGGGGCGGGCGAGTTCACGCAGTCGAACCGGGCGGGCAACGTGCAGCTTGTGGGGGCGGTGCTCGATGCGATGCGGGTGAGTGAGGGGTTGCGGGTGCTCGAGCTGTATGCGGGCAGCGGGAATTTTACGATTCCGCTGGCGAAGCTGGGTGCGCGTGTGACGACGGTTGAGAGTGATGCGGGGGCGGCGGCGAATGCACGTGATGCGGCGCGAGCGGCGCAGGTGGCGCGGTCAATTCGCAACGTGGCAAAGCCGGTGCAGGGGTTTGTGAAGAGCGAGCCTGCGCATGGGTATGATGCGGTGCTGCTCGACCCTCCGCGAACGGGGGCGAATGAGGCGGTGGGGTATCTGTTGCGCACGCGGGTTGCGCGGATCGTCTATGTGTCGTGTGGGGCCGACACGTTTGCGCGCGACGCGAAGAACCTCGTCAAAGGGGGTTATCGGCTGAGCGAGGTGCGTGTGCTTGATATGTTTCCGCAGACGGCGCACGTGGAGCTTGTGGCGACGTTTGAGCGAGGGTGACGGCGCGCGGGCACGGGGCGAGACGCCGCGGGGGCGCGAGGGCGCGAGGGCGTGGGACGCGGGGACGCGAACAAAAAGATTAAAAGAATTCGCTGCCGTCGTCGAGGGAGTCGGCGGCGCGTTCGGCGGCGTCGGCGTCTTCGGGCGAGAGGTCGGCGCGGGGTTTTTTGCGGGGGCGGTCGGCGTCACGTGGTGCGTCGCGGGGGCTGTTGCGAAGGTCGGCGCGGATGCGTCCTTTGAGGGCTTGCTTTGTACGCAGCATGACGGCGGGCAGGACGCTGACGATCTGGGCCGACTCGATGGGTGAGAGGGCGGCGCGCAGTTCGGTTGCCTGCTTTGCCTGAAGCGCGTCTTTGCGGGCGCGGGCGGCGTCGAGATCGTCGAGGGCGAGGTTGATGGCGGTGGGGGGCGACTTGGGGTCGTTGGCGAAGTCTTTGAGTTTTTTTCGGGCTTCGCGGACGGAGCGCATGATGGCGAGGCGCTCTTCGTCGTGGGAGGCGAGCACCTTTTCGACGAGGGCGATGCGGTCGTCGCTCCAGTTTAGTTCGGCGCGCAGGGCGGTGCGGCGCTCTTCACGAATGACGTCGCGGGCATTTTCGCTGAGTTTTTCGCGTAGCTTCTGGGCTTTTTTGATGCCGCGCACGTCGGTCGCGGGGGGTGTTCCGCCGCGAGGCGGGGCGCCGCCGCCGGGCCCGGCGGGTTGCTGGGCTTCGGCGGTGCTGGCTGAGATGAGCAGCAGCGTGAGGGCTGTGCGCAGCACAGTCTGGGTGCGACAGAGGGTCTGGGTACGACTGAGGGTCTGGGTAGGAAAGCGGGTCTGGGTAAGAGCGTTCGTCATGTTGACCTCGGCGATGGGCGGCGCGGGCCTGAGTTGTGTTGGTTATGCGGCGCGGCTGATTGATTATCGCACACGTTGCGAGAAG